>NZ_CP028884.1:638435-957653 GCF_003606285.1 Borrelia turcica IST7
ATTGAGAGAGCTTTATCAAAATCTTTACTTATTGAAAACGTTATGATTGTTGGACAAGATCAGAAATTTTTGGGAGCTATTATTGTACCTAATTTTGAATCACTTGAAAAGTGGTCAAATTCTAATGGAACAATCTTTTCTTCCAGAGATGATTTATTATCTAGTGAAGTTGTTAACAAACTTTATTCTAAATGTATTTCAGATATAGTTAATCCTAAGTCTGGTTTTAAGAATTTCGAGCGAATAGTGGGCTTTATTTTATTAAAAGATTCTTTTGTTATTGGTGAGGAGCTTACTAATACTCTTAAGCTTAAAAGATATTATATAATGGAAAAGTATCATAAAAAGATAATGTCAATATTTAGTAAGGATGATTTTGAATTAGTGTGATGTAGAGTGGTGAACTCTACATCTTTTTCATGTAAGGAATGTTTAGTAAATTCATGCAGTTTTTTATTGTTTGTAGAACGGCTTTGGATAAACTTATTCTTGAATTTGTGAGTTCAAGGTTATTTGTGTCTATTATTTTCGTCTCTTGGTAGTATGTGCTGAAGCTTTTTGCAAGTGAGTAAGAGTATTGAGTTATTAATGAAGGATTTAAGTCTTTTGACGCTTTAATTATATGTTCTTCAAATTCAGAAATAATCTTAATTAGTTCCCATTCTTTTTCCTGTTCCAATAAGTCTAGATTAGCACCTTCTCTGGGTAAGTTTAATGTGTTGTATTTTTCAAGTATGCTATTAATTCTTGCTCCTACATATTGAATGTATGGGCCAGAATTACCAATAAAAGATAAGCTTTCTTCTTTGTTAAATAAAATATCTTTGTGTATGGCTGTTTTTAGCAAATAGTAGTGAATAGCTCCTAGCGATATGTCTAGAGCAATTTTTTGCAAATCTTTTTCATCTGTATTTCTCTTTTTTATTTCTAGCATAGTTGAATTTACTAAATCATGAATCAAATTATCAGCATCAACCACATTGCCTTCTCTTGATTTCATTTTGCCTTCAGGTAAATTTACCATCCCATAAGATAGATGTATTAAATTATTTTCTTTTATAATACCTAATTTATCTGCAACAAAAAATAAAATTTTAAAGTGATGAATTTGCTCACTTCCAACAACATATATCATTTCATCAAAATTATATTCATTTTTTCTGGTTACTATATTTCCCAAATCTTGAGTAAGATAAATGGACGTTCCATTGGCTCGTAAGAGTACTTTCTCTTTAAATTTTTTATCTGCATTTTCATTTTCTTCTGTAGGTATGTTTATACATATAGCTCCATCTTCTCTTCTGTAACATAAACCGTCTTCTAATCCTTTAAGTACAACATCTCGTCCGATTTCAAATATTTCACTTTCAAGATAAATTTTATCAAATGTAATGTTTGTAAGATTATAAGTTTCTTTTATTCCTTCAATTGCCCATTTGTTAAGCTTTTCCCAAAGTTGAACTGTTTCTGGGTCTCCTTCTTCCCATTTACATAGTAATTTTTGTATTTCTTCTTCTGCTATGGCATTATCTTTTGCATATTCGTTATACTTTACATAGAAATCACCTATTAAATGGTCTCCTTTTTTACAAGAAAGCTCGGGGGTCGTATTGTTCCCAAATTTTTTGTAAGCAAGCATAGATTTGCAAATATGTACACCTCTATCATTTATTAGATTTATCTTTATTATTTGTCCACCGGCAGCTTTTAATATTCTTGATAAACTTTCTCCAATAATGTCATTTCTAAGGTGTCCTACGTGCAGTGGTTTATTTGTGTTGGGGGCTGAAAATTCTATTACTATTTTTTTATTCTTAAGGAAATTATTTGTGCCATATTTTTCCTTTTCTTCATTGACTTTATTAATTGTATCTCGAATAAATTCCTTTCTCTTGAGTTTAATGTTTAAGTAAGGCCCCATTGGTTTGGTTTCATATTCCGATCCAATCTCCTTTACTATCTCTTCAATAATAACAGATGGACTAAGTCCTAATATTTTGCTAAATTCAAATATTAAGATTGATAAATCTCCTAACTCGCTCTTTGGTGGTTTTTGAATTATTGTAGTTACTTTGTCCAGTTTAATATTTTTTGTTAAGGCAAGTTTCTTTATTGTTTTACTAATTTTATCTTCTAAATCTTTTTTTATTTTACTAATCATTCTTTTTCCCTTTAATATTTATTAATGTGTTAATCAATAAAAAGATTAAAGATGCTACTAAGAAAACATTTGAGCTATAAGCTGGTGTTTTGCTTATGCTGAACTCTTTAATTATTGATATTTTTGTATTGAAAAACTGTAAATTTCCAGTATTTAATATTTCTCTAAAGAGTGAAACTATTGAGCTTAATGATACGAATGTTATTATTGGTAGTTTGGAATATTGCAATATCCTTAAAGGCTCTTTTAGATTTTTAAAAGGTTCATTTTTGTGAAATGATACTATGATAACTATTAAAATAGGAATTGAAAATCTTAAATTGTTATAAAGCATAGGGGTTGTATAATACATGAAAAGATAAGTTAAACTAACAAATATCCCTATCATAAACAAGTAAATTCCTAGTATTTGATTCCTTAGTTCTATTTGATTAATGATTATTGCAGGCAGTAGGATGCAAATGGATATCCAAATTGATATTATACTTCCCTCTAGAAAAGTTTTTGTATAAGCAAAAATTGGAAAGAGCATTAAATGAGTTTTTAAATATCTATCTGTAACATAAAATGTTTTTTTTTGCATAAATCTTACCTTTAACGATTTTATTTTGTTTTAAATTGATTTGTATCTGTATTAATATCTACAATATGATTTGAGTTTACTTTTCCAAAAGTTTTAATACTTTCAATTGCTCCTATTAGTCTTTTGATTTCTTCTTTTAGACTCTTCATTGAATTTGAAACGGTTATGTTAATTTCTTCTAGAAGAGAAACGGTATTGATAATCTCTTTATTTCCTCTAAACATTTCATTTGAACCAATTTTTACTTCATATGTTATTTCTCTCATTGTATTTAAAGCTTTTAAAATTTCCTGACTACCAATTGACTGTTCTTGCATAGTATGATTTATTTCTTCTATAACTTGAACTACAAGATTTATTGAATCAAATATTTGATTGAAAGCTTTATTTGTGAGTTCTGATGTTTTTACTGTTTTATTGATAGAATCCATTATTTCATTTATTGATGCTGCAACTGATTCTGATTGTGAAGTAACCTGTTCTGCAAGATCTTTAATTTCTTCTGCAACAATTGCAAATCCCTTTCCAGCTTCACCAGCATGAGATGCTTCAATAGCTGCATTCATTGAGAGTAGGTTTGTCTGACTAGCAATAGATGATATTAGAGCATTTGCTTCTTGAAGTCTTGTTGAGTTTTTATAAATTTCTTTAATTTGCATAATAACTTCTTCTTGCTTTTTTCGACCGTCATCTGAAAATACTTTAAGTTCTTCTGTACTTTTTGCAGCTTTTTGTGTTATTTCTGTAACTGATTGTATACTTCCTATCATTTCTTCAATAGCAGATGATGATTCTTCAACGCTAGCAGCTTGAGTTTCAATTGAGTTGTCAAGTGATGCAATGTTTTTAGATAAACTCTCTATTGTGTTTGTTGTATTGGAAATAAATTCAACTTGCTTTTCTACTTCTCCCTGTGTTTTTTCTATATACTGATTTGAATTTGTTATCGTATCATAGGCTTTATTTATTTCATTAAATAAAAGATCTCCATTATCTCTTAATAATTTGACTCTGTCTTGTAGTGAGTTCATTACATTCTTTAAATTTTCAATGAAATATCCGAAATGATTTATTGTAGAACTTACTGAGTCGTTCCCCTTTGATTCAATCTTGACCGTTAAATCTCCATCTTTGACTTTTGGAATGACTTCATTTAAATATTCTATTTTTGTTATTATTAATTTCTTGATGATGCTTATCATGATTAAAATGAATATTATTACGAGTGCTGCTATTATTGACAAGGACATCAATTTAATTTTGTATAGTTCATTTGAAAATATGTTGTCATAGTTCATTTGTATGGCTAAATACCAAGATGAAGTTGTAAGTCTTGTTAAAGAGATTATGTTATTGTCATGGTTAGTAGTAATATTGCTTTGTTTCCTAGATATTGAATTTAATAACTGATTCGTTATCTTGGGATTATTTTCAAATAGGTTGTCTATTGATAAATTAATATGTTCGAGTGTGTCTTCATTTTGTTCTCCAAAAACTTCACCTTGATTATTAATAGCATATATCTTGAAGTAGTGATAACTTTGATGTTGATTCCCCTTTTCCAGTACAGATCTCTCTAAAAACAGAAATATCTTTTTTCTTAATTGTTTTATTTGCTCTAGTATGTCTAAATATAAAATAACATATCCAGTGTTGTCTGCATTTCCGTTATCTCTTGTGGCTATCTTGTAAATCATAGGTATGTAGTGCTTGTTATTTATTTTTATTAAGTTTTTATGTAATGCGATTATTTGAGTTTTATTTATAAAATTATCCGCTTTAATTCCCTTTAAATTTATCTGGGAGTTTATTCTTCTCTCATCGCTTGAATACAATACCTCTCCATTTTGGTTTACATATTCTATTATCGTTATATAAGAAGGGAATAAATGAGAGTTACTAACAGATATTATGCTTTTAAGTTTCTGATTCTTTTGTTCGCTAGATACATTGTTGTAATTTATGATAAATTCATCAATAGCCTGTAAAGTGTTTCTTGTGTCATCAACGAAGCTTTTTGTCATAATGTGATTTACAAATTTTGTAAAATTTTTAAGCTCTTTAGTTATTACTTTCCTATATCCGTAATTTAATAACAAAAAAGTAGTAGCAGCAATAATTATTGTGTATATTAAAATAGCAATATTAAACTTATAAAAAAGAGTGGAACTGGAACTTTTTCTTTTCACTTGAATCCTCACAAAACTTTTTACAAAATATCATAACCAACTAGTATTATATATGTTTTATTATATAATTATATACATATATCTGAATAATAAAATAATTATTCTTGTTAGTATATTCATATAATGTGTAATGCGGTAGGAAGATTTGTTTATATAGGTTTATGGGTTTAATTTTGGAGAATTTATGAATGATGATTTAGTGAATGTTAAATTAAAAAATATGAAGTTTTTTCTCTATTTTCTACTTTTTGTTTTTATTTGCTTTAGTTTGCTATTTATAGGACAAGCCTATTTAAATTATAAAAATGAGTATATAGAGCGTGTTAGGTCTGATTTTGAGCTGTTTTCAAGTAATATAGAATTTCGGTTTAAGAGTAGATATGAGTATGCTAAGGATGTTCTTAATCATTTTGTTAAAGATAATGATGTTTTAAATATTTTGCATAATGCTTCAAATAGTTTTATTTCAAATATTGATTTGAAATCTATGTATGATTTGAATACGAGTAGTACTTTATTTTTAAATTCGAAAGAATTTAATGAGGTAAGTAAGGTTTTTGAGGGTGTACCTTTTGCGGAGAATTCTTTAGAGGGAATTTTTTATATTCCTATTGGACAAAATGTTCTACTTTCAGATAGAAGTTTTTCATCTTTGGGTATAAATAACATTATGGAAGATCCGATTTATTTTGTTCCTGCAAGAAATAATGTTGCTTATTATTCAAGTTATAAAAGGATTAAGAATAAGTTTTATTCTGTTGTAAGTATTCCAGTTGTTAATAATAACTCTATGGTGTTGGGTGTACTCTGTTTCATGGTTTGTTTTGAAGATTTGTTAAATAGTGTAGCAAATCAGTTTAATTCTTATCTTAAGTCTAGTAATAAAAATTATGAGTTTTTTGTTGTTGACAGAGACTTTAGTCCTTTGTTTTTAAGCCTTAGTGATGTAAATATTGGGAATTTTTCGGAAGCTTATGAGAGTAGTGTGTTACATAGAGCTGTAAGTTATATTAAGACGGATTCTAATATTTCAAAATATATTTTTAAACATAGAAATTCTTCCTATTTATTAAATTCTTCTCAGATTGAAGGAACTGTGATTCAAGGTATTATTTTTAATATGAATTCTCTTCCCTTTGGGTTTCAATCAAGTGCATTATTTTTCTTAGGGTTTTTGTTTGTCTCGTTTTTCATTTTATTTTATCTTTGTAATAAGCTAATTTTACCCATTATGGAAGATTTTAGGGTTATGCTTAATCACAAAAAGGTAAAAGAGGATGTTTTAGGCATTGACTCTCCTGTTGAAGTTCAATATAGGTCTTTTATTTTTTCTTATATTAATTCTGAATTTGATAGCCTTTTTTTAAAAGCTACTAATGCTGTGAGTAGTATTAAAGTTTATGTAAAGGAGTTGGACAGTTACTTAAGTGAGATAAACATACCTGAGGAAGGAATAGAGAGGGTTAAGAATAGTCTTTTTACTTATGAGAGGATAGGGGATACTTTTTCTAAATTTGAAAAAACAATTATTAATATTTTGAAAGATTTTGAATCAATATCTGAGCCAATTAGTGAGCATAGTAAAAATATATCAGATATTGCTACTAAATTTGAGGAAAATGCTAGTGCTTTTTATGGGATAGATAAGAACTTGGAGATTTTTAACAAGGTGGTTGTAGCAAATTCTACAAATATTGAAAGCGTGAAGAGTAAAGTTTTTGAATTAAATGCTATTTTTGAAAATATTAATATGAATTTCTCCGAGCTTTTGTCTCAAACGAATAATCTTCAGAGTGCAAATAAACTTTTAGTATCAATATCAAGTCAGACAAATATGCTTGCAATGAATGCAGCTATTGAGGCTGCTAAGGCTGGTGATGCTGGTAAGAGTTTTGCTGTTGTTGCAGAGGAGATTAGAAAGCTTGCTATAAATTCCGGTAAATACTCAACAACTATTAAAGATGAACTTAAGATAGTTAATAATATTATTTCACTTATAAGCACAGAGATAGATACTGTTTATAAAAATTTTATGGATATACAGGATAATGTTAATAATAATTCTGTTCAACATGAAAGGATAAATGCTACACTTGCTAAGCACATAAAAGAAATAGGAGCTTTTGAAGATAAATATTTATCTAATGATATTAAGATTAAAGATACTAAGAATATGTATAAGGAGATATTTAATAGTTACTTTTTTATTAACGGAAAGTTTAATAATTTAAATAACGATTTAGGTGAATTTGAAGTTTCTAAGATGAGTTTGGATGCATTAGAGCCTTTACGAGAGCATATTGCTTTAGTTAATGAATCTAGAGAAAAAATTATTAGGATAAAAGATATTATTGAAAGTATTAATAATGAACTTAGAGATGTTTGATTTAAATTTTGTCTTTAAATCCAATGTATAGGACTTCTTCTTCAAGGGAGAATCCTGTTTTTGCTTTTACTTCAGTTTTTACTCTTTTAATTAACTCTTTAATATCTTTGGCGCGGGCATTGTTGTTATTTATAATAAAGTTTCCATGATATTTCGAAACAGATGCTTCTCCTATTTTGAATCCTTTTAGATTGCATTCTTCAATTATTTTTCCGGTAGGTTTTAAAAATTTTTTATTATTTTTAAATGTACTTCCACTACTTGGAAAAAGATAATGACCTTTGTCTATCCTATTTTGTTTATTATGTTGCATAATATTTAAGATATGTTTTTTATTTCCCTTAGATAAATTTAGTGTAACTTTTAATATTAAAGTATTTTTGTTTTGAAATGGAGAAATTTTGTATGAAAATTCATTTTTTTCAAATTTTTTACAGATGGTTTGTCCATCCTCATCTACAAAAACGACTAAATCTAATATTTCAGAAATTTCGTTCCCAAAGCATCTAGCATTCATCCAAACGGCACCTCCAAGTGTGCCAGGAATTCCGTATATAAATTCTAATCCACTTAATTCGTTTTCTAGAGCAAAATTACATAAATTTTCAAAATTAGCTCCGCATTCAGCAGTAATTTTATTACCTTGAAGTGTGATTTTATTCAGATAACCAGTGTATATTATGGGAAAATCAATGTCTTCTTCGTCATTTATTAATAAATTTGAACCTCCTCCTAAGATAAATATTTTAATCTTTTCCTCTATTGCTGTTTTAAATATGTGTTCTGCTTCTTTGATGGTTTTGGGTATTAAAAATAATTTAGCAATGCCTCCTATTTTGTAGGTAGTGTAGTTTGCAAGATTTTCTTTAGTAGGAGTGGTATTGATTTTGTTGAGAAAATTATTGATATGTTTGGACATATTTTCTAAATTTTATATGAAATAAGTACTTTTTACAAATTTGAGCTAGAAATTTTTAGGAATTATCCTGTTAAGTAGATTGTAAAACTGTATAAATTTCATTATTTATAAGTTTGTCAAATTGGTCTTTTTATAATAAACTTCTATAGTAAGTTGATTTGAGATTTTTAAGCAAAAATTTATTTTTGGTTTTGTTTATTTCTAAAATTAGCTTTTCACAGGATGTATGATTCTTAAGTTATATAATACAAAGACAAAAAGTTTATCTGAGGTAAAAAAGAGTGGTGAAACTAAGATTTACGCTTGTGGCCCTACTGTTTATAATTATGCACACATCGGCAATCTTAGAACATATATTTTTGAAGACGTACTTATTAAGTCCTTAAGGCTTTTAGGCTATAGTGTTAATTATGCAATGAATATTACTGACATTGGCCATTTAACGGGTGAATTTGATGAGGGTGAGGATAAGGTAGTTAAGGCCGCAAGGGAGAGAGGACTTACAGTTTATGAAATTAGTAAATTTTTTACGGAAGCTTTTTTTCTTGATTGTGAAAAATTGAATATAGTATGTCCTGATAATGTTCTTATTGCAAGTAAATATATAGCTCGCATGATAGAAGTTGTCAAGGTTCTTGAAAAGAATAATTTTACTTATTTTGTTAATGGAAATGTTTATTTTGATACTTCTCGTTTTAAAAATTATGGTCAAATGGCTGGAATTAGCCTAGATAATGCTTGTGCCTCTGTTTCTAGAGTTGAGATAGATGCATCAAAGAAGAATAAAACAGACTTTGTTTTGTGGTTTACAAATTCAAAATTTAAAGACCAGGAAATGAAATGGGATTCGCCTTGGGGTTTTGGTTATCCAAGTTGGCATTTAGAATGTGCTACTATGAACTTAGATTGTTTTAAAGACACTCTTAGTATCCATTTAGGAGGCGTTGATCATATTGGAGTTCATCATATAAATGAAATAGCTATAGTGGAATGTTACTTAAAAAAATCGTGGTGTGATTTATTTGTGCATGGTGAATTTTTGATTATGGAAGATGAAAAAATGTCAAAATCAAAGGGTAATTTTATTACCATTAAAGACTTAGAAAGTGATGGGTTTTCTCCTCTAGATTTTAGATATTTTTGTTTAACGGCACATTACAGAACACAACTTAAATTTACATTAAGTAACCTTAGAGCTTGTAGAGTAGCTAGGGAAAATATGCTTAATAAGTTAACTTCTCTTTATTCTTCACTAAATCAATTTGATATACCACTACTTAATAATACTTATTATAATATTGAATCTTCTCTGGAGAATAAATATTATAATAATTTTTTAGAAAAGATAGCTTTTGATTTGAATATTCCTCAAGCTTTAGCTTTACTTTGGGATGTTGTTAAGGACGATAATTTAGAGGCTCTTTTAAAGCTTAGGCTTGCATTTAAGTTTGATGAAGTTTTGTCTTTGAGTTTAAGAGAAGAGGTACTGAAAGCTATTAAGAGGGATGATGTACATATGGATGATTGGATGAATTCTTTACTGGAAGAGAGACGAATTGCAAAATTAAGAAGAGATTTTAATCGTGCTGATGAGATTAGGGATTATTTTATTTCTAAGGGGTTTGTCTTAATTGATACAGAAGAGGGGACTAAGGTTAGAAGAGGTTAAGTATTGGCAAAATCTTTTATTGGTAAATATTTTGTTTTAATCTTGCTTTTTCTTGCTTTTTTGGGTTTATTTATTTTTTCTGGATTTTTATTTTATTTAAAACCTGTGATTTATGAAATATCGCCAATTCCTGCATCACATGAAAATGTCATTGTAATTAGAGGTCATCATTTAGGTAATAAGGTAGGAGATATTAATATTAATGACCACTATTTAATGAAGAGTAGCATTGTTAGTTGGAGTGATGAAAAAATAGTTTTTAGAATTACAGATGAAATAAATTCGGGTCTTATTTTTATAAAGAGTGAGCAGGGATTTAGTAATGAACTTTTCCTTGTAATTAGTAGGCAAGTTCCAGTTAGACTTGGAGTAGAGAGCAAACCTTTTCTTTTTGTTCCCCAAGATTTAAGTTTAATGACTAATATTCCTGTTGTATTGAGAGGCAGAAATTTGGCATCAAATTTTTCTGTTGTTGAAATATTTGTGCAAACGAAGCAACAATCTTATAAAATTCTTCCTCAAGATATATTAAGAGTATCCAAAAGTGAGATCGAATTTATTCCTCCAAAGACTTTGCGTAGTAAAGGTGAGGTTTTTTTATTGGTTGACGGCGTTAAGAGTAATAAAATTCCTTTTAATTTTAGGTCAAATTTTTTTAAGTGGACTTTAGGAAAAGGTAAAAACTTTAAGATATCTCAAGAAATTTATTTTATGCAAGATTCTGATAAAGATTCTAAACTTAAATTGGATGATATTAATTTTAATGTTTTTTATTTAGGTCCAATTAAGAATGAAAGGCAGAAAATTAAGTTTTCAAATAATGAAGGTACTGATCTGGATTTGAATAATTTATTTTTTGAAAGTTTGAAAGTTGATAAACATTATTTAAAGTTTGAAGTTGAAACTTATAGGTTAAATTTAGAGATTTTGAATAAACAGTCTTTATATGATATTAAGGTAAATAAAAATGATGATATCTATGAATTTAAGACATATGTTTCAAACAAAATGAATAATTATTTATCTTATGAATCACTTGATTTAACTCCAATTACTTTAAATATGAACAAGATAGATAGCGAGTCAGCTTATAAATTAGCTAAATCTATTATCGATGCTTTAATATTGTATTTTAGCATTACAGATAATAGCTTGAGCTTGGATGAGTCTATTAAGAGGAGAGAAATTTCAACAGATAATCTGATTACTCTTACTAATTTGTTGTTTTTACGAAAAGGTATACCTTTAAGAACAGCAATTGGATTGTATTTTGATTCTGAATCTTCTAGTCTTAAAAAACATGTTTGGTGTGAGTTTTTTTTAGAGCATATTGGATTTATTTATTTTGATATAATAAATGCAGTATTATTTAAAAACAGTTCTAAGTATTTTTTGAATATGACAGAGGATTATATCCATTATGGATACAAGGAAGATTTTGATGATTACTTGCCGTCTAGTGAATATATAGACTTAGGGCTGTTGAAATATAAAAACTTAACAGATCACGATTATTCTTTGAATTATAGGTTTACTTTGGAGGAGGATATTAATGATAGATAAGGCTGTATTTGATTTAATTGGAAGAGAATATAAGAGAGAGAGAGAGAATATTGAACTTATTGCTTCAGAAAATTTTGTATCGTCAAATGTAAGAGAAGCTGTTGGGAGTATTTTGACTAATAAATATGCTGAGGGTTATCCTTCAAAGAGATACTATGGGGGTTGTTTTGTTGTTGATGAGATTGAAAATTTAGCTATATCAAGAGCAAGAGAGCTTTTCGGTGCAAATTATGCTAATGTACAGCCACATAGTGGTTCTCAGGCGAATATGGCTGCAATAATGGCTCTTATTAATCCTGGGGATAGAATTCTTGGAATGGAGTTGTCTCATGGAGGACATTTAACTCATGGAAGTAAAGTTAGTTTTTCTGGAATATTTTTTAATGCGTATTCTTATGGGGTGTCAAAGGACACTGAGACTATTGATTATGATAAAGTTATGGAAATAGCTAAGGAGTGTAGACCCAATTTAATAATAGCGGGTGCTTCTTCTTATTCAAGGGAAATTGATTTTAAAAAGTTTCGCCAAATAGCAGATGAAGTTTCCGCTTATCTTTTATGTGACATTGCTCATACGGCAGGCCTTATTGCTACAGGTTTTCATAATTCTCCTATTGATGTTGCACATCTTACTACAAGTACTACTCATAAGACTTTAAGGGGGCCTAGAGGAGGATTAGTGCTTTCTGGTAAAGAATTTAAGAGAATGGTTAGTACCAACAAGAAGGAGAGAACGCTTGAGAGTTCTATTAATTCTTGTGTTTTCCCAGGAACTCAGGGAGGACCTTTAATGCATGTTATTGCGGGTAAAGCAGTAGCTTTTGGGGAAGCTTTAAGGGAAGATTTTAGAGATTATATTGCTAGAGTAATAAAGAATACTAAAATTATGGCTGACTATTTTAGTGCAGAGGGTTTTAGGATAGTTAGTGGGGGAACGGATAATCATTTATTTTTAGTTGACCTTGGTGTTTTGGATATGACAGGAGCTGAAGCTGAGAAAATTCTTGAGAGCGTAAATATTACGCTTAATAAAAACACTATTCCTTTTGATTCAAGGAGTCCTTCTGTGGCCTCTGGTATTAGAATAGGAGCAGCAGCTATTACTTCAAGAGGTTTAAATAAGGATGATTCTCTTAGGGTTGCTAGTTTTATTATTAGAGCTTTAAAGACTAAATCGGAGAGTGAGCTTAGAAACATAAAGAGAGAAGTTATAGAATTTATTAGTAGTTTTAGTATGCCTTAATTTTAATTTACAGGTTATTTGTTTTGATATCTAATTTGTTTCGAATTTTCTTTTTACTTATATTGTTTATTTTTATTTTTAATCCCTTCATTTTAAGTATATTTTTCATGTTTATTGTTTTTTTAATAATCTCCAGCCTTTTAGGTGGCTTTAGAATATATACAACAAGGGATTACTCTTATTCTAAGACAAGAGAATTCGAGTTTTATAAGTTGTCTTTTTTGCTTATGGCTAAGTTGATTTCTATTTTGGGATCAATGACGGGTGAGCAGTTAAACTATATTAATTTTATTATTAATTCTTTAAATTTGTCTGAAAGACATAAAACAGACCTTTATAATATATTTCATTTTTCAATTACTAAGAACAGGAATGCAGACAAAATATTATATACATTGAAGCTTGGGTATTTTCAACATAAAGATCTTTTTATATGGCTTGTTTCAACTCTTAAAGAAATTAATAATTTGGCTAGATATAAAAATGCAGAGGGAGATAAATTTATTCTTTATGTTAGCTCTTTTCTTGAGCTTGATTTTGAGAGTTACAATAGTTATAAAAATCTTAATATAGAGATTATTAATCCTTATGAAGTATTGGGTTTAAAGTACAATTCTAGCGATGATGATATAAAGAGAGCATATAAAAAGTTGGTTATTCAATTTCATCCAGATAGATTTACAAATGAACCCATTAAGCAAAAAGAGGCTAATGAAAAATTTATTAGGATTCGAGATGCTTATGAGAAGATATGCAGGGAAAGGAATTTAAAATAAAATTACACAATCCTTCTGAGTAGTAAGATGTGAACTCAGAAGGATTTATCTTTTGTTTAAAGAAAAGAACTTCTTATCCTTTAAACAATTTATTTTTTATTCGTCAAAAGCGACTTTAAATGCTAAGAATGCACTTCCTATTTTATCTTTTTTTGCAAGAATGTTATTTGAGTCCCATCCAAGTGTAATTGTTGTGAACTTTATTATCTTCTCTAGTTCAAGCCCAGCTTTTAGGTATAATTTTTTATCTGAACCTTTAAATGAGCCTAAAATATGAGTACCTACATATGGAGTTATATATGTCTTTGATGATATAGATTCAACAGGTATTGCATAATCAACATACAAAGCAGCCCCAATCTTAGCAGCGTTTACAAATGAAACATCAGTAGTAGCCTGCTCAGCAGTAGTAGCATCTTGACTAAGAATAGCAATGATGTCATCTGCATTAGGTTTCTCTTTTAATAAGTCATAAATTCCACCTGAAATTATCCATCCAAGTCCAGGAAGAATTCCTTTTTTGTTGTCTTCATAAGTAGAAACTTCGACATTTAAGGTTTTAAATGCTTTCTTTGCAATATCCTTTACTAGTTGCTTTCCAGAAGAGGGGTTATATAAATTTTGTCCATAATTAATGCCAATTCCAATTCCAGATTTTTTATCTTGCTCGCCAAATACTCTTGTGTTATAAGAATCTTTGCCTTTAATTGACCATGATTCTTTTTCACCCTCATCTTTATTCCAAGCGAAACCTACATTAGCTCCCACAGAGAATGCAAAATTAGTCTTTGTGCCTTGACCAAAGTTAAGCTTATTTTCTGCTGGATTAAATGCATCGTTATCACCAGTATTTGCTTTTTTGGAAATGTGTCCAAATGTGGAGAAATCACTAGCAAAGAAATCTATTCCCAAATCAGCTCCTGTTTGTAAAATTAAATAAGTATTCTTGTTGTTTATCTTTGTAAGACCAAGTTTATATTGGAATCCAAGAGAGGTCATAATAGATGTATTTGATAAAGTAGGGACAACTAGGTCAGATCCAATAGTAGCTTTGTCTTTTAATCCGTATGTTATAGATGACTTATTAAATGTTTTATTTCCAAATGCTCCCGATACTCCAAAGTTTAATTCAATTGGAGTTTCCGCTATAACAGTTGGGCTGTCTTTTATTAACTCATTTTTTATTGGTTTCCATTTTACTTGAGTTCCATAAAGTATACCAGCATAAGTATTGTTATAAGGTCTGTCTTTCTTTTTCTTTTTTTCATCTTCTGAATCTTTTTCATCGATTTTACCGTGGTTTCTGTTACCTGTTCCTGTTGCTCCAATAGCAAGTATAAGTTCTAATTGTGGAAGTGTGTATCCAAATTGTAGTGTTCCTATCTTTTTATCTGTACCTCTTGCAAGGATTGTTTTCCTTAAAGCTCTATCATTGCTTGGGAACCCGTAGTAGTCGCTTTTAATGCTAGTCATAGGAGCAAAGCTAAACAATGATTCTTGGTTAAAATCAAAGTCAGTCATTGTGTTCATTTTAATGTAAAAATCATATATGTTTATTTTTGTTATGATATCGCCTACATCAAGTTTAAAAGTAGCATCCTTTTGACCTTCAACTTTTAGAGCTAAATCTTCTATTTTAATATAAGCTGAGAAAGGATCATCTTTACCCAATTCTGCATTTTTTTCAAATGGTAAGAACTTAATTCCTATTTTACTTTTGTTTTCCAATCCAGGAATTTGTTCATCCATATCTATCCTAAACTCACTTGTGTTCTCAAATTCGAATTTAGGTTTCCATGGATTTAAATTAAATGCATCTTTTTCTGCTGTTGTGTCTTGTGCAAAACCCGATATAGAAGTGGCTAGTAGCAGACCAAAAACGCATAATATTAATTTTTTATTCATTTATATCTCCTTTATTGTAAGACTTACATTTATTAGAACTTTTAAATAACATGCATTTTGAGATATTAATATTTAAATAAAAATTCAAGTATTAGTAAATTTATGATATTAATATTTAAATAAAAATTCAAGTATTTTTAGTTTGTGTTGCTTATTCTTAAATAAGACTAACATAAATATTTTGTTAGTCTTATTTATTTAAACGCTTAATTTAATATTTATCATAATTATTTTATAATAAATAAACTAAGATTCCTGATATAACAATATAGCAAAGAGCATATGTGATAGTTTTTGATAATAGTTTTCCTTCTTGACCAATAAGCCCTGCAGTTGTGGTTGCTATTGTTATGTTTTGAGGTGAAATCATTTTTCCTCCTGTTGCTCCTGTTGTATTTGCAGCTGCAAGCCAATAAGGATTGGCATTAATATTCTCTGCAATTTGTGTTTGCAAGGGACCAAATAAAACATTTGAAACAGTATCACTTCCTGTTAAGAAGGTTCCAAGAGCACCTATTAATGGACTAAACAAAGGGTAAAATGTGCCTGTCAGGATTGAAATACCATCTGCAAGGTCTTTTATCATTCCACTATGTGTCATAAGCCTTGATATTGATACTATGCAAATGATTACGAATGAAGATAGTGCCATTTTTTTTAAAGTGAGTATAAATATTTTAAATTGTTCAGACATAGGAACACTTCTTATTGAATAAGATATTACTGTTGCAAGAAAGATTAATAATCCTGGTGATGTTATCCATTTAAAATATAAAGGAGTAGCACCTGGATAAACTTCAAGAATAGTTTTAAAGCTTGATAAGTATTTATTTATGCTATAAAAAAGCGGTGAAACAATTATGATGAAAGATACTATTAAAATGTAGGGGAGGCATGCAAGAAAACCTTGCTTTGCAGATACTTTGACAGACGGATTAGCTGTATCTTTTTTTTCGAAAAATTTTACATAAGTTATTGTTATGGTCATTGAAAGCATGCTTCCAAGTATTGCAGGAAGTTCGGGACCCAATGCTTTTGATACATAAATTTGAGATATTGCTATTGATAATCCTGAAAGAAGTGTGAGTGTAAAGATTCCTTTAAGGCCAGAAATTCCTCCTCCCACTAGCATTACTAATATAAATGGTATAACAATAGTTGGAAGCAATAGTTGTAAGGCAATATCAGATGATACTACTTTAACATCTAGTCCTGTTGATTGAGCAAGCGATATAATAGGAATTCCTACAGAACCATATGCAGTTGAAGATGTATTCATGATTAGACATATAAGACAGGCAAAGAGTGGTTCAAAACCCATTGCTATTAGTATTGAGACTGGAATTGCAACAGCAGTTCCGTATCCTGCAACTCCTTCTAAAAAGTTACCAAATCCCCATGCTACAAGTAAAACGATTACTCGCTTATCAGAAGATACGTTTGATAACATGGATTTTATAATTTCCATGTCATTTTGGCTTTCAGCCATTTTATATGTGAAAATAGCAGCAATAATCACAATAACTATTGGCCATATTCCCATTATTGTTCCCTCAAGTATTGCAAGACTTGTATTAGTTATTCCTAAGTTTTTATCAAAGAGAACTAATGCAATAGTTACCATTAAACATATTGGTATTACATAATAAGCTGGTTTTTTTATTATCCCAAGTCCAATTATTATTAGTATGATTGGCACTAAGGCTTTCATGAAATCATAAGAGTTCATAATAAGATCTACTCCTTTATAAATTTACCATTTATAATTTATCTTTTAAGTTTATAATAAATTTTTATGCAATAATATATAATGTTACTGCATGAAAATTATCTCTACTATGCTACAGATTTTAATTTTATCTGGCAAGCTTTTTTCAATTGATTTGATTGAAATTGAAAGAGTAGCAAAAGGCGCAAAGTCAGTTGTTCTTCTTGATTATGATACTAAGCGCATTCTTTATGCAAGAAACCCTAACTTAATTTTCCCACCAGCATCTCTTACTAAACTTGTCACAATTTATACTGCTTTAGTTGAGGCAAGGAAAAAAAATATAGATTTTAAGAGTAGCGTTCCTATTAGTGGAACTGCGTCGTATTACAATGCGCCACTAAATTCTTCTTTAATGTTTTTAGAAGAAGGACAAAGAGTAAATTTTGAGGAATTGCTTAAAGGGCTTATAATTGCATCAG
Source organism: Borrelia turcica IST7 (assembly GCF_003606285.1). Lineage (NCBI taxonomy): Bacteria > Pseudomonadati > Spirochaetota > Spirochaetia > Spirochaetales > Borreliaceae > Borrelia > Borrelia turcica. Next base: position 656,020 of record NZ_CP028884.1, read on the forward strand.
GAAATGATGCTTCTGTTGCAATTGCGGAATTTATAGGAGGAGGAGATTTAAGCAATTTTATTAATTTAATGAATATTAATGTTTTAAATTTGGGTCTTTTGAATATGCATTTTGTTGATACATCAGGACATAGTAATGATAATGAAATTACGGCATTGGAAATGGCATTGTTTGCAAGAGCTTATATAGAGAAATTTGAATTTATGCTTAATATACATTCTCTTGAAAGTTTTACTTATCCAAGGCTTGAAAATTTAGGTAATACATCTACTTCAAAGGTTTTAAATTTAAAACAGGAAAATAAAAATCTTTTAATATATAGTTATCCTTATGCTGATGGGCTTAAGACAGGTTATATTAAAAAATCAGGTTTAAATTTAGTTGCTACAGCTAAAAGGGATGGAATGAGACTAATATCTGTTGTTTTAGGAGTTGATAAGGGAGTAGGCAATGTTGGAGAGAAAAGGCGTGCTTTAATTGCAGAGAAATTATTTGAATATGGGTTTAATAGTTATTCTAAATTTTCTTTCATGGTAAAATCAAAAGAAAGGGTCTATAATGGGAAAGAAGATACGGTCGATATCTCTTCTAGGGAACCTTTTAAATATATTTTTACAAGAGATGAAATTGATAGAGTAAAAATAGAGTCTGATATAAAAGATTTAGTTGCGCCACTTAGTGAGGATGATATAGTTGGAAGAGCTGAATTTTTTTTGGATAATAATAAATTAGGTGAGTTAAATTTGTTCAGCCAATGTGTTGAGAAATTAGGATTTTTAAATAGCGTATATAAGTTTTTTGCAAATTTTTTTAAAAGAGAGAAGTGAGATTTATGTTGAATCATTTTAATTTTAAGTTAAAGAGAGATGTTACAATAATAGTTCCAGGTGAGGCTTTTGTGTCAAATAATAGAGTCATTTCTACAATACTTGGGTCTTGTGTATCTGTTGTACTTCATGATGATGTACATAATATTATTGGAGTAAATCATTATGTTTTAGTGAAGTCGGATTCAGTAGTAGATGCTTCACAAAAGGGTAGATATGGAGTTTATGCTATTCCTATGTTAATTGATGCTATGTTAGAAAGTGGGTCTTTGAAAAATAATCTTAAGGCTAAGCTGTTTGGGGGTGCTAACTTCATGGCAAAGGGAACAATAAAAGTAGGGTCTGAGAATGCAGATTTTGCAGTTAATATGTTATCTAAGTATGGCATTCCAATTTTGAGTAAAGATTTTAATCAATCTAAATCTAGAAAGATTTTTGCTTATCCTGAAAACTTTAAGGTTGTTGTGGAATATCCAGATGGTGCTAAGGTTTTTTAATCTTGCTTAAGATTAATTTTTTAAGCGAGCTTAATGAGTTTCAATACAAAGCAGTTACTACTATTGATGGACCTCTTTTAATAATTGCTGGTGCTGGAAGTGGGAAGACAAGAGTTATTACATATAGAATAGCTTATCTTCTCATGAATGGTATTGCACAGAAAGAAATTTTGGCTCTTACCTTTACAAATAAAGCGGCAAATGAAATGAAAGATAGGATAAGGGGTTTATTGGGCAAACCTCTTAGTAATTTAACAATTACTACTTTTCATGCTTTTGGGCTTATGTTTTTAAAAGAGAACTATAAAAGATTGGGTTATAGGAGGAATTTTAGCATTTATGATGAAAATGATAAGATTGGACTTATTAAAGAGATTTTGATCGATGAAAATCTCTTTAATAAGAGTACATCTTTAAATTCTATTAGTAATTCTATATCGCTTTTTAAAAATGAGCTAGCTTCTTTAAGTGATCTTAAAAGTGATGATGAGAAAATCTTAAGATTTTATGAGGAGCGATTAAAACTTTACAATTCTTTTGATTTCGACGATCTTATTTTAAAACCCAAAGAGATATTAGGAGATAATACAGAACTTAGAGAAAAATATTCAAATAGATATAAGTATGTTTTAATTGACGAATTTCAAGATACTTCATTGATTCAATATGATTTTATTCGTTTATTAATAAACCATAATAATTTGTGTTTTGTTGGGGATGATGATCAGTCAATATATTCTTGGCGTGGTGCTAATTATCATAATATATTAAATTTTGAGAGAGATTATGATGTTAGTGAAATAAAGCTTGAACAGAATTATCGCTCTACAAAAAATATTTTAAGTGCTGCTAATTTTGTAATTTCAAATAATAAAAATAGAAAGGATAAGACTTTATGGTCCTCAAGAAGCAATAATAATAAAATAAATGTTGTTTTGTTTGAAGATGAAGTACAAGAGGCCGAATTTATTGCTAGTGAGATTGTGAAACTTTCTAGACTTGAGGAGTTTAAGACTAGAAGTATTGGAATTTTACTTAGAACAAATTCTCTTTTTAGAAATATTGAAATGGCTCTTAGAAGACAAGGCATTAAGTATAAAGTATCAGGGGGAACTTCTTTTTTCCAGAAAAAGGAGATAAAAGATATTATTTCTTACTTAAATGTAATAATAAATCCTAGTAGCGATTACGATCTTTTAAGAATAATTAATGTTCCAAGAAGAGGAATTGGGAAAGAGTATTTAAAAAAAATAAGATCTATTGCCGATAAGAAAAGATGTAGTATTTATGATGCTCTTTGTGAAGTTGTGTTTTCATTTACAAAGGTTGCAAATTATGAGAAGACTTTAAGCAAACAAGTCATAGAGAGTATAGAAGATTTTGTTTCTTTTATTGAAGAGTATAGATATAAATTTGAATTGACCCAGAACGTATATTCTAGTGTTATTAAAGAGATGATAGAAAATATTGAATATTGGGGGTTTTTAGTGAGTGAAAATCCAAATTCAGTTAAAGTAGCTGAGTATAAGTATCAGAATATAGAAAATTTTTTAGGAATAATTAAAAATTGGGAGACTAAACAAGAAGGTGAAGGACGAAATTTAAGCAATTTTTTAAATTATATAGTTCTTCAGACAAATGAGGAAAATGAGAGAGATAAAAACATTAATGTTAGTTTGATGACTATTCATGCGGCTAAGGGACTTGAATTTGACAATGTTTTTTTTGCTGCTGTTGAAGATAATATCATACCCCACCAAAGAACAATTGAGGAAGATGAGTATAAATTAGAGGAGGAGAGGCGTGTTTTTTATGTTGCACTTACTAGAACTAGAGAATCTCTTATAATTACTATGGCCTCTAATAGGAAACAAGATAAACAAATATTAACACAAGTTCCCTCAAGGTTTATTTCAGAGATTCCAGAAGAGTTTTTAAGGTTAAGCGTTGATGATTTTAGTAAGCAGGAATGTTGCTTATAAATTAGATTTTGTATTTTAGATTGATTTTTAAATATTATATAATTTTATTAAATAAATACGTTTAATCTTAAGTTTCTGTTTAATTTTAGTAAGGGGTAAATATGGAAAATATTGTAATTGATTATTTTAGGAGAATATCTCAAATACCTAGATGTTCGAAAAATAAAGAAGGTATTAGTAATTATATCAAAAATGAGGCTGAAAAATTTGGTTATTCCTTCAAGGAAGACAGTCTAGGTAATATCGTAGTCAAGATTAAGGCTAATGGTATAGAAAATGTAGGACCTATTATTTTACAAGCTCACACAGATATGGTTTGTGAAAAGAATGAAGCAGTTATTCATGATTTTGAGAAAGATCCTATTCATATAATTGAAGATAAGGGATATTTTACTGCATCAGGTACTACTCTTGGTGCTGATGATGGGATTGGAGTTGCTATGATGCTTTCCATTATGAGTGAGTCTAATAGTTTTCGACATCCTGAATTAGAACTTCTCTTTACTGTTGATGAAGAAATAGGATTAATAGGTGCTATTGGTCTTGATCCTAATTTATGTAGTGGAAAGATGTTAATTAATCTTGATGGAGAAGAGGAAGGCTATTTCTTAGTCGGATGTGCTGGTTCTCGTCTTGTTAATATTAACTTTACACCTAAATATATACAGAGTAGGAAAAGTGTAGGTGTTGAGATTTTGTTTACAGGTCTTAAAGGAGGGCATTCTGGTGCAGATATTCATATTGATTTAGGAAATTCTTTAAAATTGATGTTTTTTGCTTTAAGCGAACTTAGGTCAAAGATAGAATTTGAGGTTGAATATATATCTGGTGGGGATAAAAGTAATGCAATTCCTAGAGAATCAAAGGTTCTCATATTGATTGACCCTGAGAATTATGCTTTCTTAGAAGAAGAATTGAAGTCATTTAAGCTTAAAGCACAGGGAATGTATACTCTTGATTGTGATTTTGATATTGTACTAAAGAAGGTAGATTCTTCTGGAATTGTTTTAGAAAATGTGGATCAAGATAAGATTTTAAATATGGGTATGGCATTTTTGCATGGAGTGCAAAAGGTTGAAAGTTATGATGAGAAACTTATTAGAACATCTCTAAATTTTGCTAGTTTGTTGAAATTAAATGATGAATATCAGTTTGTCTTTACAATAAGGTCATTATCATATATTGAGAAAGAATATATTTTTAGTCATTTAAAGGCAATTAGTAAACTTGCAGGAGCTAATTTTAAAATAATTTATGATTATTCTTCTTGGATTCCATCTAAGGATAGTAAGCTTTTAAATCATCTTAAGAGTGTATATAAAGATATATATTTGGAGGAGCCTAAGACTATGGTGATTCATGCTGGCCTTGAGACTGGAATAATATCTTCAAAATTGGGGGGAATAGATTCAGTTACAATTGGACCTTGGATTGAGGCTCCTCATACACCAAGAGAAAGAGTTAATATTGAGTCAACTATTAGGGTTTATAATTTCTTAAAAGCAAGTTTAGCGAGTTTGTGAGCTTTGTATTTATGTTACTTGATTTTGGGTATGTAATTTTGTTGACTTACATTTTAAATGTATATAAAATAAACTTATATATTAATTTGAATGTAATTGGTGGTTGTAGCTCAGTTGGTAGAGCACCGGATTGTGGTTCCGGCTGTCGCGGGTTCAAGCCCCGTCAATCACCTTTAGTTTATTGCACTCATAGCTCAATTGGATAGAGCAGTGGACTTCGAATCCGAAGGTTGCAGGTTCGAGTCCTGCTGGGTGCGAAATATTGAGGGTTTTATGCTTGAAAAAGCTTTTTAAGTTTTGTATACTACCTAAGAATGCAGGAGTGGTGGAACTGGCAGACACGCTAGACTTAGGATCTAGTGCCTTTGGCGTGTGGGTTCGACTCCCACCTTCTGCAAGAAATGCGAAAGTAACTCAGGGGTAGAGTGTCACCTTGCCAAGGTGAAAGTCGCGGGTTCAAATCCCGTCTTTCGCTTAAGTTAAATAAGTGTTGTTATTAATTCATTTTTGTTAGAGGAATAGTGTGATATTAAGTAATAGTGTGAAATTACTCCCAGATTCTAAGGTAGAGGCTGTTATTAGAATTTCCAAAGAGTTTGTTAAAGGTAAATATAATGAATTTTTAAAAGATTATTCTTCTCGGCTTAAGGTGCAGGGGTTTAGGACAGGGAAAGTCCCTTTTAGTATCATTGAGAGCAAATATTCTAGTAATTTAAAAGCTCTTACTGTGGAAAAGGTTATTCATAAATCTTTAGAGGATTTTTTTAAAAGTGCTGTTTATAAGCCGTTAAGTTATGCTACTCCTAAAATACTGGACGAGAAGTTGGATATAGATTTTGAGAAGGATTTTGAATTTACTGTTGTATATGAGGCTTATCCTGAATTTGAAATACCGGATATTTCTAATATTTTGGTGGAAATACCGGAAGTTATTGTTTCTGATTCTGATGTTGAGAATGAGCTTAAATTATTGCAGACAGAAAACTCAATTGTTGTTGAGGATAAGGATGGTGTTAAGAAGGGTAGCATTGTTAGAGTGAATTTTGTTGAGCTTGATGATTCTTTGACGGAAATTTTATCAACTAGAAGACAAGATTTTGTCTTTACTGTAGGTGAGTCTAATAATTATTATGGATTTGACGAAGATATTATTGGAATGAAGAAGGATGAGGAGAGGATAGTCGAGAAGACTTATGGGGAGGATTATAGATTTAGGGAACTTGCTGGTTCTGTTAAAAAATTAAAGATTACTGTTGAAGATATTAAGAGACGAGATGTTCCTGAGCTTGATGATGATTTTGCAAAAGATATTAATGATAGTTTAAATACTTTAGAAGAGCTTAAAGAACATATAAGAGCAAATATGTTAAAGCTTGTGAAGGAAAAGGAGAAAGACCTTAAGCTTTCAAAGTTATTATCTGATGTTTCAGAAAAGTTAAATATAGAAGTTCCCCCTGCTATGTTTGAAGCTGAACTTAATAATGCTTTAAACCAATTTTCAGAACAAAATAAGATTAGTATTGACCAGTTGAGAAGTTCTTTGAATGAGTTGGAAGGTGAAGATTATATTTTTAAGGATAATGTACTTAAAAATTTGAAGTCTAAGTTGATTTTACAAAAGATGGTAGATAATGATGGAGAGGAAGTTACAGATATTGATTTGGAACAGTATCTTGCCAGACAGGCTGAGGATACAAAGATGGAACTTGCTGAGATTCGAAAATTTTATGAGGAAAGGAATTTGTTGAGAATTTTAAAAGATGAAATTAAGAGGCAAAAAGTTAAAGATAAGATTTTAGAAAATGTTAAGGAAATTAGAATTAACAAAATTTCTTTTAGAGATTTTGTTAATTATGAAATGGGTAAATAATGAAAAGAGAGTACATGCATAATTTGGTGCCTACTGTTGTAGAGCATACGGGAAATTATGAGCGAGTCTTTGATATATATTCAAGATTATTAAGGGATAGAATAATTTTTTTGAGCGGTGAAATTAACGATATTAAGGCAGATACAGTTATTGCCCAACTTCTTTTCTTAGAATCTGAGAATTCTAATAAGGATATATATCTTTATATAAATTCTCCAGGAGGTAGCATTACTTCAGGACTTGCAATTTATGATACTATGCAATATATCAAACCAGATGTGAGGACGATTTGCATTGGACAGGCAGCTTCAATGGCTGCATTCTTGCTAGCAGGAGGCACTATGGGTAAGAGGGAATCATTATTGTATTCAAGAATAATGATTCATCAACCTTGGGGTGGAATAGGGGGACAGGCTAGTGATATTAGTATACAAGCAAATGAAATTATAAGACTTAAGAGATTAATAATAGATATTATGTCTAGTAGACTAGGAGTTTCTAAGGAAAAATTATCTCTTGATATTGAAAGAGATTACTTTATGACACCAGGTGATGCTCTTAATTATGGGATTATTGATAATATTTTGGAGAGGAATTAATTTGGTTTTGGATATTTTATATGGCAAGAAGTAAGAGTCAAAAGATAGAGGGATGCTCTTTTTGTGGGCGTAGTAGAGCTGAAGTTGAAGGGAAAATGATTACAGCAAAGTCTGTTGCTATTTGTTTTGAATGCTCTAAGATATGTTACAATCTTTTTCAAGAAGAGACAGAAAAGTCTGTGAGTAGTAAATCTTCTAGAGTGCTTCCAACGCCTAGACAGCTTAAAAGTCATTTAGATAAGTATATTATTGGACAAGAAGATGCGAAAAAGGTATTATCTGTGGCTGTTTATAATCACTATAAGAGGATCTTTAGGGGTAGTGTGGTTGATGGGGGAGTTGAGCTTGAAAAATCTAACATATTAATTGTGGGCCCTACTGGTAGCGGGAAGACTTTACTTGCTAAGAAGTTGGCTACTGAGATGAATGTTCCTTTTGCAATAGCAGATGCCACAGCACTTACTGAGGCTGGCTATGTGGGTGAAGATGTTGAGAATATTTTACTTAAACTGATTCATGCGGCTCATGGAGATATAGGGTTTGCGGAGAGAGGTATTATTTATATAGATGAAATAGATAAAATTGCAAAGAAGGGAGAGAATGTTTCAATTACTAGAGATGTATCTGGAGAAGGAGTACAGCAGGCTTTGCTGAAAATTATTGAGGGTACTGTTGCTAATGTGCCACCAAGAGGAGGAAGGAAACATCCTTATGAGGACACTATTGAAATTAATACGCAAAATATTTTATTTATATGTGGTGGCGCTTTTGTGGGTCTTGAAAAGATTATTCAGAAAAGAATTAGCAAGAGTTCTATTGGATTTTCATCTAATGATAGGAAAGAGACGAGAGAGGATAATTTTTTAAAATACTTGGAGATGGAAGATTTAATTAAATTTGGACTCATTCCAGAATTCGTGGGTAGACTACCTGTACATTCTTATCTTGAGAAGCTAGAAAAGAAAGATTTAATTAAAATATTAATTGAACCAGATAATTCTATTTTGAAGCAATATTATCATATGTTTAAGATGGATAATGTTGAGTTAGTGTTTGAGAAGGATGCAATTGATGCAATTGCAGAAGAGGCAATGGTTAAAAATACGGGTGCAAGAGGATTGCGTTCTATATTAGAGGAGTTGCTTAAACATGCTATGTTTGAAATACCTTCAGTTAAACAAGTAAAAAAGGTTATTGTTACCAAAGAATCTGTTTTAAATAAGAATGTTGAACCCTTAATTTTGACGGGGAAACAGGTTGATAAGATTTGGTCAAAAGAACTTTATGAAATCAATTCTAAATCTAATTAACGTTAAAAAAGATGATATTCCTGTTATTTTTTTAGGACAAAATGTTTTTTTCCCAAATGTAACTTTATGGACTACTTTTGATGATAGTATTGCTATTGATGCTATTTATCAGTCTATGCTAGAGAGTAGGTTGATTCTATTTGCTTATGTTAATAATGCAAAGTCTAATACTTCTGGAAAAATTGGTTTAAAAAATGTGTATTCTGTTGGTACTTATACAAAGGTTGTTCAGGTTTTAAAGATTTCTAAAGGTTTAATAAAAGTTTTAGTTGAATGTCAGGATAGAGTTATTATAAAAAGTATTCTTAAGAAGAATACTTATTTTAGGGCAAAGGTTGATTTTATATCTGATGAGCATGAATTTAATAGTAAGCTTTTTATTTATTCTAAATATTTAAGAGAAGTTTATGAGACTTACAGATCCTATCTGTCTGCCAAAGACTTGGAGGATAATGATGAGAATATCAATTTTCTTGATAGTCCTGCTAAGCTTGTTGATGTAATAACATTTAATGTTAAGTTAGAATATGGAGTAAAATTAGAGCTTCTACAAGAATTGGATGTTCAGATTAGAATAGAAAAATTAATTATAAATTTAAATATTGAGATTGATCTTTTAAGTCTTAAGAAGGATATTAAATCTAAAGTTAAGGATAAGCTCAATAAGGGTCAAAGAGAATATTTTTTAAATGAGCAAATTAAAGAAATACAGAAAAGATTAGGAAAAGAAGAGTCCGATTATCTTGATAGATTAAATTCTAAGGAAATTCCTGAGGATATTAAACCAAGAATTGAGAAGGAAATATCTAGATTGTCTTTAATGAACACAAATTCGCCAGATGCTAATATTATTAGAAGTTATGTTGAATTATTACTTGAACTGCCTTGGAATGAAAATACTGCTATGGAGAATTCTTTAGGTGATATTGAATTGATTTTAAAAAATGCTCATTATGGGATGGATGAAGCTAAGGATAAGATAATGAACTTTTTAGCTGTATATCACATTAATTCTAGAGTTCAAGCTCCTGTTTTATGTCTTGTAGGTCCACCTGGCACTGGGAAGACTTCTATTGCTTTGTCTATTGCTACTTCTCTTTCTAGGAAATTTGCAAAGATTTCTCTTGGTGGAGTTAGAGATGAAGCAGAAATTAGAGGACATAGAAGAACTTATGTTGGGGCTCTTCCAGGTGTTTTTATTAATGCAATTAAAGTGGCGGGCAAGTCTAATCCTGTAATTCTACTTGATGAAATAGATAAGATTAATAATTCTTATAGAGGGAACCCAGAGTCAGCACTTTTAGAAGTTTTGGATAGCGAGCAGAATTCCAAATTTATTGATCATTATTTGGAAATTCCTTATGATCTTTCTAATGTATTATTCATAGCAACAGCTAATTCTCTGCATGGAATTTCTAAACCTCTTCTTGACAGAATGGAAATCATTAAAATAGAAGGGTATTCTTATATTGAAAAATTAGAAATTGCAAAAAATTTTTTAATTCCTAGTATAATTAGAGAAAGTTTTTTGAGTAAAGTTTATATAAAAATAGAAGATGATGTTATTTTACATATAATCAAAAAATACACCATGGAATCTGGAGTTAGAAATTTGAAAAGGGTTTTAACCAATTTGGTTAGAATGATTGTAAGGGAATTGCTTCATGTTTATACTAGAGAAGATATAATTGAGGGTAATTTTTATTTTCCTAGTTCCTTGATGCATGGAAATAATTCAATTTTTACTCATGATCCCGATATCCCTGGCATTTATAAAATAATTAATATGAATAATTTTCATGCTTATATGGATTGTGAGTATAATTTTAATTTAATTAAGATTGATTCTTCTGGTTTTGTTTATGGCCTTGCTTGGACAAATTATGGGGGTACTATTCTTCCTGTTGAAGCTATTAAGTTTGAAAAGAAGGGGGATGTTATTTTAACAGGTAGTCTTGGGGCTGTTATGAAGGAGAGTGCTCAGCTTGCATATTCTGTGGTAAAAACTTATTCGTCTAAGCTTAATTTTGATATAAATGAGAGTCCTGAGATTCATTTACATTTTCCAGAAGGTGCTACGCCAAAAGATGGACCTTCTGCTGGGGTTACTATTGCAACAGCTATAGCTTCTATATTATCTGACAAAAAGGTTCCTTTGGATCTTGCAATGACAGGAGAGGTTACTCTTAAGGGATCCATTCTTCCTGTAGGAGGTATTAAGGAAAAAGTGCTTGCAGCTTATAGAAATGGAATAACTAAAGTTATAATTCCAAAAGATAATAAGAAAGATTACAGTAGGCTTCCTGAGGAAATTAAAGATAATATGTGTGTTAAGTATGTTTCTCACTTGGAAGAAATTTTTGATTATTTGAATATTATTTAAAAGTTGATATTATTAAATTTATTAAGGAGGGGTTTGTATGAAAGATGGAGTCAGAAAACCTTCAGGAAGTAGAGCATCTTTTAATTCTCAAGGTCTTGCTAAAAATTCAGCCAAGGGTAACTTTGCATCTTTTTCTAAGAGTAATTTTGGTAAGAATTTTGCTAAAGGAAAAAAGAAAGGAAAATAAGTATGGTTTACATATAAACCATACTATCGTTATGCTCTCTTGGAATAGTACTCAACAATCATTTGTTCATTAGCAAGAGTAGGTATTTCATCTCTAGCTGGAGGGCGACTTACCTTTACTTTTAAAGCATCAGCATTTACTTCTATCCAAGTAGGAAGTTTACGAAGAGTTGATGTTTTTTCTATGTTAGATCTAACTAATTTTTTCAAGCTGTCTTTTTCCTTGACTTGTAATTCGTCACTTGCTCTTAAAGTAATAGATGGAATTGTCACTCTTCTTCCATTAAGTATAATGATTCCGTGTGAAACTATTTGACGCGCATGAGCTCTTGAAATAGCAAACCCAGCACGATAAACAACATTATCAATTCTTCTCTCAAGTAAAGCTAAAAGATTGTGACCAGTAACTCCATGAAGCCTTCTTGCTTCCTTGAAGATATTAGTGAGTTGTCTTTCATTTACACCATAAGTAAATTTTACTTTTTGTTTTTCTATTAGCTGCTTTCCATATTCTGTGACCTTACCTTTCCTAGATCTTCCATGCATTCCAGGTGGATGGGGTTTCTTCTTGAGTAGTTTATCGTACTTTGGCTGTTCAAAAATATTAACACCAAATCTTCTCACCATTTTGCCTTTAGCTATATTTTTCCTATTCATTCATTCTCCATATCTTAAAACAACATAGCAGGGATAGGACTCGAACCTATGACCTTCGGGTTATGAGCCCGACGAGCTACCAACTGCTCTACCCTGCGTCTTACAGTTAAGCATATTAACACAACTTTAATGAGAGTGTCAATTGATTTTGTTTTGTTATATTAAAATATACATTTCAGATATTTCTTTATGTTGTTTCTTGATGATTTCCTTTGTTGTTTCTATTTGTTGTATGAAACTTTTTAAGTCACTTTCATGATTTAAATCTAATTTTGCATAAAGATTTAAATGATTTCCCTCGTGAGATAAATTAAGTTCTTTTAAGCTTATGTTAACACTTTTTAGTGTATCTTTTATCTCTCTTTTTAAGTCTATGTCTTGTTTTGAGAGAAGTTTATTAGCGTTTTTTAGTATTACATGTAGCCCTTCTTTAATGATTATGAAACTAATAAATATAGATATTATTTTGTCAAAACCTGTCCATACATAATTTGCAAGTAATAAGCTTAGTGTAGTACCTCCATGGGAAAAAATACAGTTTTTATCAGCTGATGATAGTGCTAGAAGTAAGTAGTTGTTGTATCTTTTTCCAATTTGAAATTTTACTAAATATTCAACTATTTTTACTATGAAAAATATAAATGGTATTAATGGTATCCAAATGCTTTTCTTGAAAGATTTATTTGAAAATATTTCAAGAATATTGTTTTTATCCTCTTGGTGATGATCGTGTGAGTGTGAATGAGAGTGGTCGTGATCATGGTCGTGAAAGTGGTCATGGTCATGAAAGTGGTCGTGATCATGACTGTGATCGTTAGGGTTGTCGTGGGTATGGTTGGGATGGTAATGAATGTGGAATCCAGATTCGCCTCCAAGGCTAATTATTTTGTTTAGTCCTGTTGAGTTTAAAAATATTGTAAAGCCTGCGCCTATTATGATTATTCCTATGATAAATGATATTAGATTTTCCATTTTTTTATATCCGTAAGGATAATGAATTGTTTCGGGTTTATTTGTAATTTTTAGGCTAAAGTAGGTAATTGCGGATAATACAAAATCCGACAGAACGTGGAAGGCATCTGCTATTAATGCAAATGAATTGAAAAGGATACCCACGGTAAGTTTAGATGCAATTGATACCACTTCTGCTAATACGGAGACAAGTCCGATTCCCATTATGAACTTATCTTTTCTGATTTCAGGTGTTAAGTCTTTTTCATATACATTATTGTTATTTGTAAATCCTAAACTTATAAGTTCTTCTTTTACTTCAGGAATTTCGCATGAAATTTTTTCTAGTTTGCTGTTTTTACCATAATAAACTAAATTATTAAATACTATTTTTTCTATTCCCTCTGCTTTAAAATTTGAATCGATATAAAAATCGTTAACTTCGATTTCCTTACCTTTCATTTTTGCTTTAATATATGAAATTGCTTTAAAATTATTTTCTATATAAGCTATGTAGAACTCGTCTTGTTCTAAGCTTTTAAGATGTAAATTTGTATATTTGTTAATATTTTTATTATTAATTACCTTAACCATACTTGCACCTTCCCTTGCTTTTATTGCATAATTTTATATGAGAGTATAACAATATTTTTTTTTATATTCAATGAATTTATTAGTATTTTGAATTTGGAGATTTATGTTACAAGCTCAGTTTTTTGTTAAGAAATGTAAAAGAGCTATTTCTCAAGATGAAATTTTAATCAATAATGTAAAGGCAGTTGAAAGTGTTTTTTATGATTTTTTTAAAATTTTTAATAAAAAATCTTTAGAGAATGTATTTAGTTATTATTATGAGACTTTTGATTTTAATGAAGGAATATATGCTTTTATTGATAAATTTTTACCAATTATTGGCTTCCTATCATTAGAGAGTTTAGATTATGAATTTAATCTTCAGGAGAAAAAGCTTATATTGGAAGTTTTTGATTCTTCTGCGGAAACTTTAGAGTCTAGTAAATTAAATGAACTTGCTAGTGCCATTGTTTCTCTTGGTATTTTAAATTGAGTGTCTCTAGTGTAGATGACCTTAAAGTGTATATTTTTATTCTTTAATAGAAATTCTTGACATTTCTTCTTTATTAAATGGAATCTTAAGTAAATCTTTAAGTATATAAGTTTTTGATATTGTTTGATTAGGATTAAATGTTACAGGATTTGTGATGAGTATTTTAGTATTCTCATCAAAGAACTCTGACATTACCTGAAGGCATATTGCGCATGGAATAGTTTCTGGAATTGTTGTAAGTAGAATAAAATCTATTTTTTGTATTCCAACAGATGATATCATATTTATGATAGCACCTCGCTCTGCACAGCAAGTAGCACCAAAGCTTGCGTTTTCAATATTTGAGCCTTGGAAAAATAAATTGTCTTTAGTTTTAAGGCAAGCTCCCACTTTAAAGTTTGAGTAAGGTGAATATGAATTGTTCCTTGCATTTTCAGCCATTTGAAATGCTTGTTTAATGTAAATTTGATTAATATTTTCCAAATAAAATCCTTAGCATATGATGTTATTTAATTATAACATTTACTTATGATTTTGAACAAAATACTGTGAAATTTTCAATTATATCAAAAGTTTGTTAATATTTGTTTATGATAGTTGCTATTGAATTTATTAGAAAATATGATAATTTTATTATTATTGGACATAAAGATCCTGACTTTGATTGTATTGGCTCATCATTAGCTTTAGCTTCTTTTTTGGCTAGAATAGGCAAGAAATCCATCATGCTTAATGAGGGTCCCTTTAATAGAAGAGAAATAATTCCTTTTAAAGATAAATTTTTATCGGAATGGCCCGATATTAACTCTTTAGATTATGCTGTCATTATTTTAGATTGTTCCATTTTTGATAGAATAGGAGATGAGTTTGTTTTTTATGTAAAAGAAATGCCCACGCTTGTTATTGATCATCATTCATCTGGCGATAAGTTAGATGTACCTAGTTATATTGATCCTTTGGCTCCTTCAACTACTTTTTTGATTGAGAAATTAATTAGAAAGTTTGGATATGATGTTACTAAGGAAGAAGCATGGTATATTTTAGTTGGATTTTGCACAGATACAGGATTTTTTAGATTTATATCAAACAGTGACCCTGAACCTTTTGAAATGATAGCTAGGCTTGTTGCTAAGGGCTTAAGCCTTAAAGATGTCTATGGCTATATTGAGGCTGTTAAGAGCTTAGCTTCAATAGATATCCTTAGATTAATGTTGAATAATCTTAAATCTTATTTTGATGGAAAAGTGTTGATGACTGTTTTGCCTTTTGATTCTAAGAAGGACACTAATATTAGTGGCGTTAATGAGTTTTTTTATTCACTTCTTAATAATGTTGAAAATAATGAAATATTAGTTATTTTGAAAGAAATGGAAGATGGCTCTATTTTAGTAGGTCTTCGCTCTAGGGAATATTTTGATGTGGGTAAGCTTGCTAAGGCATTTGGAGGAGGTGGACATAAGCATGCTAGTGGATTTAAAATCAAAATGAGCTCTTTAAACCTTTTAGAAAATCAAATAATCTCATATATAAAGGAATATATTAAGACTTAAAGTTTATTAAAGGAACTGTTCCTTTTGGATTAAATCCTTCTGTTAGAGTTAAGAATCCCGATTTAAATGCTAATTTTGTTGTTCCATAAACTATTACTATGTTTTCTATCCAGTCTAGATTTTTGATGTGTTGAGGTGTAAGAGATACAATAATGCTTATTTTATCTTTATATTCTTTTAAATTTTTTATGTATTTAAGACTTCCGGGAGTTGAAAGATTAAAAATAACTTGTTCATGCTTTTCAATTAATTTTTTAATTTCTTGAAGTTTGTTAGCATTAATGCTGTTTAAAGGGTAGTAGTCATAGTAGTATCCAGAGCTATTTTGAAATAATTTTCTTCCTTCTGAAATCATTTGATAGTAAGGTGATATTAAAAGTGTTTTTTTATGCCTTGAAACTTTTTTTTCTAGCTTAATTTTTGTTATTCCTCTTAATGTGCTTTGCTCAAAAAATCTTGTAGCTTCCTTAGTTGGTATTTCTTGTGCCTTTTTATAGTTTGGATAAATTTCTACTTTATTTTTCCTCTCTTTTAGATATTCTAGTTTGATTCTAAGTATTCTTTTATTGGATTTAATAATATTTTCTTTTATCTCATTATCTTTTTGCATAAGAGTTAAGAGTTTATTATAAGCGTTGTTTTGTATGTTTTCGTTTAATGATATTAATAAGATATCTGTTTCTGTTCTGATGATTCTTTCAATTGTGTCATAGATACTTTCATTTTTATGCCTTACGGCACTCATTAATAAATCATCTGTTATGATTAAATTGTTATATTTTAATTTTTCTCTAAGTATTCCTTTTAAAATTTTGATTGAAGACGATGCGGGTATTTCTTCGCCATTTGTAAGCATTGGATATGCTAAGTGACCACTCATAATTACTGGGATGTCTTCCTGTATTAATACTTTATAAGGCAATAGTTCATTTTCTCTTAGCTCTCCTAAATTTGAATTTATAATTGGCATTTTTGTGTGAGAATCAACAACGGTATTTCCATGTCCTGGAAAGTGTTTTGCTGTTGAAATTATCCCCGCTTGTTTTTGTCCCTTATAAAATGCAAGAGCAAATAAAGCAACTATCTGTGGATTATTGGAATATGCCCTTGGACCTATTGTGAAATTATCCTCATGAGTGTAGATATCTACTATGGGTGCGAAATTTAGATTGATTCCAAGGCGATTTAATTCATCTGCTATGTAATACCCTGTAAGGTAAGAATCGTTTGGCGAGAGAGTAGCCGTGATGCCAAGGTTTCCTATTGTTTTTGATGTTGTTAGTTTGATGTGCTGTGTCCATCCGCCTTCCTGATCTGTAGCAATGAATAGGGGTATTTTAAATCTATTTTTTTGAGACATTGCTTGTGCTTTATTTATGCTCTCTATTAGCATGGTTAAGCTTTTGGCATTCCACCCAAAAATTTTTATTCCTCCCAAGTTTTTCTCTCTGATAAATTCAAGAGCAAAGTTTGTTATTATCTCACCTGGATAACTTATCATAAACATTTGTCCGAGTAGTTCTTTATCACTCATTTGATGAACTATTTTGTCTATTAATTTTTCTTTATCTTCTGTATGCCAAAAATCATACGAGAAGCAATTATTATTGATAAAAAAGATAGCGATATAAATAATTTTTTTCATCTAAACCATACTAATCTTATAATTTGTATTTTTGATGCATAAGTATATCATGTTGTTTAAGTTGCTTCATCTAAGCTTTTTATTGCTTTAATAACAACTTGAATAAAACAAAATGGGTTTGTAATTTTATTTACTTATTGCCTCAATATATTTTCATTAAAATATTGAATTTATTATCAATTATAATTTTATTATATTTTTAAAAAATGAAAAATGTTTACTTGATTAAGTTTAGTTAACATGAGTTTCATTTTTACTCTTATAATTTAAGTCTTATTATATTTATTAGCTTTAAACTTTTTGGTAAAGTAAAATTACACCTTAAGTATATAATTTTTGTATTGACAAAATATATTTGAATTTATAAACTTTAAGGGCTACAAGCTGATGTAGCTCAGTTGGTTAGAGCACTCGGCTCATATCCGAGTTGTCGTGGGTTCAAGTCCCTCCATCAGCATCAAGGAGTTTTTGTTTATGAGAGTAGCTGTTGTACTTGCAAATGGTTTTGAGGAAATTGAAGCTGTTGTTCCTATTGATATTTTAAGGCGAGGTGGCGTTGGGGTTAAGCTTATTAGTTTAAATGATGATAGGGTTGTTGTGGGGTCTAGGGGAGTTACTTTTTGGACAGATGAGAAAATATCGGATTGTAGTGCAGATGATTTTGACTTAATCATACTTCCTGGGGGAATGCCTGGTTCTAGCAATCTTTTTGAGTCTAAGGATTTAGATAAAATTTTAATAGATATGAATTTAAAGGGTAAGTTTATTGCAGCTATTTGTGCTTCTCCGGCTGTTGTACTTTCTGCAAAGGGGCTTTTGGGCGTAAATAGATTTACATGCTATCCAGGATTTGAAAAGCATGTTACAGATGGTAAATTTGTGGATGAGAATGTTGTTATTAGCAATAATTTCATTACTTCTAAGGGTGTTGGTACGGCTTTTGAATTTGCTTTTGCTTTACTTAAGCTTATTAAAGGAGATCGGGTAGTTGAGGATGTTAGGCAGAAGGCCTTGCTGTAGATTAAGATTTATTGCAATATGTTTTATTTGTTCTTAAATTGAAAGTTATGTAATTTTGATTATTTATTCGTTTTTTAAGATTAAGTTATAAGTATCTTCAAGAATAGTTAATTCTTCGTTTGTTGGGATTATGAGTATTTTTGTTTTACTTTTTGCACTTGAAATATCAGATTCTACATTTTTTGTTCTGGCTAGATTATTTTTTTTAGGGTCTATTTCGATTCCTATTTTTTCAAATCCTTTTAATGCTAGTTCTCTTATTCCATAGTCTGTGACGCCAATACCAGCTGTAAAAACTATTGCATCTATGTTAAAGTCCAGAATTGCTAGATAAGAGCCAATATATTTTTTTATTCTATATGCCATTGTCTCAACTGCAAGTTTAGAATTGTAATCATTATTTTCTACTTCTTCCCAAATATCTCTTAAATCATTTGACTTACAGGATATTCCAAGCATGCCGCTTTCATTATTAAGAACTTTTTCTATCTCTTTTGTTGTTCTGTTTAGTAGCTTACTCATTAAAGGAATAATTGAAGGGTCTATGTCGCCACTTCTTGTTCCCATTACAAGACCTTCAAGTGGAGTAAGTCCCATACTTGTATCATATGATAAGCCACCTTTAACGGCATTGATGCTTGATCCATTGCCTAAATGCAGTATTATTAAATTTAAATCTCTAGCGGGTTTTTTGAGTATTGTAGAAACTCTTTTTGTTATATATGAATATGATAATCCGTGAAATCCGTATTTTCTAATGTTGTAATCTTTATACCAGGAATACGGAATAGCATATAAAAATGCACTTGTATGCATAGTTTGATGCCATGATGTATCAAAACATAGAGCCTGCTTTGCACTTGGAAATATTTTAAGTGTTGCTTCTATTACTTTGATTGCGGTTGGATTGTGAAGAGGTGCAAGTTCAGATATTTTTTTTAATTCTGCTAAGATATTTTCATTAAGTATCGCTGATTTTTTAAAATTTGGACCTCCGTGTACAATTCTGTGTCCTATTGCTTGAATTTCATCTAAATTGTCTAGAATTTTTAATTCCTTGTTTGTTAAAATCTTAACCAATTGTTTTAATGCTTCTCTATGTGATTTAATCCCAGTATCTGTTTTTTCTGATAATCCGTCTTTAGTCTTAATTTTAGTTATTGATTCTCTTTCTTTTATTTTTTCAATTGTTCCAGATACTAATATTTGTTTGCTTTCATACTCGTAAAGTGTAAATTTTAATGAGGAACTTCCTGTGTTAAGTGTTAATATTTTCATGTTTTGTCTCTTATTATAATAATAAGTTTAGATTCTTGTATATGTAGTTAATTTTATCTGATTCTTTATTATTATTAAGATTTAGAAAAATTGAGTTTTGATATTTTGGATTTATTTTGAGTGTGGTAGGATTGTCTTTTATGATTTCCATCACTTTTTTGATAGGAATGCTTTCTGTGTTTGAATATTCAATTTCTAGTAATTCATTTCTTTCTTTAAGACTTAAGATATTAAACTTTTTTGCAAGTGTTTTTATTTCTGCTAGTGTAAGTAGGGTATTTAATTCTTTAGGAATGGACCCAAATCGGTCATAAATTTCAGCTCTTATTTTTTTATTTTCTTCCTCACTCTGAATTCCTGAGATTTTTTTATAAATTAATATCTTATCTTGCTCGTTATCTACATAGCTATCGGGAATGAATCCATTATAGTTAATTTCAATAGTGATTTCGTTTTCCTGAGAACTCTTGCCCATTCTCTGTTCAATTGCTTTGTTTAGCATTGTTGAATAATAATCTAGTCCAATAGATTCAATTTCTCCATGTTGTTCTCTTCCAAGTAAATTCCCAACACCTCTTATTTCCATGTCTTTCATTGCGATTTTAAATCCGGCTCCTAGATCTGAAAATTCAGATATTGACCGTAATCTTTCAATAGCATTTTCATTTAAACTTGAGTTTTCTTTATATAAAAGATAAGCAAAAGCTTTTTGTGAGCTTCTTCCTACTCTTCCCTTTAGTTGGTATAGTTGAGAGAGACCGAATCTATTAGCATTGTTAATTATTATTGTATTTGCATTTTCAATGTCGATTCCATTCTCAATTATTGTTGTTGCTAGGAGTATTTGGTATGATTTGTTTATAAAATCATGCATAATATTTTCAATTTGGTCACCAGTAAGCTTTGCATGAATGGTTGCTATTCTTGCATAGGGGATTATTTTTTCTAAAATGACTTTTATTGAGTCTAGTTCTTTAATATTATGATGTACAAAGAAGACTTGCCCGTCTCGGGAAAGTTCATTTTCAATTGCATGTTTAATTAAAGCTTCGTTAAATTCTTCTACATAAGTTTCTATTTTAATTCTATTTTTGGGTGGAATTTTTAAAACAGAGATGTCTCTTAGTTTGATTAATGACATATGAAGAGATCTTGGAATTGGAGTTGCTGATAGCGAGAGGCAGTCAACAGACACCTTGATTTCTTTTAGTTTTTCTTTTTCTCTAACCCCAAATCTTTGCTCCTCATCAATTATGATGAGTCCTAAGTCTTTATATATTAAGTTCTTAGATAGTATTTTGTGTGTTCCAATTATTATGTCAATTTCTCCTAAAGCTAGTTTCTTAATAATTTCTCTTTCTTTTGATTTTTTTATAAATCTGCTCATCATTGCAATTTTGATTGGAAAATTTTTAAATCTTCGTTTAAATGTATTAAAGTGTTGTTCTGTTAGAATTGTTGTTGGAGAAAGTATTGCTACTTGTTTCTTACTCATTACAGCTTTAAATGCTGCTCTCATTGCTACCTCAGTTTTACCAAAGCCAACATCACCGCATAAAAGTCTATCCATTACTTTAAAGCTCATCATGTCTTTTTTGATTTCTTCTATTGCAGTTAATTGATCTGGGGTTTCATCATATGGAAATTCTGACTCAAATAATAATTGCCATTCGTTATCTTTAGGATACTTAAATCCTTTAATGCTTTCTCTTTCGGAATAAAGTGAGACAAGTTTATCTGCTATTTCATCAATTCTTTTTTTTGTATAAGCTTTTTTCTTTTCCCATGTTTTTGAACTAATTTTATCTAATTTTATGTTTTGAGTATTATTTCCAATATATTTTTGAATAAGATGTGTTTGTTCAATTGGGATAAATAATTTCTCATTATCGGCATATTCAATTTCAATGTAGTCTTTTTCAAGGAAACTTGTTTTTATTCTTTTTACCTGCCTGAATATCCCAATTCCATGATTTATATGTACAACATGACTATTTTTTTCAACTTCAACAAATGAATCAATAATTTTTGTTTTTGATGATTCAAAATCTTTATTTATTTTTTGTTTTCTATTAAATATATCAGATTCAAGAATAATGGCTATTTTTTCTGTGTTAATTATAAGGGAACTAGATATTTTTAGAACCTCAATTTTTATTTTTGGAAGGTCTTTGAAGAGATATTTTAGTTTTTCTTTTTGTGACCTAGATTCTGCTGCAATGATTACTCTAAACCCGTCTTTTAGCCAGTTATTTATTTCGTTTTTTGCAAGTATAATGTTTGAAAAAAAACAACGCTCGCTTTCAATTTGAAATTCTATGAATTCTTCTGTTTGAACATTTTCAGGGCTTGAGAAGAAAATATTGGTTTCTAATTTTAAATCTTTTGGATTGATGAAAATTTCTTTTGGTGCAATTGTTTTCCTGCCCGCTTCTATTGCTTGACTGTAAAGCTTTTCATGTTCTTTATGAATTTTTTTTATCTCTTCTTGAAAGTTTGAGAGCTCGAAGTTAATAATAGGAGTATCTTTCTTTATTTCTTGACTTAAGTATGTATCTCCTATTAATGAATAAAAAATTTCTTCTGTCTTTGCATTATGTTTTGTTTTAATATCTTCAAATAATTCTTTATGTTCATTTTCTTTTATTTGTTGCCTTAATTTGTTTATGTTTAAATCGTCCCATATAATTTCCTTCTTAGGTATGATTTCAAATCCAGAAAGTTCATTTCCTTCTTTTAGTTGAGTAAAAGGATTAAATGCTTTTATTTCTTCTATTTTGTCAGAATTTAGAGAAATTCTTATTGGTTCTGTCTTGTCAAATGAGTATATATCTATTACTTCTCCCTTTATTGTAAATTCTCCAGGTAGTGTAACTCTTGTTGTTTGTTCATAGCCTAGCTTTGTAAGTTTTTTTTCAAATGTTTTTATGTTTATTATCTTTTCTTTCTGAAGTTTATAGATGTTTTTAAGTAAATTTTTTTTATTGGGAATTTTGCTAAGAAGAGACTTTATTGAGACAACATAGATACCAGGATTGTTTTCATAAAAGTTTATTAAGAATTTTACTCGTTCACTAAAGACTTTACTTTGTGAACTGATCCCTTTGTATACAAGGGAACTGAAGTAGTTTAGTTCGTATATTTTATCTGTGATTTGCATTAAATCAGCTTTGATTTCGTCTAAGATGTTTTCATTTTTAACTATTAGAATAGCACTTTTGCTTTTGCTGTATTCTTTTATTTTGTTTAGTAAGAAAGCCTTAAAAAATCCTTCATACCCTATTAATGTAAATGGTATTTTTTGTTCGATGAATTGTTTTATTTTTTTAAAATCATTATTATCTTTTAGATTAGCAGTTAATTCTTTTTCTATATTCATCTTTTACCTTTTTGTTTTTGTAGTTTAGTATAATATTATATATTATAGTTATTATCTGTTTCTTTATATATAATGTAAGAAGTTTTGAGGAGTTTATGGAATTTAGAAAGTTATTTTTGTTTTTGTTTCTTGCGTATGTTCCTGTTATTCTTTTTTCTAGAGATTACAAGGGTCTTGATTTTAAGGTAAAGTTTTTCAATCAGTCTATTTATCGTGTTAATAGTAATATTTCTGTTGAGGTTTCACTTGCTAATGCATCTGATGATTTGATTACTCTTGAGATGGGAGACATTAATACTTTTGGTTTTGATTTTGATGTTACAGATACTACTAATATAAGAGTTAAGAGACCTATTGAGTATGTTAAGGATAGATCAAAGAATGTTGCGATTCCTGTTAGAACTCTGACTTTAAGACCTAATGAGAAATTTTCTGTAGTAATGAGCTTAAATCAATTTGTGCAATTTAATAAGGATGGAGTTTATTTTGTAAAAGGTGTATTTTTCCCAGATATTTCAGATTTGCAAAAACGAATAGAATCTAATGTTATTACATTATTTTTAAAACCTAAGATGGATGATGTAGCTGAGAAGGTGGATTTTTCTAATTTGGCTTCCAATCATGAGATACAAGGTGTTTTAAAAAGAGTAAATTTGTCCCCTGATAAGATTGTTGAATATTTATTTGAAGCATTGCGTCTTGGAGAGAAAGAGAAATTTTTCTTATATATTGATATTGAGAGTTTGATTTTAAATGATCAAAATAAAGCATATCTTTATGAGCGAGAATTAAAATCAGGTTCTAGTAATATGTTAGAAGAGTATAAGGAATATTTATGGAGTGGAAATAGTGCTGATATTTCGAAAATTCCTAGTAAATTTTCTATTGTTGAAACAACTTATACAGACTCTACAGGAAAAGTTATCTCTGATTTATATTTTGATGATGGTCATTTCTATATAACCAAACGCTATACCTTTTTCTTTAAAAAGTATGATTATTATTGGATAATTTATGATTATGCCGTTCAAAATACTGGAATTAAGGAGAAATATTAAGTACTTAATTTTTGAAATTAAAGGACTTAGTATTTTTTTTTGGATAATAAGTTCTTTAAGTTTATATGCCAATTTTAAACATGAAGTGGTTAAAGGGGATACTTTATATTCTATTTCTCTTAAATATAAAATTCCAATAAAAGACCTTAAAAGGATAAATAATCTTAGTTCTGATAGTATTAAATTGGGACATGTATTAATTATTCCAAGTTCTTCCGATGAGCATAAAATTGTTAAGGAGAAGCGAGTTGAAAGACATAAGGTTAGTAATAATAGTTCTGGTACAAAAATTCATATTGTTAAAGAAGATGATACTATTGAGAGCATAGCAAAGAAATATGGAATTAAAGAAAAGGAATTACTTGCTTGGAATAATTTGAGATTTAAACAACTTAAGGTCGCCTCTAAACTAATTGTAGATGAACCTGATTTTTTAAAGCCATATGTGGTTAAAAAGGGGGATTCGCTTTCCAAGTTAGCTCTGGATTTTGATATTAGTGTTGAAAATATTATAAGACTCAATTCCTTAGAGAATCAAAATTTAATAATAGGGCAGAAATTATATTTAAAGAAGGCTTCTGGTGATGTTAATTTTCATTATGTAAAGAGGGGTGAAACTCTTGGTAAGATTTCATATATTTATGGCGTTACCTCAAAGCATCTCGTTAATCTTAATGGAGAGAAAGCAATAAATTTAAAGGCAGATTCAATTTTAGAGGTTTCAAGGATTATTGAAGAAAGTTTGTTAGGTGCTAAGGATGCGAGGCCAAAGATAGAAAAGAGTGGTAGTGCAGATTGTATGTTACATAAGGTATCTGTTGGAGAAACATTGTATAGTATTGCCCGTAAATATGGAGTTTTGCTTGAAGAACTTAAAGAATGGAATAATTTAAGTGGTAATAAAATTGCTCACAAACAAGAACTTAAAATTTATGACAATCGCAAAGAATCTAATATTGCTAGTAAAGATTTAAGGGAATCTGTGGAGAAAGATAGTAATTCTGGGAGTAAAGTTAGAGCGCTTGCAAATATTCCTTCTGCTAAGAATAAAAAATTAGATTTAAACTTTTCCAATGTTTTGGGCAGGAGAGATTCTTTTGATATTAGCTCTTTAGTTGTTCTGGATCCTAAAATACCTATATTTGAAGTTAATGGAGATTTTTATTATTGGTATAAACCTAAAAAAATAAGTCAACCAAGTGAATTTTATTCAGAGGATTGGCGCTCACCTCTTAATGCTTATAAGAAAGCAAGTCAGCTTTTTAAAAGTTTTGAAAATCTTGTAAAATCTAGACCAGTTAAGAATAATAAACTTAAAAAAAAGCTAGTAATTATTGACCCTGGTCATGGAGGACTTGACCCTGGTGCTATTGTTAAGGCTAAAGATGGTCTTGGTAATGAAATTTTTGTTGTTGAAGATGAATATGTTTATGATATTGCCTTAAGGCTTTATGTGTATCTTAAAGAGTATGGAGCTAATGTTGAGCTTACTATTTTAGCTCCCGATCATTTAATTAGAGATAGTGTGTCTGCTAATAATACATTTGTTAATGTTAAGAATGAAGTTTATAATGATTATGATTTAAATAAGAATGATACAGTTGATTCTTGGATAAGTGGAACTCAAGAGGGTTTAAAGAAAAGGCTAGCTGTTGTACGTAAATTTGTAAATAAATATAAAGATATTCAGGAAAAAGATATCCTCTATATTAGCTTGCATGCCGATAATAGTGTTGGGGCACCTCGGAGCATGGGTTTTTATTATCAACATGAAGAAGGGAAGAATACAGATACGCATTCTAAGACTGTTGTTGAAAAAATAACACAGGGATTTAAGAGAAGTTTTTACATCAAGGGGCAAAACCTTTATGTCTTAAAAAATAATATTGTTAAAACTAGATTTTTGGTTGAAGTTAGGAATTTAGCATTTGATGAGGAAGCTTGGGCAATTAGGTCTGCTAAGCTTAGAGATCAAGATTCCAGGATACTTGCTGATGCTATTTTGAAGGTCTTGTCTTAAAATAAATTCATTATTTTCTAGAAAAAGTTGAGATTTAATTGACAAAAAAAAATCAATTTAGGATAATATTTCTAGTGTTTATTCCCCTATAGCTCAGTGGTAGAGCGGGTGGCTGTTAACCACTAGGTCGGAGGTTCAAATCCTTCTGGGGGAGTTTTAATTGAATAGATTATTTCTTCTATTTCTTTGCGTTTAATTTTAAAATAGTTAATCCTTTCAAGTAGTTTTTTGTTATTACCATTTCCTAGTTGAAAGTGTTTTTGTATTTTTTCTCTTATTTTCCTAGATTGACTTCCTGTAAGTCCAAGTTCTATTAAATCATATAAGGTTAAATCTTCTTTAAGTGTTTCATTAGAAAAAGTAGCTACCTTTGTCAGTACTTTTGTTATTTCAAGCATAGAGGATTCTTCAACTTCTTTATTTTTACTTTCAAGATGTGCATGCTTAATATTGTCTTTATTTAAATGTTTTGTTCTTTTAAGTATTTGTTTTCTAATTAAATCTCCAGCCTTATCGCTGTCAGTGAAAATAATTATTCCATTTGTTTCTATTGCTCGCTTTAGCATGTTGATAGTATCTGATTTAAGATAGAGCCCACCAGTTTCAACTACAGTACACTTAAATAGTCCTTTTATTCTCTTAGCATCATCTTTTCCCTCAACTACAATTATTTCTTTTATTATTTTCAGAATTTAATTCCAATTTTCAAAAAATGCTCTGATTAATTTGATTGCCTCTATGTGGTCTGATATTGCAATTGTTTCTCTTAAAGAGTGCATTGCCCACATTGGAGTTCCAATATCTATGGTTTCAATACCTGTTTGGGCGTTTGCAATAGGGCCAATTGTAGTTCCAGCATTAACATTTGCTTTTAATATTATTTCTTGAACTTTAATATTATTTTTCATAGCTAATGATTTAAGTTTTGCACATCCATTTGCTGTTGTTGCATATTTAAAATTAGCATTGCTTTTAATAGTTACACCTTTTCCTAACCTTACTGCATATTTTGGGTCATGTTTGTCTTTATATCCTGGATGAATTCCATGTGCACCATCCATTGAAATGTGGAATGATTTGTTTAATTTAATCAAGTGTTCTTCTCTTCCCAAATTTAAAGCATAATCAATTCTTTCTAGTACTTCTGTTAATAGTTGTGAATCAGCTCCTCTTGAAGTTAAAGATCCAATCTCTTCATTATCGAAAAACACAGCTACTTTATTTTGATTGTTGTGTGTATGAACGAATGCATTCATGATAGCATGACATCCAGATTTATTGTCAAGATTTTTTGATGCTAAAAATTCACCCTCGCTACCTATGATTTTAGAAGCCTCAGATGCTGTGAAGATTAAATCGCAAGACAAGAAATCTTTTTCCAATATATTGAGTTTGTCCAGAATTATTTCTTTAATACTTTTTTTAAGACTTGTAATAATTACAATGTTTTCATGGGTGTCATATGCAAATCCTTCATTAGTTTTTCGGTTTAAGTGAATTGCAACATTTGGAATAATCCCAATGTTTTCGATTGTTATAAGTTCGGAATTAATCAGTCCATCTTTATTAAAGTATACAATTCCTGCCAAGGTTAAATCTCTGTCAGTCCAAGTTGAAATAATAGGACCTCCATAAACTTCGATGTGATTTGAAAATACATTGCCTTTGTTCTCTATAGATTCTATTTTAAGTTTTAATCCAGGACTATCAGAGTGTGCTCCTGCTATTAAGAATGGTTCGTGTATTTTATCGGTGTTAATACTAAACGCAATAAGAGTTGTGCCTTCTTTTTTGATGTAGTAATAGCCTGTTTCTAATTTCCATTTATCATCAAGTCTTAATTCCCGAGCGTTAAGGTAATGTACTAATTTTTGCTCAATGTAGTTTACTAAATGATAAGGAGTTAAGCTTTTATCTAATAAGTTCTGAAAATATGATATATCTAGGGTTTGGTCATTCATTATTAGTTTTCTCCTATTGTTTTTGGTTTTATTGTTTTTATAACTTATATATTATTATAATAGTTGATATGTGTATATATCATTAAGGAGATTAGATGAAGAATTTTTGTAAATTGTTGTTCATGTCTTTAATATTTATTGCTTGTACTGCAAGTACAACAGTTGATTTAAGGGACAATATGAGCGGAACAATTTCAGTGATATTTAATGTTAAACCGGAATTTGAAAGAATAAGGAAAGAACTTGTAGCTACTCTTGGAGGCGAAGAAGTGGCTAAGATGCCTCTTTTCCCTGTAGATGAGATAAGGAAATATTTTAAAGAAATAGGACAAGAATCTGGTCTAAAACTTTTAGAGATTAAGGAAAAAGGGGACTCTCTTAAACTTGTTATTGCATTTGATAATTTGGGTGAAATTTTTAAAGATTATTTAGAAAAAGAAAAAATGCCAATGTTAAGCGTAGAGAACAAAGATGGCAAAAATATTATTGATATTGATATTAATATAAAAAATGTTACAAAGATTGTTAATGAGAATAAAGAATCTATAAACGATGCTCTTGCAGCGCTGTTACCCTCAGAAGAGGTTCCAATGACTGGAAAAGAATATAAAGATGTTTTAGTTTATTTTTTATCAGATTTTACTAGTAAGGCAAGTGAGCTTATTGATAATTCTAATATTAGAGTTAAGATTAAGACTTCAAGAAAAATTCAGGAACAATTTGGATTTAAGCAAATTAATTTAAATACTCTGGAATTTGAGTTAGATATGATTAAGGGGTTAAGCCTAGAGAATCCAATAAGATTGAGATTGGTTTATTAATGTTAACTTATATTGAGAAAAGAGATAGGAATTAATTCCTATCTCTTTTTATAAATCCTAGGGTTATGGCTGTTACTACACTTCCTATTAAGATTGATATAATCCACATTAAGGGGTTAGTGACTATTGGAAGAATAAAGATACCGCCATGTGGAGCCATAAGTTTTACTTCAAATAGTGCAGATAAGAATCCTCCTATGGAAGAGCCCAGTATACAGGCAGGTATTACTTTTAAAGGGTCTGCTGCTACTAGGGGAATTACTCCTTCTGTAATAAAACATGCACCTAGGAAATAGCAAACTTTACCAGTTTCTTTCTCTTCTTTTGAGAATTTATTACTGAAAATGCTTGTTGCAAGTGCGACTCCGAGTGGAGGTATCATTCCGCCTGCCATTACGCTTGCATGGGGAATATAATTGTTTGCGGTTATCATTGCAATTCCAAATGCATATGCTGCTTTGTTTACAGGTCCACCCATGTCTACTGCCATCATTCCACCTAGCAATGCACCAAGTAGTGCCATATTTGTGCCACTAAGTGTGTTTAGCATATTTGTTATTGATATATTAATAAATGAAATTGGTGCTAGTAATAGATATACTAAAAATCCTGATATGAGAACTGAGAAAAAAGGGTAAATTAAAACAGGGTTTATTCCACTTAAAGTTTGAGGTATGGTTTTACGGCTTATTGATTTTACACCTAAAGTTATGTATCCTGCAATAAATCCTGCTAATATTCCACCTAAGAAACCAGCATTTCCTTTACTCATCATGAGTCCTGTAATCATTCCGGGCGCAAGTCCAGGACGCTCTGCTATGCTGAATGAAATGTAACCAGCAAGTATTGGAATCATTAAGAAGAAGGCATTATTACCTCCAATTTGCATTAAAATGTCTGCTATTTTATTGTAGGTTGGATCATTTGGATCAAATGCTTTAATTCCAAACATGAATGATATTGCAATTATTATTCCTCCTGAGACTACAAATGGAAGCATAAAAGAGACACCGTTCATTAAATGTTTATAAGCTCCGCCTGTTTTTGTGGACTGCTCGTTTTCTACCTTTACAGTTTTGTTTTTGTAAATTTGTGCTTTGTTTTCAAGAATATTTTGAATAAGCTCTTTTGCTTTGTGTATGCCATCTTTTACACCAACTTCAATTAATGGTTTTCCATTAAACCTTTCCTTCTGGACAGTTTTTCCAGATGCAATGATTATACCTTTTGCTCTTCTTATTTCATCTTCTGTTATTAGATTCTCAATGCCACTAGAGCCATTAGTTTCTACTTTTATCTCTACATTTAGTTCAGCAGCAGCGCGCCTTAGGCTATCGGCTGCCATGTATGTATGCGCAATTCCTACAGGACAAGCTGTTACGGCTAAGATAAAATTCGTAGAATTAGATTTATTGGTTATTTCATCTGTGTTACTATTTAAAATAATTTCTAAAAACCTATCTGTATCATTTGTGTTCATAATTTCTTCTCTTAAGGTTTCGTTGTTGAATATGTTATTAAGGGAAGATATTACTTTAATATGGGTATTTCCTGTAATCTCTTCGGGAACAGCCATCATAAAGAATAATTTTGAGAGTTTTGCATCAGAAGCATTAAAATCAAATCCATCGCCCGTAACTCTCAGTATAGCTATTCCGTGTTTATTAACGAAATTTCCCTTTGCATGTGGCATTGCAATGTGTTCTTCAAGTCCCGTTCCATTTGTTTCTTCTCTGATTTTTATACTGTTTACAAAAGTCTCTTTATCTTTTAGATATCCGTTTTCATTAAGCATGGTTGCCATTTTTTCAATTACATCGTCTTTGCTTTTAGCTTCGTAGTTCAATAATATTAGGTTTTTAGAGAATAAATGTTTCATAGAAGACTCCTTACCATAGATAGTATATAATACATAAATATGAACTATCTAATTATTTAATAATTTTATTTATTTATGAGGAGGCTGGATTGATATATACTCTAACTCTTAATCCTGCTGTTGATTATAAAATAGTTGTGGATGGATTTCAGAAAGGATGTCTTAATCATGCTCTTATGAGTAACTTTTTTGCTGGTGGGAAGGGTATAAATGTAAGCAGTGTGCTTAAGAATTTTGATACAGAAAGCATAGCTTTTGGATTTGTGGGTGGTTTTACTGGTGATTATATAGAACATTCTCTTGATTTGAGAGAGATAAAGCATGACTTTGTGAGGATAGCAGAGCATACTAGAATAAATATTAAAATGATGTCTAGGGGCGAGGAGACAGAGATTAATGGAAATTCGCCTGTAATACTTGAGAGTGATTTTCAACTTTTGATTACAAAATTAAAGCAATTGGAAAATGATATATTAATAATGTCTGGTAGCATACCAAGCTCACTTGGTCGGGCATACAACGAATTAGGTAAGCATGTTTCTGGTAAGGTTCAGTTAATTGCTGATACTAGTGGTTTGGCTTTGCAGGAAATTATAGAACTTAAACCTTTTTTAATAAAGCCAAATATTAAGGAACTTGAGGAGCTTTTAGGTATCAAGTTAAGTTCTGTTGAGGATATAATTAGGGTTGCACATAAATTAATAGACAAAGGTGTTCAAAACATTATAGTGTCAATGGGAGGGGATGGAGCTGTTTTTGTAGGAACACGAGACGCTTGTGTGGCTACTGTTCCAAAAATTGATTCACTTAGCACTATTGGGGCAGGAGATTCTGTTGTTGCTGGATTTGTGTATGCTTATTGCAATGGGAATTCTTTTCATGATTCTTTTAAATTTGGGGTTGCATCAGGTACTGCAACAGCACTAAGGGGACAACTTTGTAATCTTGATGATGTTAAGGGTATGCTTGATAGAGTAAAACTTGAACAGATTTCTTTAGACTTAAGTTAAATATTTCTGGTGTAATAGGGACACTATAGAAGTTGTAATCTGGTGATCATGCTTTTGCTATTTCTTTTTACTGAAAATCTACATAGAGTTCTAATTTAAGAGAAAACAAATAGTATGTTCTTCAAATATCGGGAGCGACGGGTCTCGAACCCGCGACCTCCTGCGTGACAGGCAGGCGTTCTAACCATCTGAACTACACCCCCAAACACAATACTTTAAAAGTATATTGTTTTTACTTTTCTTTGTCAATTTATTTTAATGCATTTATGTATTCCCTTATTTTTGAATCTCTATCTACTGTTTTTCGACTAACATTTTTAATGATATCTTCGCTTGATATTATTTCTATACTTTCCTTGGCTCTTGTTATTGCGGTGTAGAGTAGTTCTTTTGTTAAAAATGGATGGTCTTCTATTATGATTATTACATTTTCATATTCAGAGCCTTGGCTTTTATGTATTGTTGTAGCAAAACTAAGTTCATATTTATTTAGTAAATTAAAATTTATCTTTTTATATTTTTCGTTTTCTCTTTTAAATAAAGCGTAAATTTTGGAATTTTCTTTAAAAAGAACACCCCTCTCTCCATTAAATAGATCATTTTTATAGTCATTTTGAGTAATAAGAATGATTTGTCCAATTAAATTACCTTGAATTTTTTTTAAATGCATTTTTATGCTTTCATTTATTCTTTTTGATCCTACTTTACCAAAGTTTCTTGAGCATAGAATGATTTTGCTAAGTAGAAAATTAAGAGTAGATTCTATTTTTTCATCTGTTAGTAATTTAAGATTAAAATTAAAGGTATTTTTGTATAGATTTTTTGTGTAATTGAGTAATTCATTTTCTATGTTTATTTTGTTTATTTCCTTTAAAATTATGCTTTTACTATTATTAATTTGACTCAAAATCAAATCTTCATTTTCTTTGTATATTGCTTCTGCTAGTAAGTTGATTTCATTATTGCTTCTGAAATTTTTTTTAAGTATTTCTACATTTTCATTACTTATGTCTTTTATTCTAACAAGACTCGCATATACATTGCCTTCGGATATTGATGGAAGCTGATTTTGATCCCCTGTTATTATAAGTTTTGTGTTTATGTTTACTGCCTTTAGTAATTTTAAAAAAATGTTTGCATCTATCATAGATGTTTCGTCAATTATGATTATGTCGAATTCTAGAGGATTTTCTTCGTTGTATTTGTCATCTTTATTGATAAATGAAATTTTTAATAGTTTTTGTATCGTACCATATTCTGTTTCAAGATTTTTAAATGTTTCTTTTAAACTTGATTTTAGCTTTTGACTTGCTTTACCTGTTGGTGCTATGAGAGCTACTTTTTGCTTAGCGTTTAAATTCATGTCAATTGCTTTTAGAATATAATTGATAGTTGTTGTTTTTCCTGTACCAGGACCGCCACTGAGTATAAAAAAGTTACTTTTTAAAGATTTTTCAATTGAGCTTACTTGTTCTTCACTTAAGCCTTTAGTATTTAAATTGGTCATGATATTTTGTATTGTCTCTTCGCTAATTTTACTTTTGCTATTTTTAAGTCTTAGATCTATTTTTTTAATTAATTCTTCTTCTTCTCTAAAATTTTTTTGAGTGTAGATATGAATATTATTTTCTATTATTAAGGGAGTTGTGATTTTTTCATATGGATTAAAATTTCTTATTATATTTTTTTGTTTTAAATGTAATATCATTTCGTTGATTTTGGTTATTCTTGTAAATTCTTTAAGTTCTTCTAGTATTTTTATTGATTTTTTATAAAATTTGTCATCTTCGTCTAATTCAAAGTAGGCACTCTCTATTGTGTTTTTAATATTGTCTATTAGTAAATTGATATTAGCTCGCAGGTGGCCTTTAGAGAGGTAGTTGAATAAAAATATTAAAAATATAGTAAGCTCTTCCTGCCTTTCATCTTGGATTTTGCCTATAAGTAGATGTGATTTGTAATAATTTTCTATATTTATATTTAATATTTCAATTTGTTCATAAATTTTGAGTTCGGGATTTAAATAATTTCTCTTATTATCTTTTAAGAATTCTTTTAAGACTAAATAATTTCTCATATTTTCCTTTGAGTCTTTAAGTTGTAAATATGTGTTCTAAATCTAATTCTTTAAACTTAGGTAGAGCTGTATAGATTCCATACTGAGTGCTAGATTGGCTTTTTGTCTTTTCCTTGAATGCTCTTGTAAAAAGATATATTATTCCTCCGAAGTTTTTATTATACTTTTCCATATTCTTAAAGAGTATTTTTTTTATACCTAGTGCATAAATTTTGTATTGTAAGTCATACTGTTCTTGTTTCATTATCTTCTTTAAGTTTGCTGGACTATAGTCTTTTATGCTTTGTCCAAGATAATTTGTTTTATAGTCTAGAATATACACTTTATTATTGATTTTAAATGTAAGGTCGATAATGCCTTTGATGTAACCGTCGTTTAAATTTAAGTTAAGCTCTTTGTAGTTCATAAAGAGATTTTTTTGTTCATTGGTCTTGTTGCCTATTCTGATTAAAAATTCCATTTCCTTTTGTAATTCTTGGATATCGCATAGCCTTGCGTTAATGAGTTTAATTTTTGTGTTTAATATATTGTAAATCATTTGAGTGAGTGCTTCTTGTATCTCAGATGTGTTTAGATTTGAATTAAAATGTCTTATTTTTTTTTGTATGAGACTAATGTTCATTTCTTTAAAAGATGCAAAAGTACTTTTTGCATCTCTAAAATTTATTTCTTCCATAATAGCATGCAAAATATTGCCGATATCTTTACCCTTTGGAAGTGTTTCTTTAATAGAAGAATCATCATTATCATAATCAGCATCATCTTTTATTTCTTTATTTGTATAGTGTATAGACTTATTCATTGATGCAAGGCTTGTGTAGCTGTGTGTATATTCTTTTCTAAATAAATTCTTATTTATTGGTGGTGGAGGAATTAATTTTATATCTGCATTACAACTTGTATCTAATTTATTAAATTGATGAGTTTGAAGTAGATTATATACATTGAAGTCTAAATTTATGCCTGCAATTATTTTTGTTTCTGCTAGCGTTAGCATTATGCTTGTCACTTTGCCTTTATTGATAATAAAGAGAGCAAATCGAGCCCTAGTTGTTCCTACGTAAAAAAGATTTTTCTCTTCATTTAAGAATTTAAGTAGGGCAAATTCTTGATTTTCTTTTAATTTAAAAAAATCATATTCTATTTTGTCTTCTGAACAAAACTTATAAAATGGTTCAGATGATTTGAGTAAGGATTTATTTTTGCTGTCTTGAAGATCACCTATTAAGAATACAATGTTAAGACTTAGTCCTTTTGATTTATGAATTGTGAGTATTTCTATGGATTTACTGTCTTTAATATCTCTGTTATCTTCATCTTCTTCAAAATCTTTATTGATTATGAGGGTTTCTAGAGTAGATATTAATGATTCTACGTCTTTCTCTTGATAGTAAACTTTGGAAATAAAATCTAGGCTTGTCTCATAGTTATTAAGTTCCTCAAATTTTTCCTCATTTATTAATATTTCTCTATAGCTTTTTTTTGTGATTGCAAATTCGGTAAATGTAGGACTATTGAAATTTTTTGCCAGTTTTATCCAAAAATCTTTGTTTGATATAATTGTGTCTATTGCCTTTGTTAGTGTTATTTCTTTATTTTCAAGTAAATATATTATGTCACTGATAAATTCTTCTATGTAGTGGATTTCATCTCTTTCAATAAAACTTAGATACAATTCCCATGGAAGATTTATTATCTTACTTGTTAATACATAGCTTAAAGTTTTAAATTCTTGTTTCCTATCTAGACATTTTATTAAATAAAATATTTCATTAAATTCTTTTGTTTTAAAGAATGATTTTTCAGTTTTATTTGTTTTTATATCTTGGCTTTGAAGTGCTTTATCTATTAAATTGATTTCTTTTGATGTTCGACAGAGTACTGTAATATCGGATTCTTTAATTCTCCTAAGTGTGTCATTATCGTATATTTTTCCATTTGTTAGCAAATATTTAATTGTAAGGGCTGTCTTTTGTATAATATCCTCATCTTTTTCAGTCTCTATTATGTTTATTCCTTCTATTTCTATGTCATTTATAAAAATGTTATTGTTGTCATTTTTGGGGTCTGTTTTTGAGTTGCTAAATTCGATTTGTTCAATTTTTGATATCCATTTTTTATTGTAGATATTACTAAACATAATATTTAAAGGTTCTACTAACTTTTTATTTGATCTGTAATTGATTCCCAAAGTTATTTTTGCATCATCCTTTATTTTATGCTTTATTCCTTGGTTGTAAAATGAGACATCAGCATTTCTGAATGCATAAATTATTTGTTTAGGGTCGGCTATAAAGACTAACTTTATGCCACAGGAGTTTAAAATTTCAAATATTTCTATTTGCATAAGGTCTAGATCCTGTGACTCATCTATTAGGATTATTTTATATCTACTTTTGATTGAATTTAAGAAGTTTCTGTCGGGAGATTCGAGGTGTGCTTTAAAGTTTAGTATTATATGTTTTTGGTCTATTGTATTTGTTGCATTAATGGTACTTGCAAGCTCTCTTTCTATATATTTAAGTATTTTATATTCAACACTTAACTTAATGTATTTTCTGAGTTTGCTTTTTTTTTGGGTTTTTTGGTTTGCTTTTTCTTCCGTGTCTGTGCTTGTTTTATGGCTAAGCTCTATTAAAGAGTTTTTAATCCATGTTTCCTTATCTGAAAGAGTAGTATTTTTATTAATATTGGATGTGATTATTTTATGTAAGAATTGATTGTTTATAAGTATTTCTGTTATTTTTACTATGTCCTGTTCATGCCTATATTTTATTTCTGAGATTTTAGTTCCTTGATTATGTTTATTAAGAAAAGTTCTTTTTTCTTCCATAGTCATTGTATTTAGTTCTTCTATTATTAGGTTATATTCGTAAATTAATTTGTCTTTATTGGTAAGTATATTTTGAAAAATAGTTTGTTTTTTTATCCAATCTCCAAGCTCTTGTGTCTTGTCTCTTTTATAAGCTTCTCTTATGTATCTAATCGTCTCGTTTGTGTTTGCAAAATTGGACGTAAAGATTTCAAATTCATAATGCTTTATTGCTAATTCTTTTTTAAGCAGTTCTGTTCTTCTTAAAAATTCATAGACTATTTCGTCTATTTCTGATGTGAAATTTTCTTTTACCCTATATTGAGAGAAGTTTTCTGTTTCAATTTGAAAATTGTTTAGAGAATATAGTGCAAATTTGTGTATGGTTGAGATAAAAATTTTATTTGATTGCTCGTAAATTTCTTTTAGTAATTTATCTGTTTTTGAATTGTTGTATGCATTCTCAATTGACTTTAGTATTCTGACATGCATTTCTTCTGTTGCTTTTTTTGTAAATGTTAACACCAAGATCTCGCTTGGAGAGTATATTTTGTTTGTTAGTAAGCTTGTAATAGTGTGCTCAAGTGTATAAGTCTTGCCAGTTCCTGCTGAGGCTTCAATTAGTATTTTTTCATTGTATTTAATTTTATCTATTATTTCTTGCATAAAATTAACTTTGTGTTTTCATAAATTTAATATAAAAGTCTTTTAGTAATTTTTCTAAGTTTTCATCTATGTTTAAGTCATTGGTGTCTTGGAATCTGTTGTAATAAGGACACCATGTTATATCTTTTTGAGTAAGAACATGTTCCATCTTTTTTGTGGGAGCAATACTTTTTTGAGGGTATTCTATTTGTGCTTTTAGTGCGGTAGGAAATTCATTTATGTTTTTTATTTTAGTTAAACTTTTATGTATTAAGTCCCTATAAATGGGAGTAGGGTAGCTTGAAATATATGCTATTTGTTTTAGTAGATTTTCAAGATCTAGTAGGTTTATTTCTGTGTTTTCATATGCATTATCAAGTGATAATTGAGCAGTTTCATAAGAGATTTTTATTTCTTGAATTGAGTCTATGTTCTCTATTTTGTTTTTTAAAAATAATCCTATCATGTATAGGTCTATTTTCTCGATAATTGCGTCGTTGTTATATTCTTTTTTTTCTAAACAGAAGTAATAATATCTATTATCAATTTTATATATATTTTGAAGTTTTCCATCTAACTTAAATTCTAGTGTTGTGTCTTCAAAGTTGATAGGTATTATTTTATTTAATGTGGTGTTGACCGCCTCCATTTTAAAAAATTCTTGAAAATTTATTTCAATATTATTTTTTATCTCATTAAATTTTGATATGAATTCTTCCTTAAGTCTTTCTTTTTTAAAATTCAAAGGAACTATCCCTTTTTGAATTTGATGTTCAATGATATTATCTATTCTTTTAAGTATTTGATATTCATTAATTTCATCTTTTATATATTCGTGTATTGGCATGAAATTATCCATTAACTTGTAGTTAAAGTTAAGAATATCTATAATTTGTTCTTCTTGTTTTTCCTTGATTTCATTGATTTGGCTTATGTCTTTGATATATACATTTAATATTTTTTCATAAAAGTATTTGTATGGATTAGTTATAGCTTTATTGATATCCTTTATTTTTAGTGGAATTTGTTCTTTTAATTTGACTCTTTTCTGTATAAATTTTCTATGATTTCCTTTCTTTAGTGATTCTGCAATGCTGAAGGCATTTGTATCATAATTTATTAGGCAATTAGGGTTTTTCTCTTTAAAATATTCAAAATCATAATTTTCGTTTGGGTGTTTTTCAATTTCTAATTCTTGTCCCATATTTTTAATGTGATTTATTATCTTGTGTATTACTTTAGGTTTGTTAATATCTGGATTTAAAGATTTACTTAGTGAATAATAGAGGTAAAATTTGTTTGATGCTGCAAAAATTATATTAATTAAATTTGAGATGTTGTATTGTTCTACATTGGCATAATCATAATATTCATTTAGTAAGTTCATGTTATCAAAGGTGATGTTTGAGTTTAATTTGTCAGCTCCTAGAAAGTGGATTTCAGATTTTTGTAAATACTCAATTTTATCAGAGCTTGCAACAAGTATGCCTACATTTTGATTGATTGATTGATATGATTTTTGTTCTAAACTTTCTTCAAGCATTATTTTAAAAAGAGCAAATTCAACTTTTGTATCTTTAACTTTTTCCATGTAATCTTTGTAAATATTTTCATTAAAATCTCTTGAAAAGTTTTTGAGA
Organism: Borrelia turcica IST7; assembly: GCF_003606285.1. NCBI lineage: Bacteria > Pseudomonadati > Spirochaetota > Spirochaetia > Spirochaetales > Borreliaceae > Borrelia > Borrelia turcica. Next base: position 694,666 of record NZ_CP028884.1, read on the forward strand.
TATTGTATTCTTGTGTTTATGTATTCATCAATTTTGTCGTCATCTTCAAGTTTAATGTATTTATTTATAAATATTTCTATTATTTCTGCCCATTCATATATTGTGTATTCTCTTCCTCTAAAATAGATTATATCTTCATACAGACTTCTTATTATTGTTGTTAGCTGTATTATTGAAGCGGGGTCTTGAAAGCTTATATTTTCTTGAAAATTTTCATTTTCATATTTTTCATTAAAAATTTCAGACATTAAGAATCTGTTAAAACCATCTTCCCATGAATTTAGGAATGTTTTGTCGTAGGATAAGTTTTCTTTATGAGTATCATTCATTCCAAAATTAATGTTCATGGTGTCGCTAAATGTTATTAAGTGTTGCAATTCATTTGTTGAGATATTGAATTTATTCATAACTTTAGTATTGCTTAAAAATTCAATTATTTCTTTTCTGTTAAAGTTACTAATAGTTCCTCTGTGTGAAATGAATAGATTCATTAATTTTTTTAATGCCATTACGCTTTTGCTTTTTGAAATATCTTTGGAATCTAATACATTAAAATCAAGTTCGTATTTATTTAAAAATTCTTCTATGTATGGTAGGTAAAAATCCATTTCTTTTGGAAGACAGGTTATTACAATGTCATTTAGTTTTAAATTATTATTTTGTGTTGAGTGTAAAATATTGTTTACAAGAATTTCTACTTCTCGTTTTTGTGTTGTTGCCTCTATGATTTTAAAACTGTTATCTGTGCTTAATAGAGAGTTTTCTGCTATGATATTATTTTTAAAGCTTGCTAAAAAGTTTTTCTCTTCAAATAATTTAGTGTCAATTTCTTCCTCTATTTGTACTTCTAGGTTGTATTTCTCTATTTTTATTGGAAGTAGTTCTTCTATTAAAGAAGATTTGTATGAAGTTATATCTTCTAAAATGAGTTCATATACTTCAAGTTTGAAGATTTTTTGCAAGTGAAATAAGATTTTTCTGTCAATTTCTTTGGTCTCTCCAATAATTATTAGTCTTTTTGTTTCAATGCTCTTTGGTATGCCTGTTGTTTCATTTTCTATTTGTTTATATAAGTCAAAGATGTTGATTTGGTTTTCAAATAGTTTTTGAAACATTTCCTTTTGCATTGATTCATATCGAGCATTACTTTTGTCTTTAAATAAGAGCTCATCTTGTCTCCAATTTTCAATTATTTTAGAAAATTTAGCATAGTATTTGTGAAATAAAATTATTATCTTTGAAGCGAAAATATATCTGTTTTTGGTTGATTTGAATTGGTTAATATTTTTTATTTTATTTTCTTTTAGTATATTGTAGAGAATAAATTTTTCTGTCTCTGAGTAAAGAAGTAATGTATTGTTTGCTAGGAAATGTTTGATATTTTGGTTTTCTATTAAAAGGTTGTATATCGTTTTCATCATGTTTTGTTTTATATTGAGATTGTATGAAACTTCATTTAGAGTCGCTAAATATTTTTTAATTTCATCCTCTAGGACATTATTTTTTATAATGATGATGGTTTCTTTTTTGAAAATATCATCATTTCTAATTAATTCTTGGATTTTATTGTAAATTGTGCAAACTTTGTTTGTTTTATATATCTTATACATAAATTTATATAGTTTTGCTTTCTTTAATTAGTTTATTTCTTAAGTTTCTTAAGTTTTCGGTAATACTTACTTTATATATATGGGGATTTATTATCCTCTTATATGTGTGGTCAATTTGCTTAAGATCATTTTGAACTCTATGTCTTAGATGTTCTAGGCTTGTTTCTGATATTTGATTAATTTTATTAACTTCAAAGCTAGTATCCATTAAAAATTCGAAGTTTTCATATGTTTTTATTTCTTTGAACATATTTTCTTGTAAGGGGTGGTAAATTGTGAATTTTTTTTTAGAAGATAACATTTTCCTTATTTCTTCTTGTTCTTCTTCTAAAAAGATTAGGTCAAAAATCATTTGTTCATTAGAATATATTCTAGCAATTCCTTTCGTAGAGGGAAGTGTTGATTTTTCGATATTATTTGACATTTTCATTTTAGGTATAAATTCACCGTTTTGTTTAATTGATATCAATTTATACACTCCTGAGAGATTGGGGTCTCCTTTTGCGGTCACTAAATGAGTACCTACGCCCCAAAAATCAATGGGAGCATTAATTGAGTTTAGGTACATAATAATCTCTTCATCAAGTTCATTAGATACAATTATTTTGACTTCATGTAATCCATTTTCATTAAGTTCTCTTCTTACCTTTTTGCTTAAGTATTCAAGATCTCCACTATCAATTCTGACAGAGAAATTTTGGTTTTCCTTTGTCTTTAAGGATTTAAATACTTTGATTGCATTCTTAAGTCCACTATTAAGTGTGTCATAAGTGTCAATAAGCAGACTCACATTATTTGGATATGTTTTTGCATATTCCCAAAAAGCTTCTTCTTCACTTTTAAAACTCATTACCCAGCTGTGAGCCATTGTACCAGTAACAGGAATGTTATATTTATATCCTGCAAGAACATTGCTTGTAAAATTAGCACCTCCTATGTAGGCGGCTTTACTTGCTGAGAGGGCGCCATTAATTCCTTGAGCTCGTCTAAGGCCAAATTCAGCTAAAGTTTGAGCGCCGGCTTCTTTAATCCTTGCTGTTTTAGTTGCAATGAGGCTTTCAAAATTTATGATGTTTAAAATAAGTCCTTCTATTAGTAAAAGTTCGATTAAGTTTCCTTCAACAATTAGTATGGGTTCATAAGGAAAAACAATTCTTCCTTCTTTTATTGAGGTTATTTTTATGTTTAGCTTAAGTGTTTTTAAGTATTTTAAAAATTGCTTATCAAAGTGCTTTAGTGTTTCTAAGTATTCAATTTCTTCTTCTTTAAAGTGAAGTTCTTTTAGAATGTTAACTAATGTTTGCATTCCTGCTAGAATTATGTATCCATTTTTAAATGGAGTTTTTCTGAAAAACATTTCGAATTTTGCTTTTGGATTGATGTTTTTTACAAAATAAGCATTCATCATTGAAAGTTCATAAAAATCTGTAAATAAGGACATGTTATTCATTTTCTAAATTATACACCATGCCAATATTTGCATTCTAATTTATAGATTTCCTTGTTAAATATGCTCTTAAATTGGATTTAAATAAGAGAGAATGTTCTTGTGAAGAGTATTTCATAGTTTTTGGCTTAGTAATAATAGTATAATTTGTTTATTGGAGATATTTTGTGATGGAAAAGAATGTATCTGATTTTGATATTGTAATATTTGGGGTTACAGGGAATTTATCAAGAAGGAAACTTATTCCTTCTCTTTTTAGTTTATATAAAGATGGTTATATTAGCAATTTTAGGGTTATTGGATTTTCACGTAGAGAATTTACTGATGAGGAATTGAGACTTTATATTAAAGATTCTTTGTGGCAAGAAGAGGAAACAGCTTTAGTAGATAATTTTTTGAAGTTTTTTGTTTATTTGGCAGGAGATTTTAAAGAAAAGGAAGCTTATTCTAGATTGTTTAATCTTTTGGGAAAAACAAGAGAGAGAGTGTATTATCTCTCTACTGCTCCTGAGTTTTATGGGGCAATAATTGAAAATTTAAAGCCATATTCATTAATGGATGCTAGTTCATATTCTAAAATCGTTCTTGAAAAGCCTTTTGGTAACAGTCTTGATACGGCTAGGTGTTTAAACTCACTTCTTTACTCTGTTTTTAAAGAAGATCAAATCTATAGAATAGACCATTATTTGGGCAAAGAAACGGTGCAAAATATTTTTACATTTAGATTTGGAAATTCTATTTTTGAGAATATTTGGAATAATCGTTATGTGGATTTTGTTCAGATAACAGTGGCTGAGGAAGTAGGTATTGATGGTAGATTTGAGTATTATGACTCTGTAGGTGCCTTAAAAGATATGTTCCAAAATCACATTTTGCAACTTTTAAGTCTTGTTGCAATGGAATCACCTATTGGATTTAATTCGGACTTTATTCATGATGAGAAGGTTAAGGTTTTAAAGAGCTTGAAGAAATTCAATAAAGAGGAAATAGAAAATCATATTATTAAAGGACAATATGTGAGTTCTCGAGTACAAGGTTTTTTGAAAAAAGGATATAGAGAAGAGGCGGAATTTTTAAAGACTTCAAATACTGAAACTTATTTGGCAATGAAAGTGTTTATTAATAACTGGCGTTGGTCTGGTATTCCATTTTATATTAGAACGGGAAAAGCCCTTGTAAGGAAATTTTCAGAAATATATATTCAGTTTAAAAAGCCCGATTTCACTCTTTTTAATACTACGTTAAATAATATGTCAAATGCTTTGATTTTTAGAATCCAACCAAGAGATGGAATTGAAATTAAGTTTAATACTAAGCGACCAGGATATAATTATGAGATGCAGGAAGCCAATATGGAATTTTCTTATCATTCTTCATTTAGTAAATTTTTTGGAGAATCTTATGAGCGTTTGCTTCTTGATGCTTTTTTAGGAGATAGAACCTTGTATGCTCGTAATGATGAGATTGATAGTTCTTGGGAATTTGTATCAGACATTCTTAATAAGTGGGGAAATGTTAAAAATTGGGATTATTTTTATGGGTCCGAGGGACCACTTCAGGCAAATATGATTTTAGAAAAGGGTCATTTTTGGCGCAGCATGTAAATATTAAATTTAAATACTTAATGTAAAAATAAAAGTAAGCTTAAAATAATAATTCTACTATAATTTTGTTCCTTTGTATTGAATCAAAATTTATTATTTTTAATAAATACTAAAATATTGATTTATTTGTGATAGAATTACAAGAATATATTTATTTGATTATCAGTAATTAATGTATTTTAATATACTCTTTTGTATTTAAGGGGATGTTTGTATGAAGAATGTTGACATTAAGGTTAAACCGAATTTTTTAGGGCTCTTGCCTTTTATTGTTTTTGTTGTAATTTATCTAGGAACTGGAGTTTATTTAGAATTTATGGGTGTAGAAATGGCTTTTTATCAGCTTCCTGCAAGTGTTGCAATGTTTATTGCATCTATTACGGGATTTTTGGGTTTTAAGGGGAAATTTGAAGATAAAATTCATAGTTTTGTTGAAGGTGCTTCTCAATATGACATTATTTTAATGTGTCTTATTTTTTTATTGGCAGGAGCTTTTTCTACTCTTTGTAAAGAAATAGGCAGTGTTGAGGCGGTTGCTAATATTGGACTTAAGTATATAGGTTCTAGGTGGATTGTTTCAGGGATATTTTTAGTTACTTGTTTTATTTCCTTTTCGGCAGGAACTTCTGTTGGAGCAATTGTAGCTATTGCGCCAATTGCTTTTGAGGTTGCAAGTAAGAGCAGTGTTAATTTAAATTTAATGGCCGCTGCTGTTATGTGTGGTGCTGTATTTGGAGATAATCTTTCCTTAATATCAGATACGACTATTGTTTCAAGTCGTACTCAGGGGAGTAACATTGTAGATGTTTTTAAGGCTAGTTCTGTTTATGCTTTCCCATCAGCTATACTTACTTTTTTTGGTTTTTATTTTCTTTCAAGTGATTTATCTAATGTTGAATCTTTGATTAGTAGTTCAGTAGATTTAGTTAAAGTAGTGCCTTATCTTCTTATTATTGTTTTATCCCTGTTAGGTTTAAATGTTTTTTTTGTTTTATTTATAGGTATTGTTTTTGTAAGTGTTATTAGTATTTTTTATGAAAATTTGCAGTTTTTGTATGTGATGAAAAAAATTAGTGAGGGATTTCTAGGCATGGGTGACTTAATTTTTCTCTCAATACTTACAGGTGGAGTTTCTTTTATTGTAATTAAAAATGGAGGATTTAAGTGGATTTTAGTTAAGCTTAAGACTTTAATACGAGGCAGACGTTCTGCAGAGTTTGCAATTGCATCACTTGCTTCTGTTGTTGATATTTTTCTAGCTAATAATACGATAGCTATTCTTATTTGTGGCAGAGTTGCAAAAGAAATATCTGTTAAGAATAAAATACCCTCCTATAGAAGTTCTTCTCTTTTGGATATGTTTTCTTGTATTTTTCAGGGCTTTATTCCATATGGTGCTCAAATGATTATTTTAATAGGATTTTTTGATGGGCTTATTTCTCCCTTAGGTGTTATATCATTTTTAATTTATCAGCTATTTTTGCTACTTTTTGTTATTTTATCTATGGTTGGTCTTGATATTAAAAGGTTTTCTTGGTCTTTTTCTAAGAATTGAATTTATTTAAGTAATGTAGGAGGTTTAAAAATGGATACTACTAGTTGTATAAAACCAAATTTTTTAGGACTTGTTCCCTTTCTTGTTTTTATTGTTATCTATATTGGAACGGGAGTAGTTTTAGAAATTCAAGGTGTTAAGATGGCTTTTTATCAGATGCCGCCAGTAGTTGCTATGTTGTTAGGTGTTGTTGTAGCGTTTCTTTTATTTAAGGGTTCATTTACAGATAAGATAAATGAATTTATTAAAGGATGTTCACAGTTTGATATTATATTTATTTCTTTAATATTTATGATTTCAGGTGCTTTTTCTTCTGTTTGTAAGGAGATAGGTAGTATTGAAACTGTAGCCAATATTGGACTTAAATATATACCTTCTAATTTATTGGTAGCAGGTATATTTTTAATATGCCTTTTTCTTTCTACTTCAACTGGTAGTTTTATGGGTACTGTTGTAGCTATTACTCCGATCGGACTTGAAATAGCAAATAAAAGTGGAATTCCATTGCCAATGGTTGCAGGTGCTGTGCTTGGAGGAGGTGCTTTTGGTGATAGTATGTCTTTAATATCAGATACAACTATTATTGCAAGTCGTACTCAGGGAGTTAAGATTAGAGATGTTTTTAAAAGTGGAGCCTATTTTACAATTCCTGCTGCTGTTTTAGCAACAATAGCTTTTGCTGTTGTAGGTTCATCTGTTGAAAATATTGATGTTGTAGGTGAGCTTGGTGAGATTAGTTATTTAAAGGTTCTTCCTTATCTTTTTGTTATGACTTTTGCGTTCTTAGGTGTAGATGTATTTTTAGTTTTATTTCTTGGAATATTGATTGCAGGTAGTATTGGTATTTTTTATGGTAATTTGACCTTGCTTTCAATGGCTAAAAATATTAATGAGGGCCTTTTGGATTTGAGCGATATGCTTATTCTTGTTATTTTTACAGGGGGAGTTTCTTACATGACTATTAGACATGGAGGCTTTGAGTGGGTTTTAAATAAGTTAAAGCGATTAGCTAGGTGCAAAAGGAGTGCTGAATTTACAGTTACTTTTCTAATAATTATGGTAACAGGATTTCTTGCAAATAGTGGTCTTGCTATTTTAGTTAATGGAGCTGTTACTAAGGGTATATCTGAGGACAATGCAGTGTGTCCTAAACGATGTGCGGCCTTGCTTTCGGTTTCTTCTTGTGCTTTCATTGGTGCTTTACCGTATGGCATGCACATGATAAGTGTAATAAATCTTGCAAAAGGGACTATATCTCCAATTGATATCATTTCATTTTTGTTTTATCAAGCATTTTTGGGCATTATTATTATTTTATCTATAGCTGGATTTGGTTTAAAGAATCATATTTTGCGTTTTGCTAGAACTTAAGAAACAACCCTTAAAAGGTTGTTTCTCTTTAATTGGTATTTATGAAGCTAATTCTACGTATATTTTCAGTTGTTCTTCTTTTACTTTTCTAGGTACTTGTTTAAATACCTCTAATTTTGAAAAATCTTTTGGAAGAAATTTTTCTTCCAAGTATAGGTTTATTTCAGGGTTACTTTTTGCTTCTTCTTTTAAACGACTCAATACATTTTTGTTTGGCGAATTATATCTTGTCTCTTGAAAGTTTGCATAAGATGCTTCATTTTCATAAAGAAAGTTAATAAATTTATAAGCAAGTTCTTTATGAGGAGCATCTGATGGAATTGCCATTACGTCAATCCAAAGATTTGTGTCCTCAGGAGCATAAAAGTCTAGATTTGAGCCTTTTATTATTGCATCTTGTGCTTCTCCACTCCATGTTAGTTGAATAGATGCTTCACCATTGAGTATGAGTGATTTTGCAGCAATATCTGAGAAATAGCCTACTAATAAGGGATTTTGTTTTTTTAACATCTCTCCAGCTTCTTTTATTTTAGATATGTCATGTTCATTAAAGGAATAACCAAGTTGTTTAAGAGCAACTCCAATGTTTTCTTTTGGGGAGTCTAACATTGCAATTTCTTTGCTATATTTTTCATTAAATAATATATCAAATCCATTCATGTCTTTTATATCAACTTTTGTTTTGTTGTAAAGTATTCCCATTACTCCCCAAAATATAGGTATAGAATAAGTATTGCCAGGGTCATATTCTAAGTTTGTAAATTCTTCTAATAGATTATCTCTTACATTTGGCAATTTTGAGTGATCTATTTTTTCAATTCTATTTTCACTTGCTAATTCACCAATCAAGTATTCTGAGGGTACTATTATGTCATAATAACCTTTTGTATTGTTAAATTTAGCCATCATTTCTTCATTATTATTAAAAATTTCATAATTTATTTTTATATCATTTTCTCTTTCAAATTGAGCCAATAAGTCTTCATCAATATATTCTGCCCAATTGAGAATATTAAGAGTATCTTTTTCCTCTCCAGAAGAACAAGATAGAATTATTAAGATTAGTATTGCTAATATCTTTTTCAAAATTAAACTCCTTTTATCTAAATTTCTGTGTCTGTTGTTAATTTTTTAATTCCTACAAATTTATTAATGATGAATAAAAGAATAAGTATTACAAAGAATAGCATAGAAGAAATTGCATTTATGATAGGTTTTATTCCTCTTTTTGTTAAGGAATTTATAAGTATTGATAAATTGTTAAAGCCTTGTCCTGTTGTAAAAAAAGATATTAGAAAATCATCAACGGATAATGTAAATGCAATAAGCCCACCTGTTGCCACGCTTCCAATTATTTCTGGAAATATTATGTTTTTAAATATTTGACTCTCTGATGCGCCAAGGTCACGGGCTGCATCAATAATATTTTCCGGAAGTGAATATAGCTTGGGTAGAATGGTTATTACTATGTAGGGTGTTGAAAACATGATGTGTGACATTAACATTGTAGAGAACCCTAGTTGTATTTTTATAGCTGAATAAAATGTCATCAAACTAATGCCTGTTACAATGTCAGGGTTAATTATTGGTATTTTGTTGATTGATAACAAAATTGTTTTGATTCTTTTATTTTTAGTTTTATAAATGCCATAAGCTCCCAAAACACCAATTACAACAGATATTAAAGATGATATTATTGCTACGGTTAGAGTATTATATATTACGGTTTTTATTTGCTGTGATGCAAAAACTTCTTTGTACCATTTTAAGCTAAATCCTTGCCAAAAAAAACCATGATCGCCTGCGTTGAAAGAGTAAATTACTAGAATTATTATGGGTGCATAGATGAATCCAAATGTAAAGAATAAAAAAGTGTTTTTTAGTATATTTAGCATATTGATACCCTTATTCCACATTGTTTTTTTGCATTAGTTTAAGTATTGTGAGATTAAATATTAATATTACTATCATTACAATAAATGAAATAGCAGCTCCAGTATGCCAGTCTTCTACAAATAAGAATTGTTTTTCGATTAAATTTCCAATTAAAATTTGCTTAGAGCCACCTAATAAATCTGAGATAATAAATACTGTAATTGAGGGAATAAATACCATGATTATTCCTGTAGCAAGATAAGATAATGTTAATGGTATCTTTATGTAGAGCAAAATTTGCCACATTTTTGCTCCAAGATCTTTTGCGCCTTCAATGTATTCAGGTTTGATTTTTAAAAGTCCTGTATATATTGGCAAGACCATAAAGGGCAGAAAATTGTATACCATCCCGATTATTACAGCTTGCTCATTGTAGATTAAATCTATATTGCCTAGTCCCATTACTTCGAGCAAGTTATTAATAATTCCATTTTTTCCTAATATTCTTATCCAAGCGTAAGTTCTAAGTAGGGTATTAATCCACATAGGAAGTATTATCATTATTATGAGTATATTCTGAGTGCTTTTTTTTGATATTGATATAAACCATGCTGTAGGGTATCCAATTAGAATACAAAAAATGGTTGCAATTAATGCAAGCTTAGTACTTCTTGAGAAAATTCTTAGGTAGCTTGGTTCTAGCAGTCTGTTGAAATTTGCAAATGTAAGTTCATTATTCTCATTAAGGAATCCAAGGGTTATTATTATTAGAAGTGGGATTATAATGAATATGGATAAGAATAGAGTATATAAAATTAATGTTATTCTATTCATCATTATTGTTTTTTACCCATTACATGAATGTCATTAGGCTCTAAGAATATATCAACCTCTTCACCGACATTTGTAAGCTTTGTGCTTTGAATTAACCAGTTAGATTTTTCAATTTCTAGTGTCATTTCGTAATGTACACCCTGAAATATTGCTGAGGTTATAATTCCACTTAAATGTCCTTTGCCCTTGGGTAGTATCTTTACATCTTCTGGTCGTATTACAAGATCAACAGGTTCTTTATTATAAAATCCCTTGTCAAGGCATTCAAAATCTTTGCCAAACATATTAACAACAAATTCTTTCTCGTATGTTCCGTCAAAAATATTACTTTCTCCAATAAAATCAGCTACAAATTTTGTATTGGGTTCGTTATAAATTTCCTCAGGAGTTCCAATTTGAAGAATTACTCCCTCATTCATTACAACTATCCTATCGCTCATTGTTAAGGCTTCTTCTTGGTCATGAGTAACATAAATAAAGGTGATTCCAAGCTTTCTTTGTATGTTTTTAAGCTCTCTTTGCATTTCTTGTCTCATCTTTAAATCGAGTGCAGATAGTGGTTCATCTAATAACAAAAGTTTAGGCTCCATAACTATTGCCCTTGCAATTGCAACTCTTTGTTTTTGTCCTCCAGATAACTCATTGATGTTCCTATAAGCGAATTTTTGCATGCCAATTAAAGAAAGAGATGATTTTACTTTTTCTTTAATTAAATTTTTATTTATTTTTTTCATTCTAAGGCCGAATGAAATATTGTCAAAAACATTCATGTGTGGGAATAGTGCATAATTTTGAAATACAGTATTGAGCTCTCTTTTATTAGGACTAGTTTTTGAAATCTCTTTTGATAGGAAGTAAACTTCGCCTTCATTTTGATTTAAAAAGCCTCCTAATATTTTAATAAGTGTGGTTTTTCCGCATCCTGATGGACCAAGTAGGGTAATAAATTCGTTTTTTTTGATTTTTAAATTAATTGTATCTAGAGTTTTATTACTACTATTAGTGTAGTAATGACTTAAGTCTTTAATCTCTAAGATAAGGTTATTCAACTAATGGGACCCTCCTTTTTTATACATGCATCAATAAATTGCATGAGAGTAGATTATACTTTATATTAATTCTTATGTAAATAATTTTTATTTAATGTTTATTTTGGTAATTTAGTATCAAGTATGATTTTTCCAAATTTACCTTCTCTGTATTCTTTTATTAGTGTTTTTGATGTTCGTTCAATGTCTATTTCGCAGTTTTTATTTATAAATCCTCTTGCCTTTGCAAATTCTTTTAAAATTTGAAGTGACTCTGTTGAGTCTATATTATATTTATCCAATAATTTATTTTTATTATTATTGTGCATTTCTTTAAGTAAATAGAGTGAAAGTTCCGTGTTGTCTATTATTATTTTCTCTTTTATCATGTCTAAGATTGCGAGTTTTTTTGCAATCTCTTGGTCTTCTAAATTATGCCATAATATCCCTGGCATATCAAAGATATTAATTTCTTCATTTACTTTAACGATTTGTATATTTTTTGTATGCCCTGGTTTGTTTGCAACACTTGTACTTTTTCGCCCTACTAATAGGTTAATTATTGATGATTTGCCAACATTTGGAACTCCAATTACTAAAACTTTTATCTTTTCTGTATAAGTTTTAATTGTTTTCACATTTGCTGTTTTTTTTATGATGTCTATGATTTGTTTTTTCATTCCTTTTTTGTAAATATTGCTAATTATCACATTGTTCCCAATAGACTCGAAATATGCTTTCCATTTTAAAATTTCTCTTTCAAGTGCAAGATCTGATTTGTTTAGAAGTATTATTTTATCCTTTTTTGCATTTTTAATTAATTTTTCAGTTAGTGGATTTTTACTGCTAAGAGGAGCTCTAGCATCAAGTATTTCTAATACAATATTTGTTCTCTTAAGATTTTCATTGATTAATTCTAAAGCCCTTTTCATGTGGCCAGGAAACCAGTTTATTTTATTTGACATTTTTAAATTATAGTTTAATTTAAGCAGATATAAAATTTTTGTATTTTTGTGTTCTTAAATCTATAATTAATTATGTTTTTTTAAAAAAATTATATAGAGCATAATTTAAAATTTTTATAAAAAGTTAGGTTATAGGAGGTTTTAATATTAATAGAGAGATTAAAAGAGGTTTAATTGTTTCTTGTCAGGCGCTTGAGGGTGAACCATTACATAGTAGTTTTATTATGTCTAAGATGGCCTTAGCAGCAGAGATGGGAGGAGCAGTTGGAATTAGAGCTAATGGGATAGAAGATATTAACAAAATAAAAGCAGAGGTTAATTTACCGATAATAGGCATTATTAAGAGAGTTTATGATAATTCTTCTGTTTTTATTACTCCTACTATGAAGGAAATTGATGAACTATGTAGGGAAGGAGTTGATGTCATTGCTCTTGATGCTACTCTAAGAGAGCGTCCCGATGGACTCTTATTATCTGATTTTTTTAATAAGATAAGAGAGAAATATCCGAATCAACTCTTAATGGCAGATATTGGCTCGTTGGAAGAAGCTATTAATGCGGATAAACTTGGGTTTGATTTTATTGGTACAACTTTGCATGGATATACAAAGGAGACCGATGGGTTAAATATTGCAGATGATGATTTTTCCTTTTTAAAGAAATTACTCAAATGTAATTTTAAATCAAAATTAGTGGTTGAGGGTAAAATTGATACACCTCTTAAGGCTAAGAGGACCTTTGAGTTGGGGGTTTCTTTTGTTGTTGTAGGAGGTGCTATTACAAGGCCTATGGAAATTACAAAAAGTTTTGTTGAGAAGATAAATGAGGTTGGGAAAGTTTGAAAATATTTATAATGTTTATTGTGTCTTTTTAGACAAATAGGAGTTTTTATGGGAAAATTTTTTGAGAATGCTCAAAAATTTGGGCGTTCTTTTATGTTGCCTATTGCTATTCTTCCTGCAGCGGGATTGTTTTTAGGAATTGGAGGATCTTTATCTAATCCGGCTACTGTTAGTGCATATTCTTTTCTAGATATATTTTTCTTGCAGTCAGCATTTAAAATAATGAGTACAGCGGGTGCTATTATTTTTGTTAATTTAGCTCCGATATTTGCAATTGGAGTTGCTGTTGGACTTGCAAAATCCGACAAGGGAACGGCAGGACTTGCATCTTTTATTGGATATCTTGTTATGAATGCTACTATTGGTATTTTAGTTGATATGTCAGGAAAAGCTGAAGTCTTATCAAGCGGAGCTGTTGGGTTAATACTTGGGATTAAAACTTTAGAAACAGGTGTTTTTGGAGGAGTTGTTGTTGGTATATTAACTTATTATCTTCACAATAAGTTTAATAAGGTTGAACTTCCAAGGGTTCTTGGGTTTTTTTCAGGGTCTAGGTTTATACCGATAATAGTTTCTTTTTCTAGTATTCTTCTTGCTGTGTTTATGTTTGTTTTTTGGCCATTTATGCAGTCTGGAATTAGTAAAGTTGGTGTTTTGGTAGATTCAACAGGTTATGTTGGTACTCTGATTTACGGTGTTTTTTTAAGAATGCTTGGTCCTTTTGGTCTTCATCATATATTTTATTTACCTTTCTGGACAACTGGTCTTGGTGGTTCTGAGATAGTTAATGGTAAATTAGTGGAGGGAACTCAAAACATTTTTTTTGCTGAACTTGCAGCTCAAGGTACTGATAGATTTTTTGTTGGAACAAGTCGTTTTATGAGCGGAAGATTTATTACTATGATGTTTGGATTGCCCGGTGCTGCTTTTGCACTTTATCGACTTGCAAAACCTAGTCAAAAAACAAAAGTTTTTGGTCTTTTGTTGTCTGCAGCTTTGACTTCCTTTTTGACAGGAATTACTGAGCCTCTTGAATTTTCTTTCCTATTTGTAGCACCAGTTCTTTATGTTATGCATGCTGTGTTTGATGGTTTTGCATTTATGCTTTCTCATATTTTGCAAATTACAATAGGGCAGACTTTTTCTGGTGGATTTATTGATTTTATTCTTTTTGGAATTTTACAAGGGAATTCAAGAACAAATTGGATATTAGTTCCAATGGTAGGTGTTTTTTGGTTTTTCTTATATTACATTACTTTTACTTTCTTGATATCTAGATTTGACTATAAGACTCCAGGAAGAGAAGATATTCTGGATTCTAATGATTCATCATCTTCTTCTTCTTTGAAAGAATCCAGTGAGGGAACTGTTGCATCTCAAGTGATTGCAGGTCTTGGAGGAGCTGATAACATTGTTGAGCTTGATTGTTGTGCAACAAGGCTTAGAGTTACTGTCAAAGATCCTCTTAAGGTTTTAAAAAATACTCTGGAGAATACTGGAGCAAAGGGAGTGCTTGTTAAGGGTAGTGGAATTCAGGTAATTTATGGGCCTGGAGTTAGTGTACTTAAGAATGAGATAGAAGAGATTCTTGATAATTAAGTTTGATGAATGCAGATAAAAAGCAAGTGATTTACTTGCTTTTTATTTTTTTAATAAAATCAACTGCATATTTTGTGAAGTAAGATGTGTTTTGAGCACTTCTATAGCTGTGATTCCCAACAGGAACATGAGAGTGATAACTTTCAATAAGTGTAATAGGTATTTCCTTTTTATAGCCTCCATACTCACTTATAAACTGACTTATTTTGCTAGAATCTACTGTTGGATCCTTAGGAGGATAAATTATTATCATAGGGGTCTTTATCTTATCAAATCCATGTGAATTAATTAGCTTAACAAGCCCCATCATTGCAATTATTGAATCTACTTGTTGCAATTTTGAATGAAATGTTTTAACCACTTCGTGTTCGACTCTCTTATTTTCTCTTGTTTCAAACTTGTTGTATCCACCTGTTACAAGATATGCAATTTGGCGTCCCCAAGGATAGTAAATTAAGTTTGTTCTCTTATCTTTAGGAGAAATATTAGGAGATATTAAGACAGTAGAATGTATTTCGGTTGGGTAGGTTTCTAATGCCCAAATAGCAGCAGCTCCACCGTTTGAGGTTCCAATAATTATTAGTTTTTCTCCTATTAACTTCCCAATTTGAATAGCTTCATCAATATCCCTTAACCAGTCTTGAGTTTTAACACCTTTAAGTGCATCTTTTTCGTCAATTCCGTGTCCTTTGAATCTTGTAAAAAAAATATTTGCATTTAAAGCTTTGGCTATGTTATGTGGAACGGGATAAATTCCGTTTTTGGATGACCCAAACCCATGAAAGTAAACAACAGAATATTCCGTTATTTCTTTACCTTTGTTCCATATGATTTCTTTTTTTGTATTTTCTTCTAAATTGAACTTAGATTCTTCAAACAATAAGTATTGATCCAGTTCTTCAAGTTTATTAGGAACTTTGATTTTTATAAATTCATTCTTAAATTTTACTCTTGGACTGACTAGTATTAAGAGAAGTAAGAATATAAAGATGAAAATAACATTTTTAATGTTCATAAATTATTTTCCTTATGAGTAGAGTCGTAAAGAGTGTCTAAATTTTCTTTACTCAATTTCTGGGAGCAATTGTTACATGCCCCTGAATAAATGATTTCAATAGATTTAGTTCTCCATTCTTCTCCAAGTTTGTCTTTCAGAATATCTTTAATCTCATCAAGTTGTATAGGGTAAACTTGGTTGCATTTATTACACTTAAAGTGAGCTATTGTAGAAGACAAACTTAGGTAAAACCTTGTTTCTTTCTGGTCAGTCGTTTTTATGTCTTTTAAAATATTGCGTTCTTTCAAAATGTTTAGTGTATTGTATACTGTTGCTTTTGATAAACTTGGTATTTCTGTTATTAATTTATTATAAATTTCTTTTGCTGTAAAATATTCCCTTGGATTTGATGCTATATGTAAAATTATCCTATTCCTTGAATGAGAAGCTTTCATTCCCAACTCTGTTGTTAATGCTTTTAACAAGACAGGGTCATTAGTAATACCTACTTTTTCCAAAGTGGAATGCACTTCCATTGTGTCATTATCCATATAATAAACCTTTTATTATTTAAGATTAAGTACTTTAATGTCCTTATGAAATAATTTTATAACGATTTATGAATATTTTACTACTGTCAGCTATTTATTTTCATATTTTTTATGTTTGGGTAGAAGAGTAGGTTTTTTATTTTTGAATTTATCTTTATTTTGTTATCAAAATTATTATTCATTGGGAGTAATAATAAATTCAGGCTCAAAGAATAATCATTCAAATCTTCGGTTTTTACTATATTGTAAGAGCCTCCTATATTTAAAATAAACCATCTCTTACTTCCTCTTTTTGCAATTTTGTAGTTAATTGTGTATATAATATATTTTTCAATATGTAAAAAACTAATAAAAAAATTGCTATTTTGGTCACTTCCTTTAGATATTAAAAATTCTGTGCCGTTAATATACCCTTTAATATCTTTTTTTGTTTCAATAATTTTTTCGTAAGTGTCATAGTCATTATATCTTGCAGTAATCTTTATGCTTGTTTCTTTATCAACTTCAAAGATGGGTATCTCTAGGCTTGAATATTCAAGTAAATAATTTTTGTTGGTTGTCTTTAAAAGCTTGTCATCCAATTTTATATCAGAAGGCCATACTATTTTGATGGATATAAAAAAGCTTGCAAGGTTTTCGTCTAAAAAGAAATCAATTATTGATTTCTCTTTAGTATTGAAATTTAAATATTGTCTAACTCCTAAAATTTTCTCATTTGAGAATGAAAATGAGCTTTCAATAGTTGGTTCTATAATGATGTCTTTTTTTGATGAAACTTTAAAATAGGTTCTACAAGAGTCTAAAAATTCAGCTTTTCTTTCTTTATATTTTATTTTGCTCAGTTTTCCTTCTTCAAATTTCACATTATATTTTGAATGAGATAGTGTAAAATTTCCTTCCATGTTGTATTCAAGGTTTTTGCTTGTAATAGACTCTAAATTGTTTGAGTGATTGTCAAAGTTTTTACTGGTTAAAAATTCTTTTAAAGAGTTTTCATTTATTTGATATTCTTTTAATCTTTTGTTTTGAAATTGTAGAATTAATGCTTGTTCTTTTAATGAATTAAATTCTGGAATTTCTAGGAAGTCTGTCACTATTTTAGTACCTTCTAGGTTTTGTATTTTGATGCTATAAAAGTTCGTATCTAGTTCTTTTAAGGAGAGTAAAAAATTCTTTAATTCTTGATTATTGTACACTTCTTTAATTTCGTGAAAGTAAAGAAGTGTATTTATGTGATTCTTACGTATTTCGGGGTCTTGAATTTCGGATAAGAATTGACAATTATTTTTGTAAAAAACTAAATACTTTTTCTTATTTTTTGCATATCTTATTCCTTCTATATAGTTAAAATTAAGCTTTCTATATAATTCAAGTACTTTCTTTCTTAATTTTTCCATCTTATATATATAAAACATAGGTGGGTTATCTTTGAACAAATCTTTATATCCACTACTAAATGGATTCTTTAAAGCCCAATATAGGTCTACATGTATTTCGTCGTGTAACATGTATTCATGGGGGCTACCGCTGTAGGTGCTTGGAATATAAATATCTTCATTATTTTTAAGTCTTTTAAAAAACCATTCATTTAGTTCTGGATTTAATTTTAAAATTTCAAAAAAGTATGTTGGAAATGTCCAATGTATTTTATAATATATTTTTTTATTTTCAATTAAGTATTTTGTATTTGATAAGATAGAATACAACTTGCTTTCAGCAAAAGCAGTTATTGAGATAATGACAATATAGGTATTTGATCTTCTAAATTTTCTAAACAACATAAGAAATCTTATATAAGTATATATGAGATTAGTATAAATGATATTTGTTTCACAGTAAATTATTAGATAGTTTCTGTGATTTTAGTCTTGATTAATGAATAAAAAAAAATTATATTTTTATAGTGATATGTATGAAGTTTATGCTAACTTTATAATGTTAGGTTTAAATTTAGTTTTGATACTTAAAAGGAGTAAAATTTATGGCTAAGGAAATGTATTTTAATGAAGATGCTAGGAAAAGTTTACTCAGCGGCATTGAAAAATTGTCAAATGCTGTAAAGGTAACTCTTGGTCCTAAGGGGAGAAATGTTTTAATTGATAAGAAATTTGGATCTCCTACGGTTACTAAAGATGGGGTTAGTGTTGCTCGTGAGATTGAACTTGAAAATTCCTTTGAGAATATGGGGGCACAACTTTTAAAGGAAGTTGCTATTAAGACAAATGATGTGGCTGGTGATGGAACTACTACTGCTACTGTACTTGCTTATGCAATTGCTAGAGAGGGACTTAAGAATGTTTCTTCTGGCATTAATCCAATTGGAATAAAGAAGGGAATAGATCATGCTGTATCTTTGGCTGCTGATAAGATCCGTAAGTCTGCAAAGAAAATTACTACTAAGGAAGAAATTGCACAGGTTGCGTCTATTTCTGCAAATAATGATAATTCAATAGGTGAGAAAATTGCTGAGGCAATGGATAGAGTTGGAAAAGATGGAGTTATTACTGTTGAGGAGTCAAAGACTTTTGACACTACAATTTCTTATGTTGAGGGTATGCAATTTGATAGAGGATATTTGTCTCCTTACTTTTCTACAAATAAAGAAAACATGAGTGTGAGCTTTGATGATGCTCTTATTTTGATATGCGAAAAAAAGATTAGTACTATTAAGGAACTTTTACCCGTTCTTGAAAAGGTTTTAAATACAAATAAGCCTTTATTAATTATTGCTGAGGATATTGAGGGAGATGCTCTTGCTGCTCTTGTTTTAAATAGTGTGCGTGGGGCATTAAAGGTTTGTGCAATTAAATCTCCTGGGTTTGGTGACAGACGTAAGGCGATTCTTGAAGATATTGCAATACTTACTGGGGGAGTACTTGTTAGTGAAGAATTGGGACTTACTCTTGAAAATGTCGAGCTTGAACAACTTGGACAGGCTAAATCAGTAAAGGTAGATAAGGATAATACTACTATTATTAACACTGGAAATAAAGAACAAATAAAAGAGAGAACAGAGCTTATTAAGAAACAAATAGAAGAGACAAGCTCTGAATATGATAGAGAAAAGCTTCAGGAGCGTCTTGCTAAGCTTGTTGGTGGTGTTGCTGTTATTAATGTTGGTGCTGTTACTGAAGTAGAACTTAAGGAGAAGAAACATAGGGTTGAGGATGCTTTATCTGCTACTCGTGCTGCTGTTGAGGAGGGTGTTGTTCCTGGTGGAGGCGCTACTCTTATTGAGGTGGCTATGTATCTTGATACTATTGATACAAGTAAGCTTAGTTATGAGGAAAAGCAAGGTTTTGAGATTGTTAAGAGAAGCCTTGAAGAACCAATGAGACAAATAATTTCTAATGCTGGCTTTGAAAGTTCTATTTATATTCACCAGATTAGAACGGAAAAAAAGGGACTTGGTTTTGATGCAGCTGGGTTTAAGTGGGTAAATATGATTGAGAGTGGGATAATTGATCCTGCTAAGGTTACAAGAAGTGCTCTTCAGAATGCAGCTTCAATTGCAGGACTACTTTTAACAACAGAATGTGCTATTACTGAAGTTAAGGAAGAAAAGAGTGGTGCTGGTGGTGGGTATCCTATGGATCCTGGAATGGGAATGATGTAGGTTAGTTTCGCTTTTGAGTGTATTTGTGTTAAGGAGCTATACTTGAGTGAAAATGAATTTGTATTTTGCATTGGATATGATGGCTCTAAGGCAATAATAGATAAGGAGCTTTTAAGACAACATAAAGGTAAGAGTGTAGAAGAACTTTTTGAACTTGGACTTTATAGGAGTGCTTTTAGTAAAGCTCTTTATAGAGATGATGATTCTCTTATTGAGTATTTAATTGAAGGATATAACAAGATTAGTAAATCTAATTATAGTAAAAGAGAGGAGCTTAAGCTCCTCTTTGGAGTAGTATATCCGGACGATATTTCTAAGATAAAAGTTATTTATGTATAAAGGTTAGGAGATTTTATGTTTATATTGCAAGAATTTAGCCATAGCAGTAGTTTTTTTAGGAGTTTATTGGTCTTTGTTCCTGTAATTGCTATATTTTGGTTTTTAGTAATATCTCCTCAACGTAAAGAAGAGAAGAAAAAGAAGGAAATGATACAAAACCTTAAAAAGGGTGATAAGGTTTTAACAGTAGGCGGGATTTTTGGAATCGTTAAAAAGATTAGTGATACTGAGGTTGTTCTTGAGTTGAGTGCAACTTCTGATGTAAAATTTGCAAAAACTTCAATTGAAAAGGTTATTTCTGAAAAAGTTGAAGGTAAAAGTTAAAGCTAGAAAAGGCAACTTTATTACATTTTAAATTAAAATATGAAGGTATATTAAAATGAATAAACTCTCTAAATTTATACTAATACTGTTTGTAACATTTTTTGCTTATCTTTTAATATCTCCCACTTTAAAGTGGTATTTCTTTATGGAAGATGAAGATAAGAGAATTAGTTCATATTCAAAGGAAGCTTTGAAGGATTATTCCAAGAAGAAGGCTTTTGATGCTCTTGTTAGGCTTAAAGAATTGTATCAAAAGGATCCGGATGCTAAGCTTCCGGATGATTTAAAATATTTAATTCCAGTTGCAAAGAATAACTATAAAGTTTATGGAAAAACTTTTCCTGGGTCTTTAAGTGTTAAGGATTTGCGAGATGGGTTTTTAACTGATTCTGATATTGAAGAACTTAGCCTTGAAATTTATAAACATTATGAGAGTATAAAAAGGGATAAAAGTAGAATAATACAGCTTGGTCTTGATTTATCTGGAGGAATGAGTATTACTATTTCTCTTGATTATTCAGGTCTTGAGAAAAAGTTGGGACGAAGTTTGAGTTCTTTGGAAAAGGAAGAATCTATTGAACGTACAATGCAAATATTGAAAGAGAGAGTAGATACTTTTGGACTTACAGAGCCTAAGATTACAAGAGAGGCAGGTGGAAGTAAAATTTTCTTAGATATTCCGGGAGAGAGAGATGAATATCGTGTTGATTCTCTTTTAAGTGGTAAAGGTAATTTAACTTTTTATGTTGTTGACGATGAAAATACTTCTATACTTAATACTAAGATATTGGAGTCTGGGCCTCTTTTTTCTATTTTTGACATTAAAGAAAGTATGAATCTTGGAGAGAATAAGAAAATTTTCCCTTGGTATGTTAAAGATTCTTATGGTGTTGATGATGAATCTAGTGTTCGTTATTATGTTGTTGACTCTAGTGTTGAAAATTCTTTTGATGGTGCACATATTAGGGATGCTGGGGTATCAAACGACCATAGAACCGGTAGAGATATGGTTACATTTAATTTAGATAACGAGGGGAGTGAAAAATTTTTTGGATTTACCCAAAGGAATATTGGGAAGGCTTTGGCTGTAGTTATGGAAGGTAAGATTAAATCGGTAGCGGGTATTAGTTATGCTATTGCTGGAGGTAATGTTTCAATTCAGGGAGATTCTTTTGATAAGAGAGAGGCTAATGAACTTGCACTTGTATTTAAAACGGCGGCTTTTCCCGTTGAAATAAAAATAGATGATCTTAGAGTTATTGGTCCTACTATTGGAGAGAAGACAGTCGAACTTGGAATAAAGGCATCTCTTCTTGCTCTTGTTTTGGTGTTTCTGTTTATGTTTATTTATTATAAGGTTAGTGGTTTTGTAGCGGGATTTTCATTGGTTGTTTATAATATATTTTTAATTTTAGCAATTCTATCGGCTTTTAATTTTACTTTAACTCTTACAAGTATTGCAGGTCTTGTATTAACTATGGGTATGGCTGTTGATATTAACATAATTATTTATGAGCGTATTAAAGAAGAAATGAGAAATGGACGTAAATTTGAAAGAGCATTTGAGGATGGGTTTAAGAAAGCTTTTTGGACAATAATGGATTCAAATGTTACAACTTTTATTGCTGTGCTATTTTTGACTCTTCTTGGAACAGGAATCATTCAAGGTTTTGCGTGGTCTTTGTCTGTGGGTATTGTAGCATCTCTTTTTAGCAGTTTAATCTTCTCAAGGTTTATTTTAGAGGTTATTGTTTCTTGCAATAAAAGCAAATATGTAAGTATCTCTTGGAGTTCAAATTATGCAAAAAGTGTTTAATTTTTTGAAATACGGAAATAGAGTTTTAGCAGTTAGTCTTTTTGTGATTTTTTTAGGTTTTGTTTGTACTTTTATGTATCATAATGGATATAATTGGGGAATAGATTTTTCTTCAGGAGTTAGTATTAATTTTGTCATAGATAAACCGGGCATTAAAGATGATGAAGTTAAGAGGATATTATCTTCAGTTTATAAAACATTTGAAGTTAATGAAATTATTTCAAGTGATGATTCTAGGAGTCATTTTTCTATTATAGTAAAATCAGATGTTACTGATTATAATTTTAAAAAGAGTATACAAAACACTTTACTTGAAAAATTAGAGACAGAATATAAATCTCATGTTGAAATACTTGACTCTTATTTTATTGATTCAAGTTTTTCATCTACTTTAAGGACAAAATCAATGCTATTGGTTTGTCTAACATTTACACTTGTTTTAGTTTATGTGGCGTTAAGATTTAGATTGAGTTATGCGATTGCGTCAATATTTGCAACAATACATGATATATTTTTTGTGATTGCTTTTTTGGGTACATTTAGGATAGAGGTAAACAGTTCAATAATTGTTTCAATATTAACTATTATTGGATATTCACTGAATGATACTATAATTATTTTTGATAGAATTAGAGAAAATTCTAAGAAACTTACGGGTACTTCATTTTTAAATGTTTTAAACATAAGTATTAAACAAACTTTATCAAGAACCATTTTAACATCTATTACTACTTTCGTTGCTGTGCTATCTATTTATATTTTTACTGAGGGTGCCATAAAAGATTTTTCTTTAATATTTATGGTAGGCGTGGTTGTTGGTACTTATTCTTCAATTTTTATAGCATCTCCTATTCTTTTAAGTCTTTATAAAAAGATTAAATAATGTTTTTGTTATAATATGATGATATGAAGTTTTTTGATTTTGGCTCGTTGGGGTTTTATAGATTTTTCGACTTTCAAAAACATCTCAATTTCAGTATTTTTAGGTATAGTTTAATAAACTATTATTCTTACAAGGAACAATCAAGTCTTATTAATGATGCTAATTTGCTTAAAGATAAAATTGTATTTTTGGATAAGATTTATAAAGATATCATGAGGGTTGCTGGCAATGCTTCAAAATCAAATGAAAATTTAGATTTCAATAAGGAAGTCTTTTATGATGCTTTAAATATTATTAAAAATTTAATAAAAAAGTATTATCCAGAATCTGAACTTTTAGACTTAGAATGCGAGACACTTTTAGGTGATGAAGAACTTTTTAATAAATTCTTAGATAAACTTAGATATTTGAACTTTAGGGTAGATATTAGGCAAAAGATTGAAGAATTTGACAAGAAAAGCAAGACATCATGCTCTTGCATAAAAATTGCTACTTTTTTTATTCAACAAGAATTTTTAGAAAGGCTTACAAGTACGCTTGATTTCTTTTCTAATGAAGCTAATAACAATAATTTGAATTTAATCAATAAAGAAATTGGCGATTATTATGAAAAAGTAGAGCAGATTAAAATAAACAAAAACATTAAAGAAACACATAAGAAATTTATTATAGAGCATACGAAAGAAAAAATATCAAGAATTATGAAAGAACATAGTCTTGATATATCTAAGTTACTTGTTAAGGTTTCTTTGCTAGATATTACTATTCAGTGTTTTGAGACTTATTATTTAAATTTATTGGAAACACTTCACATACTCTTGTCAATAAATAATATTATTGAAATTGGCTTAGATGAACTACCCGATGCCATTTTTAATGAATGGAATGAGTTTATTTATTTGCGTAGGAAGGAATTTCAAAAACTTGTTTTAATTTCAGATTATGTTTTTCAAAAAAGGATAATATCTACAATAAATGCCGGAGGATGGAAATTTACATTTTTTACTCTTGCTCCTCGTCAAGGCGATATTGTTCAATGTTCAATAGATATTAATAAAAATTTTAGTAATATTGAGGAGGGCATTAAAGAATATGAACTCAAGATAAATAAACTTGGAGAACTTAAGCTTGAGTGGGAAAAAAATTTGAAAAATTTTGAACATTTGTTTGATTAGAATTTCTAAGTGTATATTTCTTTCAGTCTTTCATAAATTTTTTTTACTTCGTCATTAATTATTTTGGGAACTTCTACTATTATATTAACCTTAAGATCTCCTTTGATGGTATTTCCAAGTGCTGGCATACCAAGACCCTTTAAGCTAAGAATCTCTCCATTTTTCATATCTTTTGGTATTTTTAATTTTATTTTTTTACCCTCAATTGTTTCAAAAATTTTTTCACTGCCCAGAGCTATTTCCCATGGATATACATTAATGTTTGTTTCTAAATTTCGTCCCTTTAAATTAAAATTTTTATAATTTGCTATGTCGAACTTTACAATTAAGTTACCTCTTTTGCCAGAAATTGGATTAATATCACCTTTGCCATTAATCTTTAATTTAGTAGTCTCTATTGTGCCTTTTGGAATATGAATTTCAATTCTTTCATTGTTTATTACTACTGATTTTTTTCCTCCCATGTAGGCATCATATAATGAAATATTAATAGTTATCTCTTTGTCTTTAGGTACCCCTCTTGTAGAGCTTTTAAAGATGTCTGAGAAAAAGTCGAAATTTTCAAAAGATTCAGAACGAGTACTCTTAAATCCTTTATCAGAAGGTTCTCTGTTATAATTGGTGTTTTTAAAATTATCATAATTGGTTCTTTTCTGAGGAGAAGATAGGACTTCATAAGCTTCATTTATTTCTTTAAATTTTTCTTCAGCAAATTTATTTCCTTTATTTTTGTCAGGGTGGTATTTTATGGCTAGTCTTTTATATGCTTTTTTTATATCTTCAATCGTAGCATTTTTTTGTAATCCAAGTATGTTGTAATAGTCTTTAGTCATTAAAGCCTCTGTCCTTATTTGTTATTTTATACTGAAGTTATTGTAATTTATTTTAATATTTTATGTTATAATCAAATTTAAATTTTTAAAGATAGTTTATATGGTAATTAAGTTTTTACCTTTAAGTGATTTGAGTGTTTATATTGATCTTACTGATTGTTTTGAGTATTCGTATTATGGCAAGGTATTAAGTGAGTTAGGTTGTTATTTAAAAAATTTGGGTTATCCAAAAGTTAAAACACTTTATGTTAAATATGAGGATTTGCCTTACAGGAGTGGTTCTCATTTAGAGCCTTTTCTAGCTTCTTTATCTGAGAGTATTAATTTTATTGAATTGGACGAGTTTACATTTGAAGTTCGTCCTCAAGATATTACGCCTTCTCTTTTAGGAATTTTAAATGATTTTTCTGTTAGCAGAATTAGTCTTGATGTAAAAAGTTTTTCTTCAAAGTTTTTAGGGATTATGGGTGCTTCTCATATATCTTTTAAAAAGGTCAATATAGCAGTTGATAATATTCGTAAATTTAATTTTGATTTGAATATTGACTTAAATATTCAAATTCCTTATCAAGAAAAAAAACATTTAAAGCTTGATTTAGTAAGATTAGTGGGATGTACACCTGAACATATATGTCTTTCGGAAATACCAATTGAGGAGAGAAATTTTATTACAAATATTTTTGTAGATGTTGTTTGTGATAACAATAAGGATAGCGCTGAAGATTTTTGGTTTTATGCTCTTGACTTTTTGGAAAACAATGGTTACATAAATTATGAGATTTCAAATTTTGCTTTAAAAGGACATGAGAGTAAACATAATTTAAGATATTGGGAACTTAAACCATATTTAGGTCTTGGAATGAAATCCGTGAGTTTACTTATTGGTGTTGATGGTGATGAGTTTAAGGCTATCATAAGGAAAGATAATAATTTTTTAAGCATAGAAGAATCTTCTGCGTCTTTTGAGATATTAAGTGACCTAGATTTCTTCATTTATCATTTTATGACAAATTTTGGTACTAAAAAAGGTCTTGACATTTCTCTTTTAGAGCGTAGGTTTATATATGAGCAAAGAGATTTTGTTAAATTTATTGAGCATCTTTTAAGTCTAAATAAGGCAGTTATTTTTAGTAATAATATTCTTTATTTAGATGGACATGAAAGATTTAGGTTGGATTTTTATCTGAGAGTGATTAGAGAATATTTAACTAACAATTCTTTTAAAGTAAAATTTAAGCTTCTTTGATTTGTCCATTTTGATAATATATAACTTTAGTATTTTTATGATTAAAGATACCAATTTCAAGTATTCCTGGGAATAGTTTAAAGTATTTCTCAACTCCTTCAGGATTTTCAATATTCATTGCTACATCTAAGATATAGTTATTGTTGTCAGTTATTATTGGTCCTGCTTTGAGTTTGCAAGTTCTTAATATAGGATTAAAATTCATTTTTTTTAATCTGGTCATAATAAATTCAATAGAATCTTGAGCCACTTCAATTGGTACGGACGTTTTTTCTCCTAAAGCTTTTACAATTTTTGTCTCATCTGCAATAATTAATAACTCTTCAGAATTGTAAGCTACTACCTTTTCCATTAAATGAGCACCACCCCCGCCCTTAATTAACGCTTTTTTTTCTAATAAGATTTCATCGGCTCCATCAATTGTGATATCTATATTTTTGCTAAATGTTGCAAACTTAGATACATATGAGATTTCTTCTCTTGCAAGTAAATATTTAGTGTCACTGCTTGTTGGATAGAGTTTTAGATTCTTTAAATCTCCGGATTTTATTTTTTCGCTTAAATATTTAATTGCATAAAAAACAGTTGTACCTGTTCCAATTCCAAGATGCATATTATTTTTTACATAATTATCAATAGCGTATTGCGCAACTATTTTTTTTTGATCTTCCATTATGAATTATCCTTAACATCCTTAAAAATGTAATATTAATTATATCATTAAGGATAATATAATTAATATTATATATTTAAATGGCATTGTTCAGTGTTTGGTTCTCATAGAGATAGTGGTTAATACTTGTATTATTAACATTAATTTTATTTTGTGCTACCTTATAATTTAAGGTGTTGTTAAAATAATGCAAACATTTCTTAGGAGATTTTATGTATAAATTAGTTTTAGTTCGACATGGTGAGAGTGAATGGAACAGGGAAAATCTTTTTACAGGTTGGACTGATGTTAAGCTTTCTGAAAAGGGCATTGCTGAAGCTTTGGATGGTGGTAGAGTCCTTAAAAGAGAAGGTTATTCTTTTGATATTGCTTTTAGTTCAGTATTAGTAAGGGCAAATGATACTTTGAATATTATTTTAAGTGAATTAGGTCAATCTTATATTGATGTAGAGAAATCTTGGCGACTTAATGAGAGACATTATGGAGCTTTACAGGGGTTAAATAAAGCTGAGACGGCTGCAAAGTATGGAGAGGATAAGGTGTTAATTTGGAGGCGTAGTTATGATGTACCTCCTATGCCTTTGGAAGAGTCTGATAAGCGACATCCAATCCATGATTTAAGATATAGGGGAATTCCTAAGAACGAACTTCCTTCAACAGAGTGTTTAAAAGATACTGTTGCTAGGGTTATTCCTTATTGGACAGATAAGATTGCTAAGGCTGTTCTTGAAGGTAAGAGGGTTATTATTGCTGCTCATGGCAATTCTTTAAGAGCTCTTGTCAAATATCTTGATAATATGAGTGAGGACAGTATTTTAAAACTTAATATTCCCACTGGTATTCCTTTGGTTTATGAACTTGATAAGGATTTAAAACCTATTAAACATTATTACTTGGGTGATGAGGACAAGATCAAGGCTGCCATGGAATCTGTTGCTAATCAAGGGAAGGCTAAATAAAGAATTTATTATATTAAGTGAAATGAATACTGATACAAGAGGTTAATAGTAGTTTAATTGACCTCTTGTGTTTCTTTGAGGAAGCTTTATTAAAATTAAATGAACTGTTTTACAATTTCTTCAAATTTTGTAATACCAATAATTTTAATAAATCCTGCTAATTTTGGTCCCTTATCTTTATTAATTAGTATATTGTAAATTTGCTTGAAGAATAAAGGAGGTTCAATGTTATTATTTCGTGCAATGTTATAAATTTCATTTTGAATATCTTTTTCGGTTAGATTTTCGAAATCATTTTTCAAAAATTCTAATAATTGTTTTACTGCTTGTTTATTATTGTCTTTTAAGAGTTCGATATTATCAAAATTAAATCTTAGTGAAAATTTAAAGTCTTCAGGTGCATAGTTTTTTACCCAGTTAAAGGCGCAGTCAATTTTATTAATAAGCTTTTCTTTTTGAGTTTCTTGTACATCGTTTAAGTATTTTAAAATCTTTTCTTTATCTCCTTCAAAAATTTGACAAAGTACACTTAAGTGTCTAAATCCAATTTGATAAGGAATTTCCTTGTCTGGTAATTTTGGTTGAGATAATTCGTAAATTCTCTTAAAAGCTTCTTGCTTACTTTCCTTAATTGTATCTATTCCGTAGTATACTCTTTCAAATTTATCGTAATCTTCATATATTTTTATTACATCAAGGTCAAATGATATTGAAAACTCTATATTAGGTTTTGTTGATGCAAATAAAAATCTTGTTACCTCGGGCGTATATATTTCAAGGACATCTTTCAAAGATACAACATCACCAGAAGATGAAGATATTTTACCGCCTCGTCCCTTGATTGATATAAAGTCATATTGAAATGTTATAGGAGCAGTACCTCCAAAAACTTTTACAATTTTGATTGAAGTATCAAAACTTCCTCCACTACTATGATGGTCTTTTCCAGCAGGTTCAAAGTCAACATTTTCATATTTCCACCGCATAGGCCAGTCAATCCTCCAAGGAAGCTTTACAGCCCATGTTTTCCTCAGATCAAGAGATTCTTTATTTCCGCATTCGCAGCAATATTCAATAGAATAACAGTGATCATAACTTTCTACACTTGTAGTATCTCTGTTACATTTGGTGCAAAAGACGCTAATAGGATACCAATTGTCTTCTAGTTTTGTTGTTCTATGCTCATTTAAAGCTTGTGCTATTTCGTCTTTATGGTCTAGTGCAAACTTAATTTGACTTGAATAATCACTTGACATGTATTTTAGGGATTGGTCTATGAATTCTGGATTAATTCCTACTATGGGTAAGTAATTTGCAAATTCAACTTCGTTTGCTTTTGCATAGCTCGACTCATTTGTTTTTGTATCAGGAACTCTTGTTATAGCTTGCCTTAAATAGGTTGTAAGTAATTCTTGATTTGGCATATTCTTAGGTACTTTTCTAAATACATCGTAATTATCCCAAGAATAGATAAATCTCACATTTTGACCCATGTCTTTTAAAGCTCGTGCTACAAGGTCAACAGAAATTACTTCTCTAAAGTTTCCAATATGTACAGTACCTGATGGAGTAATGCCAGATGCAACTGTATATCGCTCTTTTTTGCCTTTTTCTTCTATGATCTTTTTTGCATAAAAATCTGCCCAGTGAGCTGTTTTCATAATATTACTCCTGCTTAAACATTAATTTTATCATTCTGTTTTTTTTGTTTCAAGTTTTAAAAATATGCCATTTCTAATTTATTAGTCTTTGAATTAGCTTGGTTTCTTTATTCCAGTTTTTCTTTAATTTAACTTGTAAGAATAGATTGCACCGCCTTTCAAATATTTCTGATATCTTCTTTCTAGCCTCTTCTCCGATTGTTTTTATTCCTTTTCCTTCCTTACCAACTATTATTCCCTTTTGACTCTCTCCAGCTACAATAATATTTGCTTTAACGAAAAGACTTCGCCTTCTTTCTTCTAAAGTGTCAATATCTACATATAAAGAATATGGTAATTCTTCTTTAAGGTTTTTAATTGTCACTCCTCTAATTATTTCACTAATTCTTAAATCCATTTCTTGGTCTGTATAGTATTCTTCTGGATAGTAAAGAGGCCCTTCTTTGAAATTTTCGTAAATCTTATTTTTGAGTTCTTCAATATTAATTTTCTTCTCAGCAGATATTTTAATAATATTTTCTTGCGTAATACCTTCTTTTTCTAAAAATAGCATTATTTCTTTTATCTTTGTTTTTTGAATGTCAATTTTGTTTATCACTACTAGAAAATTGACTTTAGACTTGAGAATTATTTTTAAAATCTCATTTTCTTCATCGGCAGGTTCATCTTGAATGTCAATAATGTAAAGGATTAAGTCTGCCTCTGTTATTGAAGAATATACATTATTCATTAAAGCTATATTGAGTTTCTTTTTGCTTAAGTGAAAACCTGGAGTGTCTATGAAGATAATTTGACCTTTTTTATCTGTAAATATTCCTTTTATTTTATTTCTAGTGGTTTGTGGGTTAGAAGAGATAATTGATATTTGCTGTCCACATATTGAATTTAAAAGAGTAGATTTTCCTGTTGAGGGTCTACCTATTATTGCTACAAAGCCTGATTTCATTTTAATTTTCCTACTTTAAATATAATAATATATTTTTTATGACAATTAATGTATACTTATCTTTAAGTTATTTTGGTTAAAACTTCATCTAAAGGATTATCATTTGAAAAAAGGCAATTTTGAAGTTTTTTGTGAGCAATGTGGGGAAAAAGTTGGGCTTAATAAAGGTGAGTGTCCTAATTGTCACTCTAAGTTGGGTGATATTGAGTGTCCGAATTGCGAATATGTTGGAATTGTCTCTGAATTTGGAGAGGGTTGTCCTAAATGTAATTACAGTCCTTTTGAAGAACTTAAAGAACCTCCCTTTAAAAGAAAGCAGAGAATAAGACCTAAGCGTACTTGGAATAATGTTGTTCTTTTTAAGCCAATATTTAATTTTGAACTTACAGTTAATACCATGCTTTATTTATTTTCGAGTTTTTTAATAGTTTTGTTTTTTATGTATGTTCTTTTTTTCTAAGGATATTTAATATGGGAATCACAATTGTTTATTTGTTTTCTATTTTTTTATCTTTTAAGATGGGGGATAATGTTGCCTCTGTAGAAAATAATGTTCGTCAAAATTCTATTTTTTATTATGATGTTGAAGAAGTTGAATTTCCTTACGCTAAAACACAAATTTTAAAATTTGATGGCAAGACTCATATAAGATATGCTTACTTTAATTTTGATAAAAATAAGCTTTATTCATATACTTTTGTTTTTGATAAAAAGTTAATTTCTCAATATGCTATTTTCCTTAGTGTGAAGGAAAAGTTTGGAGAAGCTAATATTGTAACTCCTTTTAATTATTTTTGGGATATTGGTGATTTTGTTATTGCTTTAAATGGGAATATCTTAAGGATGACATTAAAATCTTATGTTGGTGAAGAGAGGAAGTCCTGAGAGCTTTTTTTTCATTTTTTGTTTTCATTTTTTGTATATCCTGTGCAGAACATGTTTACGATAAAGAAATTACTATTAATGATGTTAAATTTTTTGTTAAGCTTGCAGTTGATGATTTTAGTAGAGCTAAGGGCTACATGGGGACAAAAAATGTAAATGAAAATAATGGTATACTTTTTATGTTTGATAAAGAGAGAAATTTATCTTTTTGGATGAAAGATACTCCTATTCCACTTGAGATTGCATATATTAATTCTAGAGGCATTATTAAGGAAATTTACAGTTTAGTTCCATTTTCAGAAAAAAATATAGATTCTAAGTACAAGGTTAAATATGCTCTTGAGGTGCCGGCAGGTTCTTTTTCTAAATTTAAAATTAAGGTAGGTGATAGGGTTAAATTCAATTTTGATATTAATTCTGTAAGAATAGAATAATTACTTTGCTTTTATTTTTTGAAGTTCTTCTTCTACAGTGTCGCCTTTCATATCATCTTTTTTTGTCTCTTGTAATTCATTATCAAGTTCACTAGGTTCATTTTTGATATTACTAATTTCTGTATCATTGGATTTTATTACTTTTTTAAAAATATCTATTGTTGATGCAACTTCCGCAAGCACATCAAGTAAAAAAATTTCTTTAGCATTCTCTTCGGCTTTTACAATGTATACTAAAGAGTTATTGCCTCTTTCAGGATCATGAATAATTTCCCATGATCCGAAAACTCGGTTATTATAGCTATCATTCATTAAAGATTCTGATATTTCGTTAATTCTGTTTGAATTCACATCAAATGTTTCAACGACTCCAAATATTTCTCTTATTTTTGAATTTTGATATGAATTTAATTTTGACCTAATTATTATCTCTATTGTTGTACCATCCAAGGGTTTAAATACAATAAAATCATTTTCCTTATCTATTCTATATTCAATTTTATTATTATCAAGTATTTTTTTTATTCTCTTATCGTAGTTTATATTCTTATCTTTGCAACAGATAAGTATTAAAACAATAAGAATTATGGTATATTTTAAGATATTGATGCTTGAAATGCTTATTTTTAACATTTTAGTGCTGGCCATGTAATTAATTATAATTTAATTGTAAGGATTTTTAAAGTAAGTTTATGTATTTTAAAAGTAATGACTATTCTTATACAGTTGTTCAGTCTAAGAATAATTATGTACAAAGGTCTACTTTTGGAATCTCTTTTGTAATTTTAAATAGGGGTACAAAAATTTTTAGAGAGGATTTATTCGAATTTCTCTCTAATTTTGATTTTATAAGAGAAATTATTTCTATTGAAAAACAGAGCAATAGAGGTTCTCTTCAGTTTATTTCAGATACTTATGATAAATTAAAGTTTATCTTGCTTTCTGATGATTTGAATTCTGGAGAGAAGGTTAACTTGGCTATGAAAGAATCCATCTGTAGTTTTGTTTTTGTTTTGCAGAGCGATATGTACTTATTAAATCCTTTTTGGATTCCTAATATATTTAACGAGATAGTAAAAAAAAATGTACTTCTTGTTGGTGGAGAATTTTTTGATAAAGAAGAAGAGGTTGTGCCTTCTGTTTTTCTTCCCACTATTGATAAACAGCAAAAATTAAAGGTAATTTTAATAAATTCTGAGAAGGAATATGAGAAAACTTTAATTACTATGGACTACTGCGGTCTTTACTCTAAGGAAAAGTTTATTCAACTTGGAGGTTTTGATAAGAGAATTAAAAATGAATATTTTCAAAGATTGGATTTTGGACTTAGAGCTATTTATTTTGGAGAGAGTGTCTATATTTACAGAAAACTTAGAATACAATATACTGTTTTAAATTTCCCAGAAGATTTAACAAAAAATAGAAGTTTTTTGATTTTTTTGCTTAAAAATCACGTTCCAATTTTTATTGGGAATGGAATTAAGTTTTCGTTTTTAAGATTTTTTAAAATCTGTTTAAGATATGGCATTAATCCTTTGAAGTTTAGCAGAGAATTTAGAGAGATAAAAAATGAAACTATTAAAAATAGCTTAAGGTTTAAAGGTGATTTAAAGAGTGCAGTTGAACTTTGGGAAAATAATATTATTGATTAATTTGATTTTTGTTTGCGTGCTTTTAGAAGCTCAAGAGATTTCTTATCTTAATATACTTGATGCACTTGATGGTAGGGTCTTTAAGTTTAACTTTAATATTGAAAATGATATTTTGACTGTTAAGCATGAGAAGGGATATCTTAAATTTAAGATAGGCTTTGAATATGGTCTTTCATCTACTGGCTATTATATTTACATTGATCCTATCCTTTTAAGGAAGGGTGAGATTTTAATAACTAAAAGGGCGTTGATGCAGATTAAAAATCATTTTAAGTCCTTGCAAAGTTATAGTAAGCCAAGAATAATGTCGATAGTCATTGATCCTGGTCATGGTGGTCATGATAGAGGTGCTGTTGTTACGCATAAGATAGATGGCCATGATATTACCCTTCTAGAAAAGGACTTTGCTTTAACTTATTCTATTCATTTATATAAGATTTTAAGTAATTATTTTTTAGATAGAAATATTTTATTAACCCGTGTTGATGATGTTTTTATACCATTAAAAGATAGGGCTGAGTTTGCAAATGCAATTAAACCAGATTTCCCAAATAATGTAATCTTTTTGTCGATACATGCAAATAATGCTCCAAATCCTGTAGCTAGGGGAATTGAGTTTTGGTATCTTCCTGAGAATTCAAAAAGGGAAGTTGTAAAAAATTTTAAAGGATATGATATTAAAGGTAATAGATACTTAAGAGAACTTAATGATATACTAGACATTAAGTATAAATATGAGTCAAAAAAATTAGCTGAGCTTTTATATGAAACTTTTATAGGTGCTATAGATGAAACTAAGGTACGATCAATTAGAGAAGAGCAGTGGTTTGTTATTAAGAATAGTAGTATGCCTGCTGTGTTAATTGAAATTGGATTTTTGTCGAATATTTCTGATGCAAGGTTAATTTTGGATTACAATTATATGAGTAAGGTGAATATATTAATACTTAAGTCTTTAATTAAATTTATTGAATTTTATGAAAAATAGCATGTTGGATATATTTACAAAATATAAGTCTGTTTGTTTTGAATATCTTAATCTTAAGGAGGGAAAATATTCTCTTAGGATGCTTTATGCACTCTTATTTTTAAGTTTTTTTTATTCTTCATGTATGATTTTTTTAAATTATGATAATATTTTTTCTAGAAAGGTTTTTTATTTTTATTCTGAGAATGAGTTGATTTCTGATTTGAGGTATTTAAAGAAAAGACAAACTCTTAAAGAAAATTTGGATTTTTTAGTTAAAGATTTTCTGTTAGGTAATAGTAAGGGATTTTCTTTGCTGTTGGACACAAGGAAAGCCAAGTTTTTATACTCTTTTATGAGTAATGATATATATTTTATAAATATATCAAAAGAGTTTTATGATTCTTTTGATATGGGTAGTGATTATGACTCTGGTAAACTTAGGGTAAATTTATTTATTAAATCTTTAAAAGAAACAATTAATTTTAACTATCCTGGTTATGTGAAGGATCTTATCGTTTTTGTTGAAGGATATATTTTAAAATGATAAGAACGATAATTTTTCGAGCCTTGGGTATTTTGTTAAAAGAAAATTAAAAAAGGAATAATTTAAATTATTTTTTAGAGAAGGAGTTTGTGCATATGACAAAACTAAAAGTTGTTTTTATTTTATTATTTCTTATTCTATTTAGTCCTATTTTTGGACAGGAAGCTACTGAGAGAGGCAATGAGCAGAAGGGTGAGCCTGGTGTATTGGTTCTTGATTTTGCGGAACTTGCAAAAGACCCAAGCTCAACCAAGCTAGATCTTACAAGCTATGTTGATTATGTTTATTCTGGAGCTTCAGGTATTGTTAAACCAGAGGATATGATTATAGATCTTGGAATAAATAATTGGAGTGTTCTTTTGACCCCTTCAGCTAGAATGCAAGCTTATGTAAGAAATTCTCTTGTGGCGCCGGCTGTTGTGAAGAGTGATTCTAAGAGATATGCTGGTGATACAGTATTGGGGGTAAGGGTATTATTTCCTAGTTATTCTCAGTCTTCTGCTATGATTTTACCTCCATTTAAGATTCCTTTTTATTCTGGTGAGGATGGAAATCAATTTTTGGGTAAAGGGCTTATTGACAATGTTAAAACTATGAAAGAAGTTAAGGTAACTGTTTATAGTTTGGGTTATGAGGTAGATCTTGAAGTTTTATTTGAAGATATGAATGGGATGGAATATGCTTATCCTTTAGGAACCTTGAAATTTAAAGGTTGGGCTGATTTGGTTTGGTCAAATCCTATTTATATTCCAAATATAAACTCTAGGATAGTTAAAGATGATGTTCCGAATTATCCTATTGCTTCAAGTAAAATGAGATTTAAGGCTTTTAGGGTATCAAAATCACATAGTTCAAAGAATCAGAATTTTATTTTTTATGTTAAAGATGTGAGAGTTATTTATGATAAATTAAGTGTTTCCTTAGACTCTGATATTGATAATGAATCTGTATTTAAAGTTTATGAGGATCAGGGGACAGAGTCTCTTCGTAAATTAAAGGCACAAGAAACTTTTAAAAGGGTTTTAAGAATTAGGGAAAATGTGTCAATGCCAGAGGGTTCTTTTCAAGATTTTTTAGAAAAGGACAAATACAAAAAAGCTGAGTCAAATACTCAAGTAAAATAATAAATTTGGGTTATGGGGCTAATCTTTTAAGGTTAGTCCTATTAATCTTTAAGATAGGGAAAATAGGCTGATGCTAGATTCAGAAAACGAGGAGCTTTTAGAGATTTTTTTTGAAGAAGCTCAGAATCTTGTAGATACTCTTGAAGAAAATATTATGTCATTAGAGGATGACCCTAATAATGCGGAAACTATTGATGAAATATTTAGGGCAGCACATACTTTTAAGGGTAGCTCAGCTTCGGTTGACATGATGGAACTTTCAGAATTTACTCATGTTGTTGAGGATGTGTTTGATGCTATTAGAGACAATAAATTAAAAATATGTAATAATCTTGTTGATTTGCTTTTAAATTCACTTGATGTGATAAAAGGTATGCTGGATGCACGCCTTAATGGAAATATTTATTCAGAAGATGTAAGTGAGCTTAAAAGTAAGTTAATGGGTTTTTTGGGAAAGAGTGACCAGAAAACTTCTATAATGGCTTTGAACGATGCAAGTGATGATGAATTTTTGCTTTCATCTCTTGATCTTCATGATATGCGAGAAAGTTTGGGACTTGGCCAGAAGGTTTTAAGGGTTAGTATTAATTTTAATGAAAATAATCCTATGGCAACAATTTCTGGAATACAGATGTTTCAAGCTTTAAAAGATTTGGCTCCAATCCTTCATACTGTTCCTAGTTATGAACAAATTGTTGCAGATGAATTTTTACCCAGAGTAGATTATTATTTGATATATTCAGGTATTGATAATGTAGAGAGAAAAATAAATATATCCGATGTCGTTTTGAATTATACAATTGAAGAACTTGATATTGATAGTGAATTGGAAAAAGCAGAGGCAAGTGAGAGAAAAAATGTTGTTCAATCTAATCTTTTATTTAAAGATAAAGTGCAACTTTCTAGTGAGGAGCTTTTAAGCTTAAAAGATCAAATTGGAAATGCTAAATTATTTGAAGTGAAATTGAATTTTAATAGGGAAAATCCTATGGCAACAATTTCTGGAATACAGATGATGCAAGCATTAAAAAGCTTAGGAGAGGTTTATAAGTCTATTCCTGATAATGTTGATTTATTGTCAGATAAATTTTTTGATGTCGTTATATACTATTTAATAGCAGATACTTCATCAGATAGCATTGCTAGAAAGGTAGATTTATCGGATGTTGTTGTTAGTTTTGAGATTAAAGAGGTTGATTTAGAGAATGTTAAGGATTTCAGTATTTTAAATACTGAAATTGATAATGATGCGTCTGTTAAACAATCTAAGAAGGGTTCGCCTTTAAATGTTAATTTAATTAGAATTGATAGTAAAAGGATAGATTCTATATTAAATCTTGTAAGTGAAGCTGTTATAAATAAATCAGCTTATAATCAAATAAATTCTGATATGACATCTTTGCTTTATAGTTTTAATTATTTTTATGATTATCAAGAAAGTTTTCAAAGGAATTTTTTAATAGATTTGAAAGTAGTTTTTAAAGATATGGGATTGGAATTAGAAAATGCTGTTGAAACTCAAATAAAAAATTTAATGAATCATAAAATTGAGAGAACTTTACATGATATGGGGGAATTAAGGGATTCTTTTCTAAAAATTCTTCAAGATTCAAAATTTGCTTCTAGTAGACTTTCAAGAATAATTACTGATTTACATGAGAGTGTTTTAAGAACACGAATGTTGCCAGTTTCTGGTATTTTTTCGAGATTTACAAGAGTTGTAAGGGATTTATCAAAGAAATTGGGCAAGGTTGTAGAGCTTGATACTGAGGGGGGGGATACTGAGATTGATAAGTCTGTGATAGATGATCTTGTAGAGCCTTTGATGCATTGTGTTAGGAATTCTATGGATCATGGACTTGAAACTTCTGATGAGAGACTTAAGAAAGGTAAGGATAAAGTAGGTCATATACTTTTGCGTGCTAGAAATGAAGGCAATATAATATCAATAGATATTGCAGATGATGGTAGGGGGATAGACCCAAGTATTATTAGGCAAAAATCAATTGAAAAGGGAATAATTAAGAAAGATGAGGTTCTTTCCGAGAGTGAGGTTCTTAACTTGATTTTTTCTCCTGGATTTTCAACAGCTAGTCAGATTACAGATGTTTCTGGTAGGGGAGTAGGACTTGATGTTGTGAAGAAGAGTATTGAGAAGTTAAATGGAACTATTTTAATAGATTCAAAAATTGATGTTGGTACTACTTTTAAAATCAAGTTACCTTTGACACTGGTAATTGTTCAAGGTCTTCTTGTAAAATCAGGAAGTGAAATTTATGTTATTCCTTTAAATAGTGTCCTTGAAACACATAGAATTAGTGAGGAAAATATTAAACTGCTTGAAAATGAACATGAAGTGTATAATTTAAGGGAAGAAATTATATCTGTGCTTAGGCTTGATGAGCTTTTTAATATAGAGAGATATGAAGATTTATCTGAGAAGTTTTTAATAGTTATTAACGTTGACGATAAAAAAGCAGGAATAATCGTAGATTTTATTCTTGGAGAAGAAGATTTTGTTGTAAAACCTATTAAGGATAAATATGTTTCAAGCCCTGGAATAGTTGGAGCTACTACACTTGGAGATGGTAAAGTTGTTTTAATTATTGATGTGTTTAGGCTTTTTGAGCTAAAGGATATGAAGGGATAGGCTTTATGATAGACATAAAAGAGATTCATTTGGGAGATGATGAGTTAAATAGACAGGAGATTAGAGAGTCTAATTTTGTTAACTTGGATTTTAAAGTAGTATCTTTTAATATTGGTGATGACAATTATTTAATAGATATAATGAAAGTTAAAGAAATTAGAAAATCTAGTAATTTTACATATGTTCCAAATGCTAGGAGATATGTGGTTGGTCTTGATAATTTGAGAGGGGAAATAATATCTATTATTGATCTTAGAATAATGTTTAATTTAAAGACCAGTGAAAGGGAACTTGAAGATATTATGGTACTTAGAAATGAAGATTTATTGATTGGTATTATTGTTGACAAGGTCAATAATGTTTTTTCAATTGATTCTTCTCTAATACAAGATCCTCATCCTGTTTTATCTCAAGATGCACTTATAAAGTACATAAAGGGAGTAATTGAACATGAGAATAAATTGTATGTACTTCTTGATATAGACAAGGTTTTTAATTATGATGAGGAAGATGAGCGTTTACTAGAAGAGGAAATAAATGTTGATTCACCATTTGTAGAGGAAGATCTTGGTGAACTTAGTTCATCTTCTAATGATTCTTTAGATGATTTGAAGGTAATTAGAGATAATCTTTTTAAGTATTCTTTCAATGCATATTTGGTAAATGATGAGTTTTTAAGAGAAGTTGGGATAAAATTAAATATAACTAATATTAGTGATGAGTCTTATAATCTTTTTTTAAGTGAATTTTATTCAAAATCGTCAGGATGCTTATGGGATGATAGATATTTAAAAGAATTTCAGGACGAGGTTATTGAAAGGCATGTGAATAATATTGGTGGCGTTGGTTCTATTTTAAATGTTTTTGAGGTTGGATGTGGAGATGGAAAGGAGACAATATCTTTTGTGAATGCTTTATATGAATCTTATAAGAAAATGTTTAAGGTGATAGCTATTGATAATGATTTAACTAGAGTAATTGGTACTTCTAGTTTAGTTTTCTCAGAATCTGAAATTAATTTGAGCGAGATTTATAGAAAGAATTCCTTTGAACAGAGTCCGGGAATTTATAAATTTAAGGCAGAGATTATGAATAATATTTTGTTCGAATATTCAGATGCCATTTTGTCGGAGTTCCCTGATAATTTGGGAATTATTTTCTTAAGAGATGTTTTATGTTTTTTGAAGAATGATGAGCAAGTATTAATTTTAGATACGATTGCAAAAAAGACTGTTAGTGGGGCTCTTTTGATTTTGGGAGATAATGAGAAGCTTAAAGATAATGATATTTTTGTAAAAGATAGATCTGTAGAGCATTTTAACTTGTATAAAAAGATTTAAAGGAGAAACGAATGAGAATAGATTACATAGAGCCATTTTTGGATGCTGCTTCTTCAGTTTTAAGAGATATGTTGCTCGTTGAAGATATTAAAATGGGGAGTCCAGGACTTAAGTCAATCAATCAAAAAATAAAAGGAGTCTCTGTAATTGTAGGACTTGCAGGTTCTGTTGAGGGTAGCATTGTTATTGACATGGATATTGATACGGCTCTTTTTATTGCTTCTAAGTTGAATTTTGAGGAGTATGTTGATTTTGAGGATGAGGAGACTAAGGAAATGGTTGCTGCTACTCTTACTGAGGTTGGTAATATTATTGCCGGCAATTTTGTTACTACTTTGCATGCTAAGGGATTTATATTCGATATAACTCCGCCGGCCTTTATTTATGGGGAGAATATGAAAATAAGTAATAAAGGTTCTGAGGCTTTAATTGTACCCTTTACTTTGCCAGATGGCAAAATTATAGAAGTTAATATTGCAATAAGAGAGAGGGTTTGATATGATTATGGAGTTAAGTTTACTTATTATTAGAAGAGAGGGTTTGGTATGATCCAGAAAACTACTATTGCTGTGGATTCTTCAGTTAAACCAAAGGGTATTAACTATGAAACTGGAATTCCTTTTAATGTTTTGATTGTTGATGATTCGGTTTTTACTGTGAAGCAACTTACGCAAATTTTTACTTCTGAGGGGTTTAATATTATTGATACTGCTGCTGATGGTGAGGAAGCTGTTATTAAGTATAAGAATCATTATCCTAATATTGATATTGTTACTCTTGATATTACTATGCCTAAAATGGATGGGATAACCTGTCTTTCTAATATTATGGAATTTGATAAGAATGCTAGGGTGATAATGATTTCTGCTTTGGGGAAAGAGCAGTTGGTTAAGGACTGTTTAATTAAGGGTGCAAAAACATTTATTGTGAAGCCTCTTGATAGAACTAAGGTTCTTCAAAGAGTTATGTCTGTGTTCGTTAAGTGACTTATTTGATAATTAGAAATTTAAATTTGTTCTATAAAAAATCATTTCGTTTTTTATTTCATCCATGTTTTTTATGAAATATGACGTGTTTAAGTTAAAAATTTCTAATTTATTTTTCTTGTTATTTCCTATGTATAGTTCTACCTTATAAAACCCTTTTTTTGTGTAAAGTAATGCTAAGCTTTTAAAAACTGTATCCATGGGTTTGATTTTAAATATTTTATATTTTAAAAAGCTTTTGTCAATAATTTCACTTCTAAGTAAATATTGATTGATTTCTCTGTAAGCTGGAGTTATTGTAGTGTAATTAACTTTACCTTTTATAATACTTTTTATAAAATTTTCTGTTAGTTCATATATCTGTATTTCATTTTGACTTTTAGGATACTTAGTGTAATATTCTTCTTCTAAGATTAGATTAAAAGCAGAATATTTTTTAGTTTCTTCGGATGCGCGTTTTTCAATTGAAGTTGTGATTAAGCGTGAATTAAGAGATGTGTTAATAAGAAATAAGAGAAATATTTTTTTTATCATGTTTGTTCCTTATTAATGTTTATTATTTTTTTAACTTTCTCTATTTCTAGGGGAATTTTGCTTCTTCTTTTTGCGTTGAGCTTGTCTTTTAGTAAAATGTTGTTAAATTTTTTTGCCATCTCATATATTTTTTCTTCGCTGAATAGGAAAGGGATTTGAATTTTTCTATATTCAATTGGATCTTGTAACACTTTTTGCATCAGTATTATTGGATTTAAGAAACTTACTTTAAAAAATTTGTAAAAATTCATTAAAAAAATGGTAAATGAAATAAAGAGTGAAAATAAGAAGATTCCAAGAATGGAATCATTTTTTCTTTGCAAATATTTATCTATGTAAAATTTTGTTTGGTCTATTTCAATAATTTTGTATTCACTAGGACTGTAATAAAGAAATATGTCATTGGATTTGGAATATATTGTATTCTCCATATCTTTAATTATTAAAATAAAAGGATATTTTTCTTTAATATAATTTTTTTCAGTTATTATTGAGATGTTTTTTATGATATTAAATTCTTGTTTTTCTGGAATTGTATTTGCAAAGCTTGTACTTGAAAATATTATAAAAAATATGAATGGAATTAGAAGACTTATTGAAAATGTTCTAGCGAATGCAATGAGTATTAAATTTTTCTCTTGTTCATTATAATAAAGTTCAATCATTAAATCATTGAATCTAAGAAGTCTTAAAAATCTTAATTTAAAAAGAGAAAGTATGATTGGATTTAAGATAGTTTCATGAGGATTAATTATATTTTTAATTTGATGAGAACTGTAAAATATAAGGGGAATTAGGCAATGTAATATGTCAAAGAATAGATTATTCCTTATGTATATTTGTAATTTTTGTGAAAAATAAGCTTTTGAAATTTTACATAAAAAAATTAAGATAAAAATTAAATCGAATAAAAATCCGATGGATATAAGACCAAATCGGATTTTATAGGTCAAAAAAAGTATTATTGACAATTCTTCTATTAAGAATGCAAGTAATGAAGTAATTAAAGCAGCTTTTAAAACATTTGAGAATATCTTTACCATTTATTTTTCCTAGCTATTTCTAGAAGTTCTTTAATAACTCTTGGATCATAATCTTTTGAGCTTGATTGTTTTATTGAAAACCAGCTTTCATCATATCCTAGAAAACCTTTAGTTTTATTATTTTTAATATTTGGAATTCTTGCTCTATTTGAAAAAATGGATATTAATGTAGCAATCGGTGACATACTGCTTAAGTTTTCATATTTAAATAAACTTTGAGTTACTAGTTGACCTGTATTTTCATCTAAAAAATCAATTTCTGTGATGATTAAATTTACTGTGTCTTTAATATTTTGTGAACTTAATTCTATCTCTTTTTCAAAGCAAATTTTAATTATTAAAACTCTTAATAAGAGTAGAATTTTTATGTAGTTTTTTATAATTTTTGAAGAATCAAGAATATCATTTTCTTTTTTGATTAGATATATTGTGTAAGAATTTTTATCTTCAAAGAGTTTATTTATGTAGAATGTAATAAGTCCGCTACTTATGGCATTAAAATTGTATAAAAATTCTTTTCTTAGATAAGAATTGGCTTTAATACAATGAAATGTTGATTCTAAATTATTTTTATTAAATCCTTTTCTAAAGAGTTCTCTTACAATATTGAAATCAATAGATTCAATGCTTGACAAAACCAAGGGAGTAATTATTATATCTGTTTTGTCTTTAACATATTGAATGAGTACATTAAGATCGGATTTAAAATCTTCATCTATAAATGTTGAAATAGTTTTATTATTTTCTTTTAAATATTTAATTATCTCAATTTCTTTTTCAAATACAGACAAGCTCTTTACGCTTTCATGATTAAATAAATAATGATATAAATGAGGAAAATATGCCTTTGCATTCATTTTATGATGTCCAAGAGTTCAGAAGGACTGTTTATGATGTATTTTGCTCCACTGTCTTGCAATTCCTCTATTGTTCTAAATCCCCATGAAACTCCTATTGGCAAAAACCCAGCATTCCTAGCAGTTATCATATCAATATCACTGTCACCTATGTATGCAATCTCCTCAGGTTTAACATTGAGTTCTATTATCATATCAAGTGCATTTGCAGGGTCTGGTTTTGCCTCAAATTTTGAAGAGTAGCCTCTAACTTCAAAGAAATTTATGTCTTTAAAGATATCTTTTGTTACTATTAAGAGTTCTTCGTGGTTTTTATTGCTTAAAATTCCAATAGGAATGCCAAGCTTATTAAGCTTGGAGAGAAGTTCAGGTATACCATCATATGCTCTTGTTTGAGAAGAAAGATTTTGATTATATTCTTTTACAAATTCTTTATAAAGGTTATATTTAAGACTTTTATCATTAAAGTTTATACTAAGGTATTCTAAAGTTTTTTCTACGAATTTATCGAATCCTCTTCCAACAAGGTTATTAAATTTATCTATTTTGATTTCTTTGTACCCTAAATTTTTTAATGCAGAATTCATTGAAAATGCAATATCTGTAATGCTGTTTATTAAAGTTCCGTCCATATCAAAAATACAAGCTTTTATTTTCATGATTTAATCCTTTTGAAAGTAGTTATTGTATTGTGCATTTATTTTATCATTATTTTTTGTCTTTTATTAAGTTTATTTCATGATTTGAGATATTTTAAGTTGTCTTTAATTTTTTTCTCAAGGTTATTGCCAATGTTCCTATTTAAGTTTTATTATATTTTGTAAGAATGGTGAATAAATATTGTTTTCCTTTTATGTATTTCAGGTTAGGCCTTAATTA
Organism: Borrelia turcica IST7; assembly: GCF_003606285.1. NCBI lineage: Bacteria > Pseudomonadati > Spirochaetota > Spirochaetia > Spirochaetales > Borreliaceae > Borrelia > Borrelia turcica. The sequence continues at coordinate 739,313 of NZ_CP028884.1, forward strand.
ATGCAAGATATATTAGTGCTAGATAAGGTAACTAAGCAGTATGGAGATTTTGTAGCTAATGATGAGGTCTCTATAAGCTTTAAGAGGGGAGAAATACATGCAATTCTTGGTGAGAATGGTGCTGGGAAGACCACTTTAATGAAAACTATTTATGGGGTGCATAAACCTACTAGCGGGCGAATATTTTTAAGAGGGAAGGAATTGCACCTTAAGGATTCAAGTGAATCTATTCGTAATGGTATTGGAATGGTTTTTCAGCATTTTATGTTAATTCCAAAGTTTACGGCTGTACAGAACATTATTTTAGGATATGAAGATTCAAGATTTGGATTTATTAATTACAGAAAAGCACGAAAGAAGATACTTAATATTTCTAAAAAATATGGTTTGAAAATAGACACGGATAAGCAGATTGAAGATTTGAGCGTTGGCATGGGACAAAAAATAGAGATAATTAAGGTTCTTTATAGGAATGCCGATATCATTATTTTTGATGAACCTACAGCGGTGCTTGCTCCTAGTGAAATTGATGAATTTATGAATATTTTAAAAATATTGGTTTCAGAGGGACATACTGTAATACTTATTACCCATAAAATAAAAGAAATAAAAGCTGTAGCACAAAAGTGTACAATTATGCGTCTTGGAAAAGTTGTGGGAACTTTTGATGTTTCTGAAGTTGATGAGAAAATGATTACTAAGTTAATGATAGGCAAGGAGACGGTTCTTGATGTATCTAGGAGGCAATTTGTTGAGCATACAAATATTCTTGAAGTTAAGAATTTAAATGTTAAAGATGCAAGAGGTGTGCTTAAAGTTAAAAATGTTAGTTTCAATATTAGAAGTAGTGAAATTTTTGGAATAGCTGGAATTGAAGGGAGTGGACAGGAAGAATTAGTTGAAGCTATTCTTGGCGTAAGAGAAGTATTTAGTGGAGATATCTTTAAGAAGACTGATGGTAAACTTGAGTCTATAAAGGGATTTAGCGTAAAACAAATAATAGATAGAAAAATTGGGAATATACCGTCTGATAGGCAAAAACACGGTCTTATCCTAGATTTTAGTGTTTTTCAAAATATTGGGATTAAGAGCTTTGATGATGAGAAGTATTTAAACATTAAGAATAAAAATAAGAGCAGTAACTTAAAATTTAAGATACTCAATACCATTAAAAAACAGTTTGTTGGATTTAATTTGAGTGTTCTTAAAAAAATAAGCAGACAACTTACAAATTCGTTTGATATTAGACCAAGAGACATTTTATGTAAAGTTAAGAATTTATCTGGAGGCAATCAACAGAAAGTGATTGTTGCTCGTGAGGTTAATTTAGGGCCTGAGGTTCTCTTAGCAGTACAACCTACAAGAGGACTTGATGTTGGTGCTATTGAAAATATTTATAAGAAGATAATGGAACAAAGAGATGCAGGAACGGCTGTTCTTCTTGTATCTCTTGAGCTTGAAGAGCTTATGAGTGTTTGTGATAGGATAGCTGTGATGTATGATGGGCAAATTGTAGGCGTTTTGGAGGATAATTTTGATGTTAATGTTATTGGTAAAATGATGACGGGTGGTATGGCTTAGATGAAGGTTGGTGGTCATAGATATAAAAAAATAGCTCTGGAATGTTTAAATTCACCGGTATTTATTAACTTTTTTGCATTGTGCTTAGGATTTTTAATTCTTGGTTTAGTAGTATCTCTTCTTGGTTATTCTCCCTTTAGGATGTATTACATAATAATAGAAATTATGTTTTCTTCTCCTAAGCATTTAGGTTACATTTTAAGCTATGCGACACCATTGATTTTTACAGGTCTCTCGGTAGGTATTGCTTTAAAAGCAGGACTTTTTAATATTGGCGTTGAAAGTCAGTTTATGCTTGGTTCAATTGCAGCTTTAATGGCAGGGCTTTTTTTCAAATTACCTCCTGTGTTGCATGTAATTTGCGTTTTTCTTGTGGCTTTTATTGTATCAGGAAGTTTGGGAATTTTAATTGGGTATTTAAAAGTTAAATTCAATATAAATGAAGTAATTTCAGGAATTATGTTTAATTGGATCATATTTCATATAAATAACATAATTATAGACATACCCTTTATTAAGAAAGATAATAGTGATTTATCTAAGTCAATAAGAGAAAGCGCTTTTATTGACTTTTTTGGTTCTTGGAAATTGTCACCTGAGGGACTTGCCTATAGGGCTGAGAACCCATTTATTAATGATTTACTAAAGGCACCTCTTAATTTTGGAATAATCATTGGAATTGTTCTTGCTGTTTTGATATGGGTTTTATTAAGTAAAACAATACTCGGATTTAAGATTAGCTCTATAGGTCATAATATAGATGCTTCTTATCGTGTGGGGATTGATATTAGAAAAGTTTTGCTATTTGCTATGTTTCTTTCAGGGGCCCTTGCAGGGCTTGCGGGAGCTGTACAGGTTATGGGTGTTAATAAGGCAATATTTAAGCTTTCTTACATGGAAGGTACTGGTCTTAATGGAATAGCTGTTTCTTTAATAGCAAATAATTCACCAATTGGAATAATATTTTCAAGTATTTTATTCTCGATTTTGCTTTATGGTAGTAGTAGAGTACAGAGTTTGATGGGTCTATCCTCTTCGATTGTGTCTTTGATGATAGGTATAGTAGTACTTGTGATTTCTGCTAGTCATTTTTTAAATAAGATGATTTTGGAGGGTATAAAAAGTGTTAAACGCAACAATATTCCTAATTAGTGAAACTTTAGTAAATTCTCAGACCTTAATTTTAGCGGGTTTGGGAGGCCTTATAAGCGAGAAAAGTGGAATAATAAATATTGGACTTGAGGGAACAATGGCTCTTGGTGCATTTGTTGGTGCTACAGTTGCATATTTTTATGGCAATCCATTATTTGCAATTTTTGTTGGAGGTTTTGCGGGAGTTGCACTTTCAGGTCTTCATGTAATTTTTACTATTTTTCTTAAATCAGATCAGATAATAACGGGGATGGCTATTAATTTTTTGGGACCAGCTATTGCTATGTTGTTTGGGATTTTTATTTTTGGTTCTTCTTCAACCCCTCCAATAGATGTTAAGTTACCTATACTTTTTGATGGAATTTTAGATAAAAAATCTTTTATATTTCAGATTTTTGGAAAAAGATACTCACTTTACATAGCAATAATATGTGTCATTCTTTTCCATATTATATTTAAATATACTAAAATTGGGCTTAGAATTAAAGCTAGCGGTGAAGACCCAGAGGTTTTAGAATCTCTTGGAGTGAATGTAGTGATGATTAGGGTTTTTTGTGTGTTTTTGAGTGGTTTATTTGCAGGAGTTTCGGGAGCAGTGGTCTCTACTGTAATTACCTCAAGTTATATGCAAGGAATTATAGGTGGACAGGGTTTTATTGCTATTGTTATGCTAATTTTTGGTAAATGGAGGCCTTTTGGCATTTTAATGGGTAGTTTTTTATTTTCTTTTGTAAGAACTTTAGTTGTTGTTGTGTCTCAAGTTTCCTTTTTCTCTTTAATAGTATCTCCTAAGGTGTTGATTATTTTGCCCTATGTTGTTGTGATTTTAAGTCTTATGTTTTTTTCAAAAAAGAACTATGCTCCTAAGTCTTTAGGTTTGCCCTATAAACAAGATTAATTTTATTCCTATATCTTTAAATTCATTTTTAAACACTGTTGAAATTATTTAAGGTTTATTTGGGAATTATTTTTTTTGCTCTAAAATTATGAATGGTATCTGTTAATCTTGAGTTTATTAAAGTGATTAAATAACTGGTTGTTTTACGAGGTAGTTTTATGTTGAAAATTAAATACAAGTTTGTAGGGTTTTTGTTCATATGTTTAATGGTAATTGTATTATTCTTTTCTTGGATTTTTAAGTCCATTTTGGGTAATTATGTAGAAAATTATTATAAGCAACTTACAAGAGGTCAAGTAAGGAGAGCTACTTTTGCTATGCAATCTTTGCTAGATACATTTTACATTATTCTTGATGGTACAGGATCTACTATAGCTCTTGAAACTCTTTATGAATATTCTTTTTTAAAAAATGGAGGTCGTACCTTTTCAGGGACGGAGATAGACAAACTGAGGGATCATTCTAAGGCAGTTCTTGATACTGTTAAGTTAAACAGGAGGTATCGTGATCGAATATATAAGACATTGATAGACTTGAAAATAGACACTATTTATGAAGAATTTGCGTTTCTTGACTTTGAAGGTAAGGTAATTGTTACTACAAGACATGAAAATAATATGGATTTTGGTCAATCTGAGTCAGGCACTAGATATTTTAAGAAAACTTTAGAAGATTATAAAAAAGATAAACTAAATTTTGTTGGCTGGTACACGGGTCTTACTGAGGGAATAGCGGGAGAAGTGGCTTTGAAGTCTCGTCAAAAGGAAAAGAAGGCTTTTGCTATAGTAGTTCCTGTCTACTCTGCAGAGGATAAGGTAGTTCTTGGTTATTTAGTAGGTTATTTAATTAATGATGTTATTGGGGATAGGTTAGATAGGACTAGATTTGGATTTTATAAGAGAGGAAATTTGCTTTATTTAGATCCAAGTAATCATGCTGCTAATCCTTTAGTAGAATACAATGAGAGTTCGAAGCTTAGCTCAAAGTTTGTTAATGTTTTAAAGGATGCTTTGTCCAAACCCCCAAGACAGGCCGTTGTGGCAACTGAGGCTCCTGTTTATCAGATTGAGAGGGCTTATTTGCCAGAAATGGGGTTGGATAACTATTATGCTATGTTACCTGTTAGCAGTAAGCTTGGAGAAGAAAGTGGGTTGTTGCTTGCAAGAATTCCTTATGAAGATATTTATGGGGTTATTGACAGTTTGGCCTTTGGGTTTATTATAACTTCTATTTTAGGGATTATTTCAATAGTAGTTATTCTTGCAATAAGAATAGATACAATTATTAGTTTTAGGCTAGATTTGATTAGAAATTTAGTAAGAGAAATAGTTCAAGGAAATTTAGATAAAGATCATAACCTTGATGAGAGATATTCTGATGAGTTGAGTTCATTAGGCATTCAAATTATTAAAATGAGAGATAATATTGCAAGTGCTATTGCGAGTGTTCTTCGTAACATTGGTTATGTTAATAAAGCAAGCATTGAAGTTGCTAATTCGAGTCAAAATTTAAGTTCTAGTGCATTGCAGCAAGCATCAACTCTTGAAGAGATGTCAGCAAACATTGAACAGATATCAGCTGGAGTTAAAATGAGTGCTAATAATTCTAGACAAACAGAACAAATTGCTTTAAAAACTAATGAAAATTCACAGATAGGAGGCAAAGCGGTTGAAGAGTCTGTTGTGGCTATGCAGGCTATTGTTGAGAAGGTTAGTGTTATTGAGGAAATAGCTAGAAAAACTAATTTGCTTGCTTTAAATGCAGCTATTGAAGCTGCAAGAGCTGGAGATGAGGGTAAGGGGTTTGCTGTTGTGGCAAGTGAGATTAGAAAACTTGCCGATCTTAGTAAAATTTCTGCTCTTGAGATTGGTGAACTGGTTGAAGAAAATTCGAGAGTAGCAACAGAGGCAGGTTTAATATTTAAGGATATGTTACCTGAAATAGAAGAAACTACCAATCTTGTTAAGAAAATATCTGAGGAAAGCTCTAATCAGGATGAGCAGATCACTCAGTTTAAAATGGCTCTTGATCAAGTTGGAGAAGTTGTTCAAGCTTCAGCATCAAGTAGTGAGGAGCTTTCAAGTATGGCCGAAAAAATGCTTGAAAAGTCCAAAGAACTCAAGCATGCGGTATCTTTTTTCAAAATTAAAGAAATGGATGTTTCGGATTCTGATGAGTTTAGTTCTAATGATAGTGATGCTGGTTTTGCGACTGAAAGTATTGGTGTTGTGAGTAATGATAATAGTGCATCTTTAGGAAATAGACAGGATGATGTGTATAGTAATTTAAATGTAAGTGATAATAAGTCTATTAATAAAAGAGTAGATCCTAAGAAAGCTATTGATGTTGTGGATAAGAAATTAAATTTTGATGAAGATTTTTCAGATTTTTAGAATTATTTTTGTAGAGGTAGGTGGTAATGTATGAAACTGAGAGCTAGGATATTGCTTCTTGTTAGTATTCTTATATCGATTTTTATTTCTGTGTTGTTTTTCATATTTGGAATGTTGATTAGTAATAATTTGACAGATCAACAATTAGATCTTATGAAAAATCTTATTGGGAATGTCAGAAATTCTTTAAGGATTTATGTTTCTTCAATGGAAGAGAGGGTAAAAATTAATTCAATGTATTTAAACTCTTATTCTAAATTTGAAGCATTTTCTGCTCTTAAGACGAAGAGAATAGAATTTATTATGGAACAAACTGAGATGCTAGCTAGGACAGGTAGTAACATGATGATAACTAATAAGAAGGGAGAGATAGTATTTACTACTGCTGTTAAAGATAATAGTGATTATGGTATTTCTGTTGCAGATAAAGAATATTTTCTTAAGTTAAAAGAAACCAGTTCTGTATATAACTCTTCGGTTCTTTTAGCAGAAGCTGGATCTATTGAAGAAGGTTTAGTCAAGGGCGTTTCTAAGATAAGGAATAAGGCAGGACAAATTCCTTATATATTAATAGGAATTCCTTTAAGAGATTATGAGACTAGTGATATTCTTGGATATTTTATGCTCTTTTATGCAACAGATCATATATATAATTCTTTTAAAGGTATTAGTTTTGGGGCATTAGGAACTGGACGAGCTATGGTATATGATAAGACGGGTGTGTTTCTTTTGCATCATACTTGGTTGCCAGGTGATAATTTATCTTCCGCTAATCCTTATTATAGTAATATAGTTAAGTCCACATCTGAGGATTTAATTCAGAAAAATAAAGATCTTATTGTTATGCATTATTTTGACCCTAATAACAATGGAAAGCCATATGTTGGACTTGCGCAAAGAATAAAAGGTAGACTATCTAATATCTCCTTTATAGTATTTTTACGAGTTACTGCCGATGATTTTTATCATATGAGTAGACTTACTACTTTGATTTTGGGGATAAGTTTTGTAGTTACTTTATTGGCACTTGGTTTGGTTACTGTTTATCTTGTATCAAGACTTGGTTCTTCTTTGAATGGGATTTTGAACTATTCTGAAAGATTGGCTTCTGGAGATTTTACTGTTGCGGAGAATCCTTTAAAATGGGAGACCTTAGAGCTTTATAGACTATATGAAAACTTAGAGCTTTTAAGGACTAGCTTTTCATCTGTAGCAAAGGGAGTTATTGAAAATCTTGACTATCTTTATGAAAATGCAATTCAGATAGCAAATGCAAGTCAAAATTTAAGTTCTGGAGCAGTAGAACAGGCTTCTACATTAGAAGAAATGACAGCCAATATTGAGCAGATATCTCAGGGTGTGTCTGAGAATACTGAGAGTGCATCTACTACCGAGAATATTGCTGTTAATACTAATGAGAGAACAAAGGAAGGGCATAAATCTGTTGTTAAAGCTATTAGGGCAATGGAAGTTATTACAGATAAAATAGGAATTATTGATGAGATAACAAGGCAAACTAATTTGCTTGCTTTAAATGCTTCTATTGAAGCTGCTAGAGTAGGCGATAAGGGTAAGGGGTTTGAAGTTGTTGCCGCAGAGGTTAGAAAGCTTGCTGATCAGAGTAAGGATTCTGCTAGAGAAATTATTGATATAGCACACAAAAGCTTGACTATTGCAAGTAGAGCAGGTAATAATTTTGAGCAGATTGTTCCTGGAATGGAAGAGACAGCTAGACTTGTTAAAAATATTACTAGAGAGAGTTCTAATCAGAGTAATCAAATAGGACAATTTAAGAATGCAATAGAGCAAGTTAGTCAATTGGTACAAACAACAGCATCAAGCAGTGAAGAACTGTCAGCAATGTCAGAAAAGATGTTGGAGAGTGTTAAAGATTTAAAAGAATCAGTTGATTACTTTAAGGTTGATAAATAAAGGGTCAAGTTCTATACTTGACCCTTTGGTCTAAAATTTATTTATTATACTAATGTTTTAAGAATTTTAGCTCCTCCTAGGCATTCGTCTTCTTGATAAAATATACAGAATTGTCCTGGAGAAATTCCATGGTCTTCTTCTTGCAAGGAAACTTGCAAGATATTGTTTTCTAGCATTTTTATTGTGCATTGCGTTTTCCTCTCACCGTGTCTTATTTTGACACTTAAATTTTCAAGGCTTAATGGTTTATTTATCCAGTTTATTTTATGAACTAGAAATTTTTGTTTTCCTTGTTTTAGGTAATTTTTACTGTTCGATATATAAATGGTATTAGTTTCAATATCCTTTTCTGTCACAAACCATGGACCGTTGCTAAGTTTAATTCCTTTTCTTTGCCCAATTGTAAAAAACCAATAGCCATTATGCGTTCCAAGTATTTTACCTGTTTCTTGTTCGATGATGTTACCTTTAAGTTCTCCTAAATGATATTTGATAAATTCATCATATTTAATTTTGCCTAAAAAACAGATTCCTTGGCTGTCTTTTCTGTTTTTATTAGGTAAATCTATTTTTTCTGCTATTTCCCTTATTTCAGTTTTAAGTAGATTTCCTAGAGGGAACTGTAGTTTTGATAGTTGTTCTCTAGAGAGATGAGATAAAAAATAAGTTTGATCTTTGACTTTGTCTTTAGCTTGTTTAAGCATGTAATGATTGTTTTTAAGCTCAATTATGGCATAATGTCCCGTAATAATTAAATCATAATTTTTATTGATTTTCTCAAAGAATGCACCAAATTTGATTCTTGTGTTACAAAATATATCTGGACTTGGAGTGTTTCCAATTTTTAATTCTTCAATGGCATAAGTTACTACTCTTTTGTAATACTCATCTTGTAGATTGATAATTTCATATGGTATATTAAATTTTTTGCATACGGCGTCTACATAAGTAATGTCTTCTCTCCAAGGGCATTCTCCAATGTAGGAAAGTTCATCTTCAAGCCAAATTTTTAGATAAAAGCATTTTATATCCTTATATCCTTTTTTTATCATTTCATAAAGAGCTACAGAGCTATCTACTCCGCCAGATAAAAGTACTGCTATTCTCATAATTTATTTCTTTTTGAATTATAACATATTTGATTTTGATGTTTTTTGTAATCTATAGTATAATATCTGCAAATCCATTTTGGTAGGGGGGGGCGATGAGAGTAGGTATAAGTGATATTAGGTTTTTTTTGCCTTTAAATTATTTGGATTTTTCTGTTCTTTTAGAAAATTCTTTATATAAGTCTGATGAAAATTTTTTTAGGAAATTTAATAGAGCAATAGATTCAACCCTTCAGAAAGGATTTAGATTTACAAGACCTAATGAAGATAGCGTTACTATGGCTAGCGCTGCTGTTAAGTTTATTTTTGATAATAATGATCTTAATTTAGAAAGGATGAGAGTGTTTTTAGGTGGAACTGAAACTGGAGTCGATTATTCAAAGTCAATATCGTCTTATGTCTATGGAGCTCTTAAAACGGCTGGTATTTGTTTAAAAGACAATTTTTTGACCTATCAAGTTCAACATGCATGTGCAGGTACCGCACTTTCTTTGCATAGCGCTGCAAGTATGTTGAGTCACCTGGATAAGTCTGAATATGGAATAGTATTTTCTAGTGATATTGCGCATTACAGCAATCTTACTACAGCTGAAATTACTCAGGGAGCTGGAGCTGTGGCTATTCTTATTGAGCAGAATCCTAAGGTATTATCTATTAATTTATCTGAATTTGGGGTTTATACGGATGATGTCGATGATTTTTTTAGGCCATTTGGGAGTCTTGAGGCTAAGGTAAAGGGGCGCTACTCTATTGAATGCTACAATAGAGCAAATGAAGAGGCCTTGTTAAATTTTGCGTATAAGAAAAATATGAGTGTTAAAGATTTATTTTCTAAATATAGATTTGTTTTGCATGTACCTTTTGCAAAAATGCCTATAGATTCAATGCATTATATTTTAAAGAAATATTATAGTGAGGACGAGTCTGTGTGCAATGCTTATTTAGAGTCAATAGATTTTTATGATTCTATTGAGGCTTCTAAGGAAGTTGGAAATTTGTATACAGGTTCAATATTTTTATCTTTGATGACTTATTTAAAACGAGTATTTTCAAAGAAAGATATTAGTGGAGAAAAAATACTTTTTTGTTCTTATGGTTCTGGTAATATTATGGTTATTTATGAGCTTACAGTAGAGAATGATGCACATTCTGTTGTTAAAACTTGGAATGTCGATAAAGTTTTATCTATAAGACACAATGCAAATTTTGATGAATATAGGGATTTTTTTGAAAATAAGATAGTTCCAGGCGAATCTTATGGATTTTACTTGAAAGAAATCAGAGATGATGGATACCGAGTTTATGGGTATCGAGCCTAATATATTAGAAAATAAGAGACGACACATTGAGATTTGTTTAAAAAAGGAAGATGTTAGTAAGAGTGATAATCTTTTAAGTTTTGTTAATTTAAAACATGATGCACTCAGCGAACTTGATTTTGATGAGATAGATACTAGTGAGAGCATATTGGGTTACAAAATTGATATGCCTATTTTTATATCATCAATGACAGGAGGTATTAGAGAAGGGAATAAGTTTAATAAGTCTCTTGTTAATATTTCAAATGATTTAAAAATTCCACTGGGTTTGGGCTCTTTTAAACTCTTATTTAAATATCCTGAATATATTAAAGATTTTGCATTAAGGAAATATGCTAATAATATTCCTTTATTTTCAAATATTGGTGCTACTCAGGTAAGAGAATTTGGAATTTTAAAAATAATTGAGATGAATAAGAGGCTTGAGGTTGATGCTGTGATTGTACACTTGAATACAGGACAAGAATTAATGAATTCTAAGGGGGAGAGAAGTTTTAAAGGAATAAAGGATTCAATAGCTAGGCTTTGTTCTTCGTCAAGTTTGCCGGTAATTGTGAAGGAAACAGGTTTTGGAATGTTACCTGAGACAGTTGTTAGCTTGTTAAACTTTGGCGTATCTTATGTTGATCTTGCAGGTAGTGGTGGGACTAATTGGGTTTTGGTTGAAGGAATTAAGGAGGGAAATTTGGATGTTGCTTCTTGTTTCTCTAATTGGGGTATTTCTTCAGTTTTAACATTGATGAGTATTAATGATTCTCTTAAAGATAAAGTATTTGCATCAGGTGGATATGAGAATGGAATGGATATTGCAAAAGGAATTGCTCTTGGAGCTAAATTAGTAGGTATTGCATCCGCCATTCTTAAAACTTTTTATGCTGGTGGTGAGGATGCTGTGTATAAGCTTTTAAGTGATTATAAATATGTTTTAAAAATGTCTATGCTTTTAAGTAATAGTAAAGATATATCAGAATTTAGGTCAAATAAATATTATTTAAGTTATCCTTTGTTGTTAAATTTAAAACAATTTAAAGATTTTTATGAGACTTAGTGAAAATTTTAGAAATAAAAGTACTACAGAGAAAAGAGAAGAAATAAAGAGTCTTTTAAAGTTAGGTGTAAGTGATTACTTTTATGATTCTGTTGATGAAGATTTTCTTTTCAGTATGATAGAAAATTATGTTGGTTATTTGTCCTTACCTATTGGTATTGTTAAGAATTTAAAGATAAATGGCAAATATTATGCTATACCTATTGCCACAGAAGAACCTTCAGTTATAGCTGCATTAAATGGTGCAGCCAAAATACTTGAGAATGCTAATTTAGCATATTCTGTAGGTGAGGTATTAGGTATTTCTCAAATATATATCAAGACAAATAAAGATTTAAGTAATATAGTGCTTGCCCTTTTTGATAAAATTGATATTTGGTCTAAACCTCTTTTATGTAATATGGAAAAGAGAGGTGGAGGACTTAAAAGAATTACAACTAAGTTCATTGGGGAAATTGGTATTCAAAAGTTAAATATTTATATTGATACTTGCGATGCTATGGGTTCAAATTTGCTTAATGCAGTGGCTGAGAGAGTAGCACATCATCTTACTTTGGAGTTTGGATATGAATGTGTTTTAAAAATTTTAAGCAATGATTTAAATGAGTTTATTGTAAAAGCTAATTTTAAATTAAATATTAGTGAAATGCTTGAAGATGCAGATGAATCTTTAAACTTGGCTCAAAATATTTCTCTGATATCTAAGATAGGCTTTTTTGAAGAAGAGCGTGCTGTTACTCACAATAAGGGGATTATGAATGGAATTACGGGATTATGTGTTGCAACACTTAATGATACAAGAGCTCTTGAGGCATGCATACATAAGTTTGCATCAAGGAGTGGCAAGTATTTACCTCTTAGTAAATTTTATCTCTTAGGGGATAATTTAGTTGGAGAGATAGAGATTCCTTTACAAGTTGGAGTTAAAGGAGGAGCTGTAAGTACTCATGAAGCTGGTATATTGAGCTTTAAGATTATGGGCATAGATACTAAAAAGGAATTTATGGGTGTACTCTCTTGTGTTGGACTTGCAAGTAATTTTGCAGCTTTAAGGGCGCTTGCTCTTGATGGAATTCAAAAGGGACATATGAGATTGCATGCTAATAAGATTTTATATATGCTTGAAAGGGATTATAATATAACTAGTGATGAGAGAGAAAAAATATTATTGAAAATGAGGCATAATGAAGTTTATTCTCTTGATTTTGGTCTTAATGTTTTAGAGGAATTAAGAGCAAAATGAAGGTTGGATGCAAGGTTAACGCTAGCTTAGCGTTAATTAAGTATTGGGGGAAAAGGGATATTTTGCTAAATATTCCAGCTACCTCTAGCATTGCTGTAAGTGTTGATAAATTTTATTCAACAAGTGAACTTGAAATTTCAGATAAGGATGAAATAATTCTAAATTCAAAGAATGTTATCTTGAAGGATAGAGAGACAAGGTTTTTCAATTATGCAAGAAAAATCTTAAATGAACCAAATGTTGGTTTTAAAGTTAGTAGTAAGAATAATTTTCCAACAGCTGCAGGGCTTGCAAGTTCAAGTTCTGGTTTTGCATCTATTTCTGCCTGTATTTTAAAATACTTTAATCAATATTCTCATCAAAAAGCTTCAGAGCTTGCAAGAGTAGGGTCAGCATCAGGAGCCAGAGCTATTTATGGTGGATTTACAATTTTAAAGGAAGGAGCTAGAAGTGCATTTCATATAAATAATGGCAATCATTTTAATGATTTGTGCATAATATTTGCTATAGTTGACAGTAGGGAAAAAGAGATTTCTTCAAGAGTTGCCATGAAGATTTGCATGCAGAATGAATTTTATTGGGATGCTTGGATTAAGTCTAGTCGAAAAATATTTAAGGAAGCTTTATATTTTTTTTTAAAAGGCGATTTTTATAGGCTTGGACTCAATATTGTAAAGAGTTATCAGGATATGTTTGCTTTAATGTTGTCATCTTCTATTATTTATTTTAAAAGTAGTACTATAGAATTAATAAAATATGTTGCTACTCTTAGGGGTAGTGGTATTCCTGTTTTTGAGACGATGGATGCTGGTCCACAGGTGAAGATATTTTGCTTGAGGAAAGATTTAAAATTAATTTTAGATGGACTTAATAGAAATTTTAGGGATGTTAATTTTGTTGTCTCAAAGATTGGAAGTGGATTGGAATGGATTTAATTAATTTTTCTGTGCCTGGTAATTTACTTTTAATGGGCGAATATTCTATCTTGGAAGAAGGTGGTCTTGGACTTTCAATAGCAATTAGTGAGAGAGCTTATTTTACTTTTAAAAGGAGTAGTAGGTGGCGTTTTTTTAGTAGGAAAACTAAAATTGAGGATTTTGCTTTAATAGAAAATGAAAATGATTTCGTTTTTAAAATGTATAGATATTTACAACAAAAATATTTTGTTAATTTAGAAGATTTTTCTTGTGATGTTTATATTGATACGAGTGGTTTTTTTTTGAATAGTGGCGTAAAGAAGGGATTTGGGTCTAGTGCAGTTGTTGCTGTTGGAATTGTTTCTGGGATTTTTTTACTATTGAGTAACATTAATCATTTTGAAAAAGATAAGATTTTTATGTACTGCCTAGAAGCTTATAGATATGCTCAAGGGGGTATGGGTAGTGGGTATGATATTGCAACTAGCATTTTTGGGGGTGTTGTTCAATTTAAGGGAGGGAATGTACCTACATATAAACTTTTAGAGAAAATAGATTTTAGTGAGTTTTATTTAATGCAGGGTAGTAAAACAGTGAAAACTACTAGTTCAATTATTAAATACAATGAACATAGAGCTTCTTTAATTGATTTTATAGAGAATATGAATATTATGATGAGAGAAATTGTTCTTAAATCAAATAATTCTTATTCTTGTTTTCTGTCTAGTTTAAAGGAAGCTAAGAATTTGGGATTAGAAATTGGGAAAAGGATAGGGATTTCTGCTGATCTACCTTTAAGTCTTGCTTATCTTAAGAAGGAATGTTGTTTAATTAAAGCTTTGGGAGCTGGAAATGAAACTTTTTTAGTTTATAAACCAAATTTTGAAGTTTTTAAGCAATTTGATATTGATTCAATAAATTTAGATTTGGATGGTGTCAGATTTTAAAAGCGGATGTTTGTAATCAAAAAACCTTCTAAAATAATATTCTTGGGCGAACATAGTGCTGTTTATGGTTTTCCAGTCATTGGTACAACAATGCCCCTTTACATGTATTTAGTCTATATGTTTTCTAATTCTTGGAAGTACTTAGGAGCTCCTTCTTTAAAAATAGATAAAGTAATACATTTTATTAATAAGAGATTTAATAAAGTTAGGCCTATCGAATTTTTAATATTTTCAGAGGTTCCAGTTGGAGTTGGTCTTGGCTCTTCTGCTAGTCTTAGCTTATGTTTTGCCGAATATATTATAACGCATAAGGAATATGAAACTTTCGATAAAATATTGCTGGCACGTGAAATTGAAAATATTTTTCATGGGAAGTCTTCTGGCATGGATATTTTACTAATTGAGTTAAATGGAACTTTTTATTTAGAAAATAATAATAATGCTTTGAGTGCTCAAAAAATAGAACCTTGTGATTTTTACTTCTTGATAGGAGCGGTAAAAAGGGAAGTTGAAACTAGTAAAATAATATCTGATTTAAATCAAAAAATATCTCTTAATAACAGTTTATTTGAAATTGTTGAAGAGTTAGGAGTCATTGCTAAAGATTCTTATTCTGCTTTTTCTAGGCGAGATTTTTGTTCTTTAGTCAATAATATAAATATTGCAAATAACTGCTTAAATTCTTTAGATTTATCCTCAGATTCCCTTGATTATATAATAAAAAGAGGGAGAGAATTTAAAGCTCTTGCTGGTAAATTGAGTGGTGCAGGGCGAGGTGGAGCTTTTATTTTAGCTTTTAAAGAAGAACATGAGGCTAGATTGGCCTTGAAAAAATTGAGTAAAGATTTAGATAAGAATAATATTAGCTTGATTTTAAAGCTTAGAGTATTTAAAGTGTAAGTTTACGATAGGGAAAATATTTTGAAGTTAAAGAATTTTATATTAGGTGAAGCTAGAACTAATGTGTATGTTATTTATAGTAAAGATAAAAGCATAAGAGATGCTTCTATTATTGATATTGGAGAGAATCCCATTAAGTTGATGGATTTTTTAGAGAGTGAGGAGCTTATTCCTAAAAATTTATTTTTAACTCATACACATTTCGATCATATTGGAGGATTGCCTTTTTTATTAAATAAATATAAAGACATTAAGGTATATCTTCATAAAAATGATTTTAATGGATTTTTTTCACCCAAAGATAATCTTTCTTATTTAAGGGGAGATAATATTTTTTATCTTGAAAAAGACATTGTTTTTGAATATAAATTTGTTTGTGAAGGTGATTTGGTTGAATTTTTAGGTAGTAAAGTTGAGATTTTTTTTGTTCCAGGGCATTCTCCAGGAAGTCTTTCTTATAGAATAGCAGATATGTTTTTTTCAGGGGATGTACTTTTCAGGGGTTCTATTGGTAGGACAGATTTTTTTCATGGGGATTATGGTGTTTTATGTTCTAGTTTAAAGAAGATTAATAGCGTAGTGGAGAGTAATTTTAAAATATATCCGGGTCATGGATTTTCTACTAATATAGAACAAGAGAGAAACTTAAACATAAGCTTTATTAAAGCACAAAAAACTTAATCGTAAAAAAGAATTTTGGGTCCAGAGGGAGTCGAACCCCCGACATCCTGCTTGTAAGGCAGGCGCTCTGACCAACTGAGCTATGAACCCCTTTTAATGCTAAGAGTTATTATATAGGATAAGTTTTATTTATGTCAATTTGTTTGAAATTTTTCTCCAAAGATGATTATGAATATGTATTTATTATTCTGTGTTTGTAAAATATGTCCACCCATCCTACTTGTATCTTTATTTAAAAGAGCTTCTTTGTGAGGTGGGCTTTTAAGCCAAGCATCTGTTACATCTTTAACATCCATTTCCGCTGCTAGAATTTCTTTTATTCTGCAAAAATATTTGTCGTATTTTTTAACTCTTTGTAGTGGAGTTGTTCCAAAAAGAGTATGTGTTAATACATTATGTTTACTAAGGTTTGTTATGTATTCTTTTGCTACCATCTCAAGAGTTTCATCTATTTCTAATTTTTTTAAATTTAGGCTATCTCTTAATTTATGAATGGAGGAGTACAGAAATTGTAGGTCTTGATCTGCACTTAATGGGATAAATTGAGTTGTAAGAATTAAAATAATGAAAATGATTTTTCTTTGCATAATTACCTTACCTATAATAAAATGATATTATCATACCATACATCTAATTGATTTTAATAGGGAGGAAATATGTTAAATCATTTAGATTATTTAAAAAAGGATGATTCAGATAAGATAAACTTAAAGCTTCAAGAGCTGTTATCAGGGCTTCATGTTTTTTATTCTAATTTAAGAGGTATTCATTGGAATATAAAAGATGTTAATTTTTTTGTGATTCATAAAAAAACACAAAAACTTTATGAATACATTGCAGAGGTTATTGATGTTTTAGCTGAGAGATCTAGAGCGTTGGGTTATGATTCTGAGTTTAGATATTCTGAATTTGCTAAAAGCTCTTTTATTAAGGAACTTGGTATGGAGTCAACCTCAGATTTTGTTCTTTCAGTGAACAGTATTGTTCGTGATCTTAGTCACATTCTTAAAAATATTTTTGAAACAAGAGGTATTGTTGATGATGCATCTGATTATGGAACGGCTAATGTTTTAGATGATATTATGGTAGCTCTTGAAAAATATTTATGGATGTATAAATCTTTGGTAAACCATTGTGAATGCCCATGTCACGAGGGGAAGAAAAGTGATTTATGCGAGGATAAGGATTCATGTGAATGTCCGTGTCATGAAGATGAGTGTTGTAAAGATAAACATTAATCTTTTTGGTATGACATAAAAAATAATTTTAAAAATTTATTTTTATATGTGTTAATTAATAATATAATTATATTTGATTTAGATAAAGCTATAGTAAGTCTATAGCTTTAATCTTATGTTTGAGGGCTCTATGGAAATTAGGAATATTGGAATTATGGCACATATTGATGCTGGAAAAACTACTACTACAGAAAGGATAATATACTATACTGGCAAAACTCATAAGATAGGAAATGTTGATTCTGGTAATACAGTTACTGACTGGATGGCTCAAGAACAAGATAGAGGCATTACAATTAGTTCTGCTGCTATTACTTGTTATTGGCGAGGGCATCAGATAAATATTATTGATACTCCTGGGCATGTTGATTTTACAGCTGAGGTTGAGAGATCTCTTCGTGTTCTTGATGGAGGGGTTGTTATTTTTAGTGCTGTTGATGGAGTACAGGCACAAACGGAAACAGTATGGAAACAAGCGTCAAAGTATGGAATTCCAAGACTTGCTTATATTAATAAAATGGATAGAGTAGGCGCTGATTTTTTTAAGGTTGTTGAGGATATAAAAAATAAGTTTAATATTACTCCAATAATCTTGCAGATTCCAATTGGGAGTGAGAATAATTTTGAAGGAGTAATAGATATTATTGGCAATAAAGAATTGCATTTTGAGCTTGAAGATGGTAAGCCGGTTGTGATTGAGAGGGAGGTTCGTGAAGAGCTTGCTGAAGATGTTAAAATTTTTAAAGAGAGGTTAATAGATGCTCTTAGTAATTTTAGTGAGAGGATTACTGAACTTTTTCTTGAAAATACTGATATTGACAATTCTCTTATAGTAGAAGAGATTAGAAAGAATACTATTAGCGGATCTATTATACCTGTTTTAATGGGAACTAGTCTTAAAAATATTGGGATAGAACCTTTAATAGATGCTGTTGTGGATTATCTTCCAGGTCCTTTTGAGAAAAGTTTTAATGCATATTCTTTAAAAGAGAATAAAGACATACTAATTGATCCTAGTCATGAGGGAAAGTTATCGGCACTTGTTTTTAAAGTTCAATATTTTAGTGCAATTGCTGCACATCTTTATTTTATTAGAGTGTATTCAGGTGAAATTAATTCGTCAAAAAAGGTTATTAATGTTGCTAAGAATAAGCTTGAAAAGTTTACAAGAATTTTTAGGGTTTTTTCAAATAAAAATGAGCAGATTGATGAGGTTAAGGCAGGAGATATTGGAGCAGTTATTGGGCTTAGGCATTCTGTAACGGGAGATACTCTTGTTGAGGAGGGAAATGAAATTTTACTTGAGCCTTTAATATTTCCAGAGCCAGTTGTATTAATATCTATTGAGCCGGAAAGGACGTCTGATGATTCTAGGCTTAAAGAAGTGCTTGAGATAATAGCTAGAGAAGATCCTACTTTTAGTTATAAAGAAAGTAAGGAGACAGGACAACTACTTGTTTCTGGAATGGGGGAGTTACATCTTGATATTATTATTACAAGAATTAGAGATGAGTTTAAACTTAATGTTTATACGGGAAGGCCTCAGGTAAGTTATAGAGAGAGTTTGAGTTTAGAGATTGATGATGTATTTGAGTTTAGTAATATTTTTGCAGGTAAAGAGCTTAACTTAAAAATTGGTATGGTTATTAGTCCTTTAAATAGGGGCGAAGGTAATAAAATTGATTTTAAATGTGATATTGATCCTTTGTTTAGAGCTGTAATAGTTAAAGGAATTACTTCTGCTTTTTCAAGTGGTGTTATTGGATATCCTATTATAGATACAGGAGTTAAGATTACTTCATTAAATTATGATAAAGGCAAGATTAGTGAGTTTGCTGTTGAGTCAATAGCAGGGCTTGCTTTCCATGAGCTTTTCAAAAGGGCTAATCCTATTAAGCTAGAACCGATAATGATTTTAGAAATTAGAACTCCTATTGAATATACAGGAGAAGTTGTTTCTACATTAAATTATATTGGTGGAATTATTCATTCTATTAGTAATGTTGAGGATTGTGAGATAATAAAAGCCGAGGCAGCTTTTGAAAAACTTTTTGGGTATACTTCTACTTTAAGAAGCTCTACTAAGGGGAGGGGAGTCTTTACTATGGAATTTTCTTACTTTAGGGAAAAGTGAGATTGATTATTGTTGAAAATGTTGTATTTATTAAAAAGAAACTATTTTAGTTTTATTAAAAATAATAAATTAAGGAGCATTTTAACATGTCAAGTAAATCATATTTTGATGGGAGTGTTTTTGAATCAGTTTGTGTATATATGGGAGCAGCCTTTATGACTTGTTTTACCCTTGGGTTTTGTTTTCCTTGGGCTTATTGTATGGTGTGCAAGTTTCATGTTGATCATACTGTTATTGAAGGACGTCGTTTAAAGTTTAATGGAGATGGAGCAAATCTTTTGGGGCATTGGATTGTTTGGTGGATTCTTTGCTTTATTACCTTCGGAATTTATACTTTGTGGATAGGAGTTAGGGTTGCAAAATGGAAAGTTGAGCATACACGTTTTGCAGATTAATTTTTAACGGCAAAAATGTAGGTTCAATTTTCTTATTTTTATTCAGATCCAACTAGTTAAAAGTTGGGTCTGAATAAAAATCTACATATTTGTTTCATAATTTCATTTTTTATTCTTTTAAGATTTTAAACTTTATATTTAAGTGTGTGAGCTCTAATATTTAAACATTTTGTTATTTATATTGTAATAATATTAAAATATAATTTTATTCTTTAAAAAAAAGATTTTTTGTCTTTTAAGTTCTACTAGAATATTAGGGTGGTTTTTTGATATCATGTCTTATTATTAATATTTTTTTATTTTAAAAATAAAAGGAGGTTATGTTATGCAAGGTGAGAACATGGTTTCAATTAGAGGTGGCAATAGAAAAAAGATACTCCTTAGCTTAAAAAATATGCAGCATTCAAGAACAGATTTAGCTCGTAAATTATCATTAACAAATGCTGCTGTTACAATTCTTACTAATCAGATGATTAAGGAAAGTATTTTAGTTGAAGTTGGCTCAAAAGAAACGGATATTAAAAAACATGGACGAAAAGAAATACTTCTTGACATTAATAAGGATTTTGCATATTCAATGGGAGTAATTATCTCTAGTAATTATTTTCAAATAGGAATTGCAAATCTTAAATGTGAGGTTTTAATAAGTGAAACTTATTCTTTTGAACCTCCAGTTAGTGCTTATGAAATTTTGGAAAAAATTAAGGATCATATGATTGAGATTATATGGAAGCATAATTTTTCAAGAGATAAGTTTATTGGACTAGGATTTAGTATTACTGGAATAATTAAGGATAAGGAATCTGGTATTGTTAATGATAGTCATGGAGCATGGATTGAAAAGGATGTTCCCGTTAAGGCTATATTAGAGGAATATTTTTCACTTACAGTGTATCTTGAAAGTTATGTTAAAAACCTTTCTCTTGCTGAATTTATGGGTAAAAATGTAGATAATATCATGTTTTTTGATTATACGGATACTGCTGAGCTTTCTATTTGGTCTGAGGGTAATGTTTATTCTGGATTTAATAATAAATCTGGCATGGTTAGTCATATGGTTATTGATTATGGAGGTGAGAAAAATTGTCCTACTTGTGGGAATAAGGGGTGTGTTAATATGTTGATATCTAATTTTGCACTCCAACGTTTAATATCAAAAGAATTTATGAATGGGGAGATACCTGAGCTTTATGACAAATATGAAGGTAGGCTTAAAAAAGTTACTATATATGATATTTTTTCTCTTCATGAAAAATATGAATTTGTACGGAAAATAATGGAGGATACAGTAAAGTATTTAGCAATAGTTATTATAAATATTCAAAGAGTTCTTGATTTTAATTATTTGGTGCTTTATGGGCAAAGCTTTAAGCTTAAAAGCTTTTTTGACTTATTAAAAGAGGAAATCAAAAAGTTAAATAAAGAGAGTATCATATTAAAGCTTAGTTCTCTTGATACGGAAGTATCCGTTATTGGCCCTGCATCTAGCGTTATTTTTAATAAGTTTTATTTAACAGGAGGAGATATTGATTAATATTTTCTTTTTTTGTATTGTATACTTTGTAACATTTTTTCAAATGAGGATAATTTTTAGTGTTTGATGATCTAGGTGCAGGTTTTAGGAATTTTGTAAAGTATGTTTCTGGAAAATCTGTAATAAGTGAAAAAAATATTGAAGAGGCTGTAGACACTATTAAGAGTGCTTTAATTGATGCTGATGTTAATTTAAGGGTTGTTAGACGTTTTATAAATTCTGTTGTCGAAGAGGCGAAGGGAATTAAAGTTTTAAGGAATGTTGATCCTAAGTCTCAGTTTATTAAGATTGTTAATGATAAACTTGTAAGTTTTCTGGGAGATAGGCATTCTGAACTTATTCTAAATCCTGTTAATAAACAATCATGTATTTTGATGGTTGGTCTTCAGGGTTCTGGTAAAACTACGACTTGTGCAAAACTTGCAATGAGACTTAAAAAAGAGAATAGAAAAGTTCTTCTTGTAGCTGCAGATACTTTTAGAGCGGCCGCAGTTGATCAATTAAAGATTCTGGGTAGTCAAATTGGTATTTCTGTTTTTGCGCTTGAGGGTGAGGAAAATCCTATTAGGGTTGTAGAGGAAGCTGTTAAATATGCTAGAGTGGAGCTTTTCGATACTGTGATAGTAGATACTAGAGGTCGTCTTGAAGTTGAAGAGTTATTATTAAGAGAAATAAAAGAAATTAAGGAAATGTTGGCTCCTGTGGAAACAATATTAGTGGCCGATGCTATGACAGGTCAGATTGCTGTAAATATTGCAAAAGAATTTAATGATAGAGTTGGAATTACAGGTGTAATTTTCACAAAATTTGATTCTGATGCTAGGGGCGGAGCAGTTATATCGCTTAAGACTATTTGTGGGGCTCCTATTAAATTTGTGGGGATTGGAGAGAAGCCGGAAGATCTTGATATTTTTTATCCAGATAGAGTTGCTTCACGCATTCTTGGTATGGGCGATGTTGTTGGTCTTGTTGAGAAGGCTCAAGCTGTTATAGATAAGGAAGAAGCATTAAAACTTGAAGAGAAGATTAAGAAGGCTAATTTTAATTTTGAAGATTACTTAAGTCAATTTAAATACATGAAGGATATGGGTGGAGTCTCTAGTTTAATGGGAATGCTTCCGGGTGTTTCTTCAGAAATGTTGAGTTCTAAAGTTAATGAGAGTGAGCTTAAGAGAGAGGAGGCAATCATTTGTTCTATGACTAAAAAAGAGAGATTAAATCCTGTTTTTTTAAATAATCCTTCGAGGAAGAGAAGAATAGCTTTGGGAAGTGGGACAACAGTTTTTGAGGTAAATAAACTTATTAAAAAGTTTAGTCAGACAACTTTAATGATGAAAAAAATGAAAAATAAAAGCTTTCAAAATAAGATAGCATCTCTTTTGGGAGGAAAAGGAGGAATGATAAATTGAGTGTTAGAATAAGATTGAAAAGGATGGGGGCAAAGAAAAGGCCTTATTATCGAATTGTAGTGATGGATTCTGCTTCGCCTAGAGATGGACGAGCTATTGAAGAACTTGGGTACTATCATCCTGTTGAAAAACAAAATCAAATTAAAATAAATGAAAATAAATTCAAAGATTGGATAAGTAAAGGAGCTATTCCAAGTGATACAGTTAAGAAACTTTTAAATAAAAATGGGTTTAAAGAAGAGAATTAGGAGGACTTAATGAAAGAATACGGCAACGAAATAGAACTTATAGAGTTTGTAGTAAAATCTCTTGTAGATAAAAGAGATGAGGTTAAATTAAATGTGGTTGAGGGTGAAAAGTCAACTATTTTGGAATTGAGAGTTTCTACAAGTGATGTTGGAAAGATAATAGGGAGAAGAGGTCGCATTGCAAGGGCTATTAGGACGTTACTTAGTGCTTGCGCTGCAAAGACAAATAGGAGAGTTCAGCTAGAAATTTTGGACTAATTTATGTTTATAAAAGGCGTAATAATGTCGTCTTATGGAATTAATGGATATGCTAAGGTTAAAAGCATATCCAATGATTTTGATGGGTTTTTAGGGCTAAAGGGAAATAAATTAATTTTAAAGAAAAAATGTTGTTCTTCAATTGAGGTTAAGGTTGAAAATGTATCCTTAATTAATAATGTGTTGTTATTAAAATTTGAAGAATTTAATTCCCCTGAGAATATTAAAGATTTGATTGGTTTTGAATTATGGGTGGGTGATGAATTTGCATCTAAGTTGGAGGAAGGTGAATATTATTTTGGAGAACTTATTGGTTATAGCATTGTAAGCAGTGGGGAAAAATTAGGAGTTGTTGTTTCTTTTTTGGAATGTGGAAATTCTGTTCTTCTTGAAGTTAAGGCAGGGGATAAATTATTTTTTATTCCCTTTTTAGAAATTTATCTTGGTGAGATTAATAGAGAATTGAAAACTATTGAGCTTAAAATGTTAGAGCTTTTAAGATGAAAATTACTATTCTTTCTTTATTTCCGTCAATAATTGCTCCATTTTTTGAAAATTCAATAATGAAGAAAGTTGTGGATAGAGGTATTGTGAGTTATGAACTTATTTCTATTCGTGATTTTTCTAAAGATAAACATAAAAGGTGTGATGATATATCTTATGGTGGTGGTGCAGGAATGGTTTTAAAGGCTCAACCTGTGTCAGATGCTCTTGATTATGTGAATTCAAAAGATAAAACTACAATATTTTTAAGTCCGTCTGGTTTAAAGTATAATCAGAAATTAGCCTATGACTTGTCAAGGGAAAAGGAACTTGTTATAATTTGTGGAAGATATGAAGGGCTAGATCAACGTGTCATTGATTTGTATGTTGATTTTGAAATTTCAGTTGGAGATTATGTACTCTCTTCAGGTGAAGTTGCTGCTCTTGTTTTAATAGATAGTATATATAGATTATTAGATGGTGTAATAAATCCAAAATCCTTGATTGAGGAGTCTTTTGGTAGTGAGTATAGTCTTCTTGAATATCCTCATTATACCAGGCCTTATGAGTTTAAGGGAATGGAAGTGCCTAGTGTACTTCTTTCAGGGCATCATGAAGAAATAAGGAGATGGAGGTTTATTAAGGCTGTTGAAAAAACAAAGAAGAATCGATATGATTTGTACCTTAAATATTTAGAAGTGAAGGGAGAAGATAATGGATCTAATAAAGCAAATTGAAGCTAAGGAAAAGAGAACAGAAGTTTTTGATTTTAGAGTAGGAGACACTGTGCGTGTTAGCTATAGGATTATTGAGGGAAGTAATGAGAGGACCCAAAATTTTGAAGGACTTGTTATTTCTATTCAAAATAAAGGTATTGGGCAAACTTTTTTGGTTAGAAAGATTTCTTCGGGGATTGGAGTTGAAAAAATATTTCCAATGCATTCTCCTATTATAGAGAAGGTTCAGGTTTTAAAGCGAGGAAAGGTAAGGAAGGCTAAGCTTTATTATATGAGAGGTAGAATTGGTAAGGCTGCTATGAAGGTAAAGGAGCGTCTTGACATTAAGAAACTTAAATAATATAAGTATTTTTCAGATATTAAGTATGTTAAATAATTTAAATTATTTAGGATATTTTCTTGTTTCTATTTTTAGCCTTAAAGAGATTAATGCTTATTTTTTGGTATAAATGAAGGAGATAATGGTTGAAATCTGGGCAAGGCAATGATAATCGAAATAATTTTCAAAAAATTAATAGAGTTCCTTATTGGAAGAGAAAAAAGACAAGACCTGATATTAAAAAACAAAAGATTGAATCTTTTGGTACGAATAATAAATCTGTTAATACTCATTTTAGCAAGCAGGGAAATCATAAGGTTAATAAACCAAAAGAATTAGACAGAGGATTTAGAACGCGAATAATTACTACAAAGATTTGCCCTTTATGTGAGAAACAAATCAAAGAGCTTGCTTCCTGTATGTCTATGAAATTTGATAATGAAGATAAACCTATACATTTTGATTGTGCCATTAATAAGGTAAGGCTAGAAAATAATCTTTTAAAGAATGAAGATCTGGTGTATAGAGGAATTGGTAAATTTTTTGTTGTTAACAAACTTATTAGAGGGAGTAATTTAGCTTTTAAGATAATTAGAGAAATAGATTTTGAAAATTTAGAAGACCGTCCTCTTTGGAGAAAAAAAATTCTTGAAGATATGAATAAAGGATTTAAATTATATTGATTATGAGAATAGCAGTATTTCCTGGTTCATTTGATCCTATTACTTGGGGACATATTGATTTAGTGAAGAGAGCTTCACTTATTTTTGATAAGGTTATTGTTCTTGTTGCTAAGAATAGTAGTAAAAGTTATTTACTTAGTGATGTTGAGAGGTTTGAACTCACTTGTGAGGTTATAAAGACTTTATCTATTGCAAAAATATTTGTAGATAAGCATAATGGATTAATTGTTGATTATGCTTTAAAGAATAGTGCTAGGTTTATTGTAAGAGGTATTAGGGCTTTTCATGATTTTGAGTGTGAGTTTGAGAGGTATATCATTAATAGTGAACTTAATTCTGAGATAGATACAGTTTTTCTGCCGAGTAGTTCTAAATATTTGTTTGTAAGGTCAGATTTTGTTAAAGAATTAATAAAAAATAAAAATTTTGATCTCTCAAGGTTTGTTCCGGAATTAGTTCAAAATAAGTTAAAATCTAAATTTATTGACAAATGGTCTTAATAATATATATATTATTAAGATAAATTTGTTATTTGTAAGGAGACAAAGAAATGGCTGTTCCAAAGTTTAAGCCTTCAAAGTCTAGAAGTAGGACAAGGCGTAGTATAAATATGAGGAAAAAAATACCACAACTGCAAGAATGTTCAAACTGTGGTAATCTTGGTGTAAGGCATAGGGTTTGCTTAAAGTGTGGTTATTATAGAAATAATCAATATTTAGAATTGGGTTTGTAGATTGAACGAGGATTGTGTATTTATGGAACAAAGTGAAATTTTTAAAAAGATTAGGTCTATTATATCTGAGCAGCTTGATAAAAGGGAAGATGAAATCACTATGGAGTCTAGGTTTGTTGAAGATCTTGGAGCAGACAGCCTTGATATTTATGAACTTTTATATTTACTAGAGGAAGCATTTGATGATAAGATTCCAGAAAATGAAGCTAGTGAGTTTGAAACGGTAGGTGATGTTGTTACCTTTATTGAGAAGAGGAAGGATTAATTAAAAGGAGTCCTATTGGATGAAGTTTGATGAGGAACGGAAGAAACAATTAGATGAATTTTTAATGAGTTTGCATATTGGTTTTAATGATTTTGATTTGTTAAATACAGCTTTAAGCCATTCATCATATGCTAATGAACTAGAACAAAAGTCTATTAATAATGAGAGATTAGAGTTTTTAGGAGATTCTGTTCTCAACCTTATTATTACAGATTATTTATATAGATTGTATCCTGAGAAGAGTGAGGGTGAGCTTAGTAAAGCTAGATCTTATATTGTAAGTGAAGATTCTCTTTCTAGTCTTGCTCGAGAACTTGACCTTGGAAGTTATCTTTTACTTGGTCGGGGAGAGGAGAGTAATGATGGACGGAATAAGAAGGGCATTCTTGCTGATGCTATTGAAGCTTTTGTTGGGGCTCTTTATCTTGATAGTGGGTTTTTAAAAGTTTCGGCTTTTGTGGTAGAGCTTTTTGATGTACATATAAGATTGATGTTTAATCGTGGGGATTTTAAGGATTATAAAAGTCTTTTTCAAGAATATGTTCAAAAGAAATATAAGATTTCACCAAGTTATAAATTAGCCAAAGAGATAGGTCCTGACCATAATAAGATTTTTTGTGTGGAACTTTATGTTGATGATAAATTTATATCAAATGGCAAGGGAAAATCTAAAAAAGAAGCTGAGATGAGAGCCGCTGAGATGGCACTTAAGAATGTTGAGAATATTGACCTTTGATTTGCTTTACCTCTTTTAGTAGAATTTCTTTTTTATTTAATTTAGGATTACTTAGTACTTTATCTAATAAATTGTTTAGTATTTGTCCAATATTTTTACTTTCTGTTATTTTAAGCTTTTTAATGTCATCACCATTTATTGCTAATTCTTTTAAAGATAATGGATTATTTGTTAATTTTTTGCTTTTGATTTTATTTAATATGAATTTGAGTTTGTGATCTTTGCCTTTAAGAGCTTTATATATATCAAATATTTCCTTATAATCTTCTTTGGTTGCCTTACTTAGCAGTATTCTTATGTCTTTTAATGTTTTGATTTGAGAAGTGTTAATTTCATTAAAAATGCATTTATAGAATAAGATTAATTTTATATCTTTGTTGGAAAATTTAAGTAATTTTAAAGTATCTCTTAAGGGCAGTGCGTCTTGTTTGATTGTAAGAATAACTATTGCTTTGAGATAAAATTTTTTTTTCTCTAAGAGGGTAATTTTGTTTTTTAATTTTTTATTTATTTCCATATTAAAGAAATATTTGAAAAAGTTTACTTTTTGTAGATAGTTGATTCCCTTTATTGGATTTTTTCCTTCTAAAAGTTTAATAAATTCATTATTTATTCTTTCCTTTGATAAGAGTAAGATGTTTTCTTTTTTGTATTTCATAGAGATTAATGTTTGCTTATCTATTATAAAGTCAAGCGTAGATGCAAATCTTGATGCTCTTAATATTCTAAGAGCATCCTCTTCAAACCTTTTATTCGCATCACCTATACATTTGATTATTTTTTTATTAAGGTCTCTTTCCCCATTGTAATAATCTATTATTTTACAGTTGAGTATATTCATTACAATTGAGTTTATTGTAAAATCTCTTCTTTTTAGGTCTTCATTTAAACTTTTTGTAAATTCTATTTTTTTGGGAAATCTTTTATTTTCATATTCTTTGTCTATTCTATAAGTAGTAACTTCAAAAATTTTTTTATTAAAAATTATACTTATTGTTCCATGTTTGATACCTGTTTGTATGTTGTTTGGAAATAGTTGCATTATTTCTTCTGGAGTTGCATTAGTTGTAAAGTCAAAATCATAAGGTATCTTTTTAAGGAGTAAATCTCTTAAAGCACCTCCTACTAGGAAAAAATCATAGTTATTATTATTGAAAATTTTACCAATACTTATTATGTCTTTACTATTAGATCCTAAATTCATACCAAAATATATTATATTGAAATACTGATTTTTCTATAACTAGACTATAATTTTAATTTATCCTGAAATTTATAAAAAAGTATTTGTTAAATTTTGGTTTAATTTTTTATAAATGGAGGTTTATGAACAAGATTGAAATTAATATACGTGACTCTATTGCCAAGCTTTCAAAAGAATCAAGGGTTAGACTAATAAATGAGATTAAAAAAAATCTAAGCTTAAATTCTTCAGGATTGTTTATGAATAATTCTAGTCGTTTGGACTCAGATTCTGCATTACAAGTTGAAAATTTTCTGTCAGAGAATTTAAAGGGGGAATCCTTTTTAGTAAGGATATGGATATCTATTTTAAAGTTTTTTCAAAAAGATATTAGTAAGAAAGATATATATAAAAATTATTATCTAAAAAGCTTGGAAAATGGTATTAACAACATTTACAAAAAGCCTGTAATAGATTTTAGAAAGAGAATTTTATATATGGGTTTTGTAGAGATGTTTTTTGGATTGTATCGTTATTCTATGAAACTTAAGAAATTTTTTCAGATTTTAGATGACAGAAATTCTGTTGAGAGGGCAATGTTTGAAGTTATTAATAGTAAAATTCCTGATTTTAAGCATAAAATGGAAGATTTTTTAGACTCGGAAGAATATGAGAAATATTTGAAAAAAGATACAAGTCAGAATGATTTAGAGTATGCTATTAAAACAAACATTAGTGCTTATGTTAATTTAATTCCTTTGCAAACATATAAAACAGTAGAAGATATATTTAAATTTTTTTATGTTCTAAATAGTGTTGCCTTTTTTCCTTATAAGTCTTTTTTTTCTTTCTTTAACATAGAATTTTTAGATGATAATGAGAATTTAGATATTGTTAACTTTAATGGCTTAGGTAATGCTAGTTTTGATAGTGTTGATAAATATCTTAATTCTTTCTTTGACATTTTGCATACATTAAGAGATATTGAAGTGAATGAAGAAATCTTAAAAATTATTATTAGACATTATTTTTTAACAATAGATTCCAATGAGGATGAAATTTTGGGGGATGAGAGTCTTTTAAAGTTTGACATAATGTATAAAAATGTTTTAAACATTATGTCAAACATTATTAGTTTGGCAAAAACTTTGCCTTATATGGAAGTTTTTAAACTTTATTATAAAAATCCAGTTTTACAACCTAAGAAATGTGTTTCGTATCTAGATCTTAAAAGTTTTTATGAAAATATTTTGTTCTTAAATGTTAGTGGCCAGATTATTAGTAGGCATGATTCGGACTTAAAAATTCTTATGAATAAAGAGATTAAGAGTTTAATTAAAAATTATAGTATTATTGTGGATTTAAATAATATAATTTTTATAGGCCTTAAAATTGAATATTCTAACTTTAAAAAACTTTACTTTATGAATGAATTCTTTAAGACCATTTATGATGTAAGAATGATGGAAGTATTAAAAACTGTAGCTAATGTGGTGCTTGTAAATAATGTTGAATTGAGAAGTGCTTATGTTGCTCTTGAGAAAAATGTTAATTTGATGAGAAAGGAAATTTATGATTTTTGTTTTGAGATTAATTATAAAAATGAAGAATATGAGCGATGTAGTCAGGAAGATAATGATAATTCTTGTAGGGAGAAAATTTTGGAATGGTGCTTGAATGAGAATTGTTATATTGAAAAATTAGTTCTTAATTTTATAGATTGTTTTATTGACCTTAGGAAAAGGTATTGTATTCTTTTAGAAAACAGTAATACTTTCATACAAAGTGCTTTAAATACTTCTTATAAATTATCTACAGGAGATAATGAAAGCATTAGCTTAGCTTATGTTATTAGTAATGTTTTATCTCTAATAGACCAAACTCTTTTTATACTTGAGAGTTTATAGATTATTATGAGAGCTTTTAGGACAGATAAATTTAGATTGTTATCAATTTTTATTAGAGGTTTGGTAATAATATTATTTTTAAATTCTTTACTTAGTTTATTTATGTTTTTGGCAGGTGCTTATAATACTTTTATGTACTCTTTTCAAGAGTTTTCTCTTGATTTTGCGATTGTACTAAGCTCTGTTTCTTTTGGACTTGAGGCTACCAGATTAATATTTTTTTATTTGCTTATGAGAAAAAAGATTAGGTATTATGTGATTTTGGTTTCTAGTTTTATAGTTTGTTTTTTTGCTTTTTTTATAAAAATTTTTCTTTCTGTTGGTATGTAGCTTGTTGATTTTAAAAACTTACTATTGACTAATATCCTTTATTTATTATAAACTAGCCATTAGTGTTATGCCGACTTAGCTCAGCTGGCCAGAGCAGCGGTCTTGTAAACCGCAGGTCGTCGGTTCGAATCCGACAGTCGGCTTTTTGGGGCGGTACCGAAGTGGTTAACCGGGGCAGACTGTAAATCTGTTGGCATTGCCTACGTGGGTTCGAATCCCACCCTCCCCAATTTAAGACAGTCTGTTGGTATTGTAAGAGTTTTGGGTTTTCTTTGCTTTATTTATGTTAAAAGTTGGATTTCTTTTGGTTTTTGATGTTCATTTTAATAATTATAGGTGAGTATTTGTGTTTTATATAGGAGATTTACTTTTTAGGTTTTTAAGCAAAGTATGTGAGAGTGTTACTCTTGTAAAGAGATTTTAAATTCTTATGAAAATAAAAAATTTTTTTATTTCTTCTTTTGTTTTGATTATTATACTTTTTATCTTAGCATTTTTTTTATATTTTTTAAATTCTTCTCCTTTTGAATCTGAATTGTTATATGAATTTGAAGTTCAGAAAGGATGGGGAGTAAAGAGGATAGCTAGGGAGCTTAAAAGGCAAGGATTTATTAGATCTGAGAAACTGTTGGTAGCTATTTCCTATCTTTTTGATAGTGATAAAAATTTTAAAGAAGGCAAATATTTAATTAGTAGGAATTTTTCAACCTTTGATGTGTATAAGGAGCTTTTGAAGGGAAGTCCTGCGCTTGACATTAGTGTTACGATACCTGAGGGATATACGGCCAGAAGGATAGCTTTAAAGCTTAGTAAATTTGGTATTATTGATGATGTTCAGAGTTTTGTTGATTTGATAAATGATGCTAGATTTATTAATGAGCTTGGACTTGATTATTATTCTCTTGAAGGGTTTTTATTTCCAGATACTTATAAATTTTATAAGGATATGGACATGAAAGAAATAATTCGAGTTTTTGTTGGTAATTTTTTTAGTAAACTTATTTCTATGGGAATAGATTATAAGTCTTATTCTAGTGAAGATCTTTATCATAGAGTAATTATTGCTTCTATTGTAGAGAGAGAATATAGAGTTAAGAGTGAAGCAGCAGTAATGGCTTCTGTTTTTTACAATAGGATAAAGTCTAATATGGCTTTGCAATCTTGTGCTACGGTTGAGTATATTATTACTGAAGAGTTAAAAAGGCCTCATCCTAGGAGGATTTATTTTTCAGATTTAGAGATTAAGTCTGATTATAATACTTATGTCAACAGAGGTTATCCTCCAACTCCAATTTCTAATGCAGGTGCTGTATCTTTGCGGGCAGCTTTTTTCCCGGATAAAACAAATTATTTATTTTTTGTTTTAAAAAATCCTAAGACTGGAACTCATAAATTTTCTTCAGGCTATAGTGACCATCTCTTAGCTGCAAATAGTTATATTTATAATTTTGTTACTAAGGATTGAAAAATATGGAACATGCTAAAGTTATAGATTTGATCAGAAATAGAGTAGATATTGTGGATTTTATAGGTGAACGAGTTAAATTAGTCAAATCAGGATCATCTTATAAGGGACTTTGTCCTTTTCATGCTGAGAAAACAGCTTCTTTTTTTGTAAATCCTTCTCAGGGGTTTTTTTATTGTTTTGGATGTAAAAGGGGAGGGGATGTTATAAAATTTTTGATGGATATTGAAAAATTTAGCTATGATAATGCTGTTAAGTTTTTATGTAGTAGAGTAGGAATTTCGTATGACGATATTAAGAAACCTCTTAAGCTTAAGGATGGAATTCAGAATAAGGAAATAATTTCAAAAATATATAGCTTGAATGCTAAGTTAGTGAAGTTTTTTTTGGCTTCTTTTTGTAATAATAGTGAAGTTTTGAATTATATTCTTAGGAAGAGAAGTATATCAGAAAAAGTTATTAATTTATTTAATATTGGATATTTGAAATGTGATGTGGAGGGTGGATTTAGTTTTTATAATTTTTTAATTTCAAAGGGATATTCTGCTGAAATATTGAGCAAGAGTGGTTTCTTTTCAAGAAAAAAACAAAAGTTTTCAATTTTATCTGGTAGATTAATTTTTCCAATCAGAGATTTTAAAGGAAATGTGGTGGGATTTGGGGGACGAAGTTTAGGCTTAAATAATGGTCCCAAGTATATCAATTTGAGCGAAACAGATGCTTTTAAAAAAAGAGAGCTACTTTATGGATTTTATGAAGGGTTTTCTGTGATTAAGGAAAATAAGTCGGTAATATTAACAGAGGGGTATATAGATGTTCTTTCTTTTTTTACAGCTGATGTAAGAATTGCGGTATCTACACTCGGTACATCCTTTTCAAGAGAGCATCTTGCTTTAATTAGAAGATATGCGGATAAAATAATAATATGTTTTGATGGTGATGATGCTGGACTTTTAGCTACGCTTAAGGCATATCAAATTTGTTTGCCCTTTGGCATTGATGTAAGTGTAATTAAGATGGAGGATGGACTTGACCCTGCAGATGTTTTGAAGAGTAAGGGGGCATCTTATTTAAGAGGTATGGTTGGTGATAAGTGTGATGCATTTGAGTATCTTTTGGAAAAATATTCTGCTAAATATGATTTAAATAAAACATCAGATTTAAATCATATGATTGGTATCTTTATAAAATTAATAAGTTTATCAAGCACTAATACTCAAAGAGATATTCTTTTAGAAAAAATAGAGAGTAAGGTTGGAGTTAGACTTGAGACCTTAAGAAAAGATTACTATGATATTAGAGAAAGAAATGCAATTGAGAGCTCTAAGAAAAGTACATATTCTTATCAACCAAATACATATGAGAGGTATTTAGTAATTGCCTTGTTGAAAGACTTTAATTATTTTAATATAATAAGGCGTAATATTAGTGATAGTGATTTACATGACATTGATGTAAGAAAAGTTTTTATGTGCTTTGAAAACTTATTTGATAATAATGAGATTTTTTCATTGCTTAATTTAAAAGAGTTTTTAAAAGATAGGTATGGTGTTAGTGAAGTTTTTTTTGAAGATATGTTAAGGATAGAATTTGAAGTAGATAATGAGATGGTTATGCAAATTTTATTTGCAATTAAAAAAAGAAAATTGGAAGACCGCGTTTTGGCTTTTAGGGAAATGAACAGAAATAGTGCTTTAATGGAAATAGATGCTAAGACTCAAATAAGAGAATTAATGTTTTTGAATATGCAAAGAGAGAGTTTAAGGATATATTTGAATGAATAGTATAGAAAATAAAGATTTGCAATGCTTTAGAAAGAAGAATTCAAAAGTAATAAAAGCCATATTGGATTATTTGAGGGGTAGAAAAGAGATTACATTTGGAGATTTATCTACTTTGCTTTCAGAAGATATGTTGGAGCCGGAAAACATTGATTTTATTTATGGAATACTTGAGGATGAGGGAATAAGTTTGATTGATGAAAGAGTAGAGTCTAAGAACTCTAGTGTTAGTGATAGTTCCGAATTAGAAGAGTCAAGTAAAATGGATAGCCAGTTTATGGTCTTAGGTGATTCTGTTGATGGTGATGATGAGGTTGATGATAAATTAGAAGAATTTGATGATGATATTTTAGACAAGGAAGATTTTTCAGGGTGCATTAAGAGTGGGTTGTTAAAAGATAACAATACCGAAGATCCAATAAGGCTTTATTTGAAAGAGATAGGGAAAGAATTTTTGTTAACTGGAGATCAAGAAGTTGAGCTTGCAAAACAAATGGATTCTGGTGAATCTATAATTGAAAACATTCTTAAGAGTGAGGGACTTGTTATAGAGAATTATTATAATTTGGTTAATGCTATTTATTCAAGAGTAGATAGAGAAGAATTTTTTAAAAGAGAGAAGGAAAGAGAAAAGGATAATAACGCTGACTACTATAACAAAAAAAAAAGAATCACATCTTTTTATAAAGCTTCATTAAAGCCATTCCAGGAGCGTTTAGTAAGTTATATTGAAAATAAGCATAAATTATATGAACTTGGGGAAGATATTTTTGAAGAAAGTATTAATAATGAAAGGCTTTATATAAAAGAGATGCTTAAATCTGTTCCTTTATATCAGGAGGAGTTAAGAGTTTTTTCAGATGATTATATTGACTCTGCTAGTAAGATAAGGGATTTGAAGAGACAGCAAAAGTCTATATTGGATAGATTAAAGGTGGACAAAATTAGGAATCTTAGGGTTCTTGGAAGAGATTTAGCTATTCCTGAGAGACGGGAGAGGATAGAAAAATCTTTAAATATACGAGAAGATCTTATTAAGGAGCAAATTACAGAAGCTCAGCTTGCTCAAAAAGAGCTTGAAAGAATCGAGATGTATTATGAGTACCCAATAGATAGAATAATAAGGATGTCGGAAGAAATTCTTAAGGGTAAGCAGATGATGCAACATGCTAAAGATCAGCTTATTAAGGCTAATTTAAGACTTGTGGTAAGTATTGCTAAGAAGTATGCTAATAGGGGGCTTCATTTTTTTGATCTTGTGCAAGAGGGTAATATTGGTTTAATTAAGGCTGTTGAAAAATTTGAGTATAAGAGAGGGTTTAAATTTTCTACTTATGCTACATGGTGGATTCGTCAAGCGATAACAAGGTCAATCTCAGATCAGGCACGCACAATACGTGTTCCTGTACATATGATTGAGCAAATAAATAGATTGAATAGAGAAACAAGATATTTGGTGCAAGTTTTGGGTAAAGATCCAACAGATGAGGAACTTTCAGTGAGACTTGGATGGGAACTAAAGAAGGTTAAGACTGTTAAAAATGTTTCAAGGGAACCTGTATCACTTGAAACGCCAATTGGAGAAGAGGAAGACTCTGTTCTTAGTGATTTTATAGAGGATAAGGCAATAAAAAATCCAGCAAAGCATACATCTTTTGTAGTTTTGCAAGATCAAATAAGATCAATTCTTGGTACTCTTCCCGAGAGAGAGCAGGAAGTAGTTAAGATGAGATTTGGACTTGAAGATGGATATTCTTTAACTCTTGAGGAAGTTGGACTTCATTTTAATGTTACAAGGGAAAGGATTAGACAGATTGAATCAAAGGCTTTAAGGAGACTTAAAAATCCTAAGAAGACTCAAAAACTTAAAGATTATTTAGAAGATTTAAATTAATGGGGGATTTGTGGAAAGTAATATTGATATATTAAAAAACCTTGAAGGCATATATAAAGCTAAGTTTAAGCTTGAGGAAAGGCAAAAAAATATTCCTAAGTATTTGCAATCCAAGAAGTCTCAAATTGATGAACTTATTGGAGCTCTTGATGAATTACAGATTAAATTTAAAGAATGCCAAAAAGAAGATGCTTCTTTAAAACTAGGCATTCAAGACATTAATGTAAGAAAAACTAAAGCAGAGGAAAAAATAGATAGTATTAAAACTCAAAGGGAATATGAGGCTCTTGAGAAAGAATTACAGACTATTATTGATGATGAAGTTGCCATTAGGAAAAAGATGACACATGTTACTGGGCTTAAGACAAGGGTAGATAGAGAAATAGCGGAAATAAAGAGTAAACTTGAGGGAGAACAAGATATATATGCTACTGAGAGTACTAATCTTGAAAATGAGCTTTTAGAGATTAAACAAAAACTTTTTGATATTGCAAATGAAGAAGAAAAATATGCTTCTCGAATGGATGAGGATTTTTTGTTTAAGTTTCAGAGGATTATTAGAAATAAATCTAATGGAGTTGTTCCTTTGGTTGAAAATGTTTGTAAGGGGTGTCATATGATACTTCCTGTTGAATTTGCAAATAAGGTGAGGCGTGAGCCAGATGATGTTAAGTTTTGTCCTTATTGTAGTAGAATACTTTATTATCAAGAGAAATTTGAAGTTGGTTTGGGAATGATTCCTGGAAGTTTGGCAGATCTTATTGAATAAGAATTTAGTTTGAGTTAATGCCCAGTCATCGCTTAATTTATGTTAAGGTATTTTAAGAGGAAAGTCCGAGCTCCAATAAGAGCGTAATGCTAGGTAATGCCTAGGAGTTTTAAACTTAAGAGAGTGTCACAGAAAATAACCGCCTTAGGGTAAGGGTGAAAAGGTGAGGTAAGAGCTCACCGCTTATTTAGTGATAAATAAGGTCAAGACAAACCTCATTAGGAGCAAAATCAAGTATGCAAGTTTTCTTAGCTCTTGAGGACTTGCGGGTGGATTGCATGATTTTTCCAGTGATGGAAAAATTAGATAGATGATGACATAAAACAGAACTCGGCTTATGGGTATTAACTTAAATTTTTATAGAGAGTTTTATGGGAATAAGGTATATAAGACATATTTTTTATTTGATTGTAGTTTTAATACTTTTTTTCTTTATTTTTTATATTTTATCTTATTTTAAAGCCTTTTCCAATTCTTATTTAAGAGCGGGGCCTACTGAGGTAAATTTACTTGTTCTTTGGGAAAATAAGGAATATAAAGAAATAATAGATTATGCTGAGAATGAACTTAAGACAAACAAGTTTGATTTTAATCTAAATTTGCTTCTTGGGTTTTCGTATTTTTATTATTCCTTAATGCTAAATGATAGCTCTTTAAAAACTCATTTTTTGGATAATTCAATAGAAAGATTAAGGTTTTTAATGTCAATTAATGCTGATATTCCTATGAGTTCGCTTTATTATATTTTAGGTAAAGCTTATTCCCATAAGGGTGAATATTATAGTGAGCTTTCTGTTAAATATTTAAACAAAGCCTTATATTCGAATAATTTTGATTTCATGAGTATAAAAGAAGATATTTTTGAATATTTGGGGTATTCTTATCAACTTTTAAGAGATTATAAGTCTAGTTTAAGGTTTTTTATGAAAGCTTATAGCGAGAATAAGTCGGATCTTGTTCTTTGGAGTTTGGCATATATTAATTATAAAATAGGAGACATTGATAAGAGTATTGAATATATAAGTAAATTTATAAAAGAAGAGAATGAGTCTTTTAACAGTGAAAAAAGCGATGATAATTTGATGCAAAAGGTGTATTTGTTATATGGCGATATATATTTGGATCAGGGCGTTTATGATGAAGCTTTTAATTGCTATGATAAAGTCTTAAAAATTAATAGTTTAAATCCCAATGTTTATGTTAAAATAGGGGATATATATAGAAAGAGAGATAAAGATTATCCTAAAGCTCGAAAATATTGGAGAGAAGCATTGAGCATTAATCCTTATTTAGAGGAAGCAAGGGAAAGGCTTAGAATTAACTTAGAAGATTTTTAGGGGGCTTGATTTGAATTTATTTAAGTCTTTTTTGATAGATATTGGCATTGATCTTGGTACGTGCAATACTTTGGTTTACATTAAGGATTATGGTGTAGTGATGAGTGAGCCTTCGGTTGTTGCTATTGATGTTACTAAGGGTAATAGAGTTGTTGCTGTTGGTCGCAATGCTAAGAAGATGCTTTGGAAAACTCCAGAGAATATTAAGGCAGTAAGGCCTCTTCGTGATGGTGTTATTGCTGACATTGAAAATACAGAAAAAATGATTAAGTATTTTATAAATCATATTTTTTCTCGAAAAAAATTGTTTTTTAAACCTAGGATGGTAATAGGTGTGCCAACTTGCATTACGGAGGTTGAGAGGAGAGCTGTTAAAGAGAGCGCAATGAATGCGGGTGCTCGTGAAGTTAAGGTTATTGAAGAATCTCTTGCCGCTGCTATTGGGTCGGATATTCCCATTTTTGAGCCAACAGGCCATATGGTATGTGATATAGGGGGAGGAACTACTGAGATATCTGTTATTTCTCTTGGTGGGATGGTGGTAAGTAGAGCTATTAGAACTGGTGGAGATGAGTTTGATGAGAGTATAATAAAGTATATGAGAAATGCACATAACATTATTATTGGACAACAGACGGCAGAAAAATTAAAAATTAAGATAGGTAATGTTTATCCAGATACTCATAATTTGAAGGTAGAAACAATAGATATTAAGGGAACAGATGCTGTTACGGGTCTTCCTAGAAAGCAGATTGTTGATTCTATGGAAGTAAGAGAATCTTTAAAGGAGCCTATTAGTACCGTTGTTGATGAGGTTAAGAGAACTCTTGGTGCAACGCCTCCAGAACTTGCAACGGATATTGTTGAGCGTGGGATTATATTAACAGGCGGTGGAGCCCTTCTTAAGGGACTTAATAGACTTTTATCAAAAGAAACAGGAGTTCCGGTTTATGTTGCAGACAATCCTCTTCTTTCTGTAGCTGTTGGAGCAGGTTTATTTTATGACTATGCTAATAGGATAGATATTAGTAAGAATATATATAGTTTTATTAATGAATAGATATGAAGTTTCTTGTTAAGTTCAAGAATTTTGTTAAGGTACTAAGTATATTAATACTTGCCGTTGTTCTTATGGTATATGATTCTAGTGGTCATAGAAAGAAAAGAAAAGATGATTTTTTTGTTTTTACCTTAAATTCATATATTCAAGATAATATGCATGAATTTGTTAGTTTTATTGCTAGTATTTTTAAGGCAATAAATGAATACAAGGATTATGGCGAGAGAATAGAAGAGTATAAGAAAAGAATACAGCAACTTGAGATAGTTACTCAAAATGTTCAAATATTAAGACAAGAAAATTCTAGGCTTAAGGAACAACTTGGTTTTTATTCATCAAATTCTAGTGAGTTTATTCCAGCTGAAATAATTTATTTAAATTATTCAAACATTTCTTCTTTAATGGCAATTAACAAGGGTTATAATGACGGTGTTCAAAAAGATATGGTAGCTGTTGCTTATCAAGATGGGTTTAGTGGTTTGGTTGGAAAAGTTGTTAAAGTTTATGCAAATACTGCTAAAATTTTGCCTTTAACTAGTTATGAGAATTTTGTCTCTGCAAGAATTCAAAATAGCAAGTTTATTGGTCTTGTTGAAGGTAAGGGATATGGTGAGTCTCTTGAGATGAACTATGTTAATCGATTAGCTGAAAATGATTTAAAAGTGGGAGACTCTGTAGTTACCGCTGGGTTTAGTGATTATCCCGGTGGGATTTATATAGGCAAGATTATTCATTTTAATATTCTTGAATATAATTCGCTTTTAAGTATTAAAATAGAACCTATAATGGTCTTGGATAAATTGGAATATGTTTTTTTGATTAAAGGCGAAAAGAGGATACAAGATTGATATCTTTTGTTCTGTATTATATTATTAGCGTATTTTTGGGTCAGATTTTTCAGTATTATTTTGCGGTTAATTTTTCTTTTTCAATAGATATATT
This sequence comes from Borrelia turcica IST7, assembly GCF_003606285.1. NCBI lineage: Bacteria > Pseudomonadati > Spirochaetota > Spirochaetia > Spirochaetales > Borreliaceae > Borrelia > Borrelia turcica. The sequence continues at coordinate 779,273 of NZ_CP028884.1, forward strand.
TTTAATTATTTTAATTTTTAATTCTCTAAATTTTATTTTTAATGTAGGTTTAATATCGAGTATTTTACATGGTTTTATTATGGAGTATTTTACAGGATTGCCACTTGGGTTTTTTGTGTTTAGTTATGTTTTAATATTTTATATTCTTGGTAAAATTAAGATTTTAATTCCTAAAAGTATGCTTAGCATGACAATATTTTTTGTTCTGTCAAAATTTATAATTTGGTTTGTTGCAATGACTTTTTCAGATTTTGTGGATCTTAAAGGATTTAATTATGAAATATTTAATCTTAATCTTATTGTAAATATAGTATTTATAAATTTTTTGTATCCAATCTTAAGTTATTTTACTCGAAATCTTTATACTTTTAGAGAGGAATATTAAAATGAAGGTTATCTTTAAGGAAAGATATAGATTTGGGCTACTGCTTGTTTCTTTGGTGTTTTTTATATATTTTTTTACTTTATTTAAGATGCAGATTGGGAAACACTTATTTTACGATAGAGAAGCAACAGTTCTTTTATCTAGAGTTGAAAAAATTAATGCTTCAAGAGGTGAAATTTTAGATTCAAATTTAAATGTTATTGCAAATAATATTACGGCATTTGTTTTAAAAATTAGTTTGGAACAATATTATGGTATGTCTCTTGAAGATAGAGACGAGATGCTAGATTTTTTATCAAATACTTTAAACATAGATCGAGAACTTATTTTTTCTAAGATTGAAGCTCCTAGAGGATATCTTAAAGATGTAGAAATAGTTGAACTTAGTCCGGAAATGTTATTTAGAATATCTGAAAAAAGAAGTTATTATCCTGCACTTTTATGGTCATATTCTTTTAAAAGAAATTATTTGGTGGATGATTCTTATTCTCATCCTATTGGGTATGTTGGTAGGATTAATCAAAGAGAACTTCGTTCTTTCTACAATGTTAAAGGGTATGATAATAATTCTACGATAGGAAAGTCGGGTATTGAACAAATTTATGATAGCTATATTAGAGGCAGGGAAGGTTTAATTAAATATAGAGTAGATTCTAAAGAAAGAAAAATAGATAGTGGCTCTATTATAGAGAATATGACTCCTGGGAATAATATTGTTTTAAATATTAATAAAGATATTCAAATGCTTGCCAAAAATACTTTAGGGGATAGGTATGGTACTGTAGTGGTATTAAAACCTTCAACGGGAGGTATTCTGGCTCTTCATAATTATCCTTACTATTCAATGAAAGATGTTTATAATAAATATTCTAGAGAAGATTATTCTTTTCTAAATAGGGCAGTACAGTCAGTTTATCCCCCGGCTTCTATTTTTAAATTGGTTATGGCTACCGCAATATTGGAAGAAAAAGTTTTTGATAAGGACAGAAAGATACATTGTCCGGGATATTTTAAGGTAGGTAATAGAATTTTTCATTGTTGGCAGCGTGGTGGACATGGGTATGTTAATTTAGAAGAAGCTATTGCACATTCATGTAATGTATATTTTTATACATTGGGACTTAAATATCTTGGTGTCGAGAAAATTTTAAAATATGCAAGAGAATATGGATTTGGTGAGAAAACAGGTATTGATTTGCCAAATGAGGTAGCTGGACTTCTTCCAAGTCCAGAATGGAAGGAAAAAACTTTTAAGCAACCTTGGGTGGGTGGTGATACTGTAAATTTTTCAATAGGACAAGGATTTTTAAATGCTACTCCTATTCAGATTGCTAATATGATAGCTATGATTGCAAATGAAGGTGTTGTTTATAAGCCAAGAGTTGTCAATAGAATTTTGGATGGAAATACTAATGAGATTGTTCTTGAAAATTCTCCAGAGGTTCTTAGAAAGAGTAAACTTATTAGTAAGAATACTTTTAAGCTTTTAAAGAAATATATGAGAGGTGTCATAACTTATGGTACTGCAAGAAATTCAGTCCTTACTAAGGCTGTGGCAGTAGGAGGGAAGACAGGAACGGGTCAAACTGGTGTAATTGGATTTGAGAATAGTTCTTTTGTAGGACTTGCTCCTTATAATCATACTTCTAATGAACAAGTTATTGTTTTTAGTTTGGTTGAAGGAAGAAGTAATGCTGATATGTGGCCTGCTAAAGCTGTGGATTTAATGATGCAGGGAATTTTTGCTAAGCAAAGTTATGAGGATATCCTTAGAGGATATAGACCGTGGTATATTAGGTAAAGTGAAGTGGCGGTTTTTAGGAAAGGCTATGATTTTTGGGCATTAATTAGTTTGGCAATTATATCTTTTATTGGGATTTTGCTTATATATTCTAGTGACTATACTTCTAATGGTTCTTTGATTAAAATTGAGTATGTTAAGCAAACTATATGGGTTCTTAGTGGCTTTTTGCTGATTTTTATAATAGGAAGATATGATCTTAAGATAATACAAGGAATGATTTATCCCTTGTATTTTTTATTGGTAGCTTCTTTGATTTTTACTGCCCTTTTTGGTGTTACTGTTAATGGAGCTAAATCTTGGATTGGAATTTGGAGGTTAGGAGGACAGCCTTCAGAATTTGGTAAGATTATTAGTATTTTAACTCTTGCTAAATTTTACAGTAGTAGGAGGGATGATAGTAGTATTTTTGTTTTTATTTTTGCTTTTCTTTTAATTTCTCCTGTTATTTTGCTTGTATTTTTACAACCTGACTTTGGAACTGCTGTGGTTTACTTGAGTATATTTATATTTATTTCCTTTTTTGCTGGTGTGGATGTACATTATATTTTGTATTTTACTTTGGTAGGATTTTTTTCGTTTCTCTTCGTAGTGTTACCTGTTTGGTATGAATATAAGTCAGATATGGGGAATATAGTATATTTAATTTTTTCAAATAATTTTTATTTTCAAATAGCTTTTTTAGTATTAATTTTAGTGTTTTTAGCCTCTGTTATAGGCTTTTTTATTTCAAAGTACAATCTGAACATTAGACTTTCTTATTTTTATATTATGTTTATAAGTTCAATTTTATTAATTGCTGCTTTTTCATCTAAGTTTCTTTCTAAAATGATGAAGCCTTATCAAATTAAGAGATTTTTAGTTTTTTTAGACCCAAATATTGACCTTAAGGGAGCTGGATGGAATTTAAATCAAGTAAAGATTGCTATTGGTTCTGGCGGTGTTTTTGGGAAGGGGTTTTTAAAGGGGCCTTATACCCATGCAAACTATGTACCTTCTCAGAGTACAGATTTTATTTTCTCAATTCTTGCTGAGGAGTTTGGCTTTTTGGGAGTTAGTGCAGTTTTAATATTATTTTTCTTTATTTTCTTTAAGATTTTAATAATAATGGATAAGAGTAAAGATAGGTATATGTCCTTGGTTTTATCGGGTGTATTGGGCCTTTTATTTTTTCACACTTCTTTTAATATTGGAATGTGTTTAGGTCTCTTACCGATTACAGGAATACCTTTGCCTTTCCTCTCTTATGGGGGTTCTTCTAGTATTACTTTCTTTTTAGCTATGGCTCTTTATTTTAATATTGAATCTATAGTAACTGTGGATTAAATACTTTATTGATTAGTGTTTGTTTTTTTATCTATTTTTTTAATAAGTTTTTTTGTATATTTTATTTGGGGTTTTTTTATTTATTTTTGGTTATTGTTAGGGATCCAAGATGTAGTGTTTGTATTTCAAAGGGTAGGGTTGAAAAGGTATTTTTATGAGTAAAGAGTTAGAAAGAGATAGTATTTTATATAAAAAGAGGCATTCAGTTGCTCATGTTATGGCAGAAGCAGTACTTGAATTGTTTCCAAATACTAAAATTGCGATAGGTCCTCCAATTAAAGATGGTTTTTATTATGATTTTGATTTTGAAAATCATATAACAGAAGATGTTCTTTTATTGATAGAGCAAAAGATGCGAGAAATTTTAAAGACAGGTAGTTCTTTTATAAAGGAAGTAATTACCCAAGAACATGCTTTAGTTTTGTTTAAAGATCAGCCTTATAAATTAGATTTAATTAGTAACCTTGATATTGAAGAAGAGATTTCGATATATAAGAGTCATAATTTCGTTGACCTTTGTAGAGGCCCCCATGTTGATGATATGCGTAAAATTGATCCGAAGGCATTTAAGTTAACTAGCATTGCTGGTGCTTATTGGCGTGGCAATGAGAAGAATAAAATGCTTACTCGTATTTATGGGACTTTATGGAATAATGAGAAGGAGCTTAAGGCATATCTTAACTTAAGAGAAGAGATAAAAAGGAGGGACCACAGAAAACTTGGGCGCGAGCTTGATTTATTTTCTGTGCATGAAGAAATAGGTCCTGGACTTATATTTTTTCATCCTAATGGGGCTAGAGTAAGAACTTTAGTAGAAGATTTTTGGAGAGAAGAACATTTTAAAAATGGCTATGATATTCTTTTTACGCCTCATGTGGGTAAATCTTGGCTTTGGGAAACTTCTGGGCACTTAGATTTTTATAAAGAGAGTATGTTTGAGAAAATCGAGATGGATAAGAGTAATTATTATGTTAAGCCTATGAATTGTCCGTTTCATATTGCAATTTATAATGAAGGGAAGCATTCTTACAAAGATTTACCCTTTAGGTGGGCTGAGCTTGGTACAGTGTATCGTTACGAGAAAATAGGTGCTCTTCATGGCACTATGCGCGTTAGGGGATTTACTCAAGATGATGCTCATATTATATGTACTTATGAGCAAGTTAAGGCTGAGGTTAAAGAGGTTTTAAGATTTGCACTTTATATGTGGGATAAATTTGGTTTTACAAACTTAAAAGCATATCTTTCTACAAAGCCGGAAAAATCTGTAGGGAGCAGTGATGATTGGGATATGTCTGTAAGAGTATTAGAGGAGGCCTTAATTGATCTTCATATTTCGTATGATATCGATGATGGAGGTGGGGCCTTTTATGGGCCTAAGATTGATCTTAAAATAATAGATTCTCTTGAGAGAGAATGGCAGATGAGTACAATTCAGTTTGATTTTAATCTTCCTGAAAGATTTAAAATGACTTATACGGCAGATGATGGTAAGGACAAGAGACCTTTTATGATTCATCGTGCTCTTCTTGGTTCTATTGAAAGATTTTTTGGAATTTTAGTAGAACATTATGGTGGTGCATTTCCTGTGTGGCTGGCACCTCTTCAAGTTATAATTATTCCTGTAAATAATATTGTGGAAGAATATGCCCTTAAAGTATTATCTCTATTTAAGAAAGAAGGTATTAGGATCAAACTTGATAATGATTGTAATACAAGAATGAATGCGAAGATTAGAGAATATCAGGTGAAAAAAGTACCTTATATGTTTATAATAGGAGAGAGAGAAGTAGAGACAGAGAGAGTTTCTATTAGAACTAGAACTAATGAACAGATTAATGGACTTGGCCTTGAAGAAGCTCTTGAATTTGTGAAATTAAAGATAAATCGTAAGGAAATTTTATAAATTGAATCATATGAGTATAATTAGTCCAAATAAAGTAACTTTTTTTAGGATTATATTGTCTTTCATTATATTATTTTTATTCTTTCTTGAAGATTTTTGGAATCCTTATTTATTTTTAATTTTGATTTGGTTTTTAATTATTTTGAATGAAATAACAGATGTTGTAGATGGATATATTGCTAGAAAATATGGGTTGATTAGTAATATGGGAAAGGTTTTAGATCCTTATGCAGATGTGTTACAACACTTAACATATTTTGTTTTTTTCTTTTATAAAGGTATTACTCCGTATTATTTTTTTGTGATCTTTGTGTACCGTGAAATTTCTATTGGTTTTATTAGAAATTTAATTATCCAATTTAATATAGTTCAACAAGCTAAATTTTCGGGTAAATTAAAATCATTATTTTATGCTATTGCAACATTTGCTAGTCTTTTTCTTTATAGTTTAGATAAATTGAAAGTTACTGTGTTGGTTGAAAAATATGTGGGATTTGTTTTAAACATAAATTTTAATTTTTCTTTTATTATTGGAGTAATATACGCCATATCTGCCTTTTTAGTTGTTGTATCTTTTATTGACTATGTAGTGGTATTTTTGGATCTCAGAAAGTATGAAAAGTAAGATATTATTATTTTTGTTAATAATTGTTTCTTATTCTTATGCTCAAGAAAAGCAAATGTTAACTGAAATAAGTCCTTTAAGTATTTCAAGTAAGAGTGGGAAGGGAAGTGTTTATTTAAAAGTTAACAAGTCTTCTAATTATATCTTAACTTTTGATAGTTCTTTAAAATCAGATTTTGTTTACATGATTTATGATGTTGTAAAGAAGAAGTATATGACAGATAAGGTGAGAAAGAGAGATGTTAAAATCAAATTAGATAAAGATGTTCTTTATGCGGTAATCTATATCACATCTGAAAATGTAAGTATTAATTTTTCTCTTACGGATCTAGATTTATCAATAATAAGTGATGCTTCTTTGAAAGCAAAACCATCTAATATAAAAACGCAAGATAAGACTTTTCTATTAAGGGAATTACCAAGTTTTCGTTTGGACTTGAAACTAAAAAAATATATATTAAGAACATATAAAAGCAATATTTATGTTGCCTATCAGATGGAAGCTAGTGATAATATTAAAGTTTCTGCATTTATTGAAAATATTGGTTGGTTTGATATAGCCTCTGCTGTTAATGAAAATATTACTGGTGTTGCTTGCTTTGATTTTGCAATCAATTCTAAAGGAGAGTTATATGTTGCTTTTACTACTAAGGAAACAGATAATTTTTCTGGAGAACTTATAGTTAAAAAATTTAATAGTAGAAAGTGGATTGATGTTAGTCCTAAGTTTAGAGATAGTATTGGATTTTTGGTAAATATTAGTATTGATAAGAGAGATAATTTATATTTAGCCTATCTAAGAAAAATTGGAAAAGAATATAAAATAAATTTTGTTACAAATAAAGGATATGGAAATATTTGGGGTAGTACTGGGGGTTCTTATGTTTCTAAGGGAAATGCTAATGTTGACACTTCAAATATTGGTATTATTTCTGAACCTTTCTTAGGAATTTTTTATAATTATCAAATAGATGAGTATATAAAGTCTGAATTTATTATTGATAAGGGCAAGACTTGGGCAAATACAAATACGCAGTCTGCCAATATGGCAAATTCAATAAAAATTCTTTCTAATACTAAGTCTAACCAAGTTGTTTTAAGTTATGTAACAAAGGGTAGACCTATTATTAGTGTATCTACCTTGAAGTGTGATAAATGGCATAATATAAGTCCAAATATTAAGATAGATGGGATAAGAAGTGATATTATAGACTATAGAAATAATTTGTTCTTAGCTTATGAAGATGGCAATAATATTAGGGTTATTTACTTTGATGATAATAATTGGTATTTTTTGAATGAATCTGAGATTTTCCAGAAATCTGCTCTTAATCCCAAAGTTGAACAGTATGGAGGGGAAGGATTTATATTGTCATATTTGAGTTTGGATTTTAAGAGTTTATATTTTAAGTTGATTACTTAGTAGTTCAAAATATGATTTTTTTTCAATATTGTTTTTTAATTGAAAATATTCTATTATCTCATAAATTTCTGTTTTGGCTAGAGCTAATTCACTTTTATCTTTAATGATTTTTTCTACTTCTAAGAAGAATCCAAGGTTTTTAATTTCATTGATTTCTATAGTCAAATTTTCTTTTTTATAAATTAGACTTTTTTTTGTTTTTTTATATAGGATTTTAAAATCCATTTCTTCTAAAAGTAATACAAAATTATTTATATTATCTACTCTAAATTCAATTTCTTTATTGACTTCTATATCAGAATCTAAATTTTTGGTTTTAAATGTTACAATTTCTGTTGAAGTATCAAACTTTCTTATTCTAATTGTTTTTTTGGTGTTGCAATAATATACATCATCTTTAAGTTCTTCTTTGATAAATTTAAATTTTTGATTAGCTAATTTTAAAATTCTTTTAATTTCATTTTTTGGAATGAAGGCTTTAGATTCGATTTCTAACATGTATTAAAAATAGTAAAATTGTGATAATATTTCAATGTTTTATAATTATATTTTAAATAGTGTTTTTATGTCTTTATTGCTTTTATGTTGAAGTTTGAGTTTAGTGATAGATTTTTCCTTTTTAGTTATTTCATCCTAATTATGTTTTTTGGTTCTCTCTTATTATCATTACCTATTGCTTGGAAGGGTGAAGAAAAGTTGGAATACATAGATGCTTTATTTACATCTGTATCTGCTGTTAGTATTACAGGTCTTGTTACTGTTGAAATAGAAAATTTTTCTACTTTTGGATTTACTGTTATCATGTTGTTAATTCAATTTGGGGGTCTTGGGTTTATAACTATTACTACCTTTTATTTGCTTATACCTAAGCGTAAGTTGAAGATGACAGATGCCAGGATAATCAAGCAATATTCTCTTTCAAATATTGAATATAATCCCATTAAAATTTTAAAAAGTATACTTCTTGTAACTTTTTTAATTGAACTGATTGGACTAATATTAATATTAGTTTGTTTTAAACTTCGAGGTGTTAAGATTTCATTGTTTGAGGCTTTATTTACTGTAATTTCAGCCTTTTGTAATGCAGGTTTTTCTATGCATTCTGAGAGTATTTATGCTTGGCGGGATGTACCTGAGGCAATAGTTGTTATTGCTGTTTTAATTATATGTGGAGGGCTTGGGTTTATGGTATATCGTGATGTTAATAATACTATTAGAGATAAAAAAAAACTATCTCTTCATGCTAAAGTTGTGTTTAGTTTTAGTTTCTTTTTAATTGTTTTTGGGGCAATTATATTTTTTTTATCTGAAATTCATAAAATAAAGGAAGGTTATTCACTTGGAACTCTCATATTAAATTCAATATTTTATTCAATAAGTACAAGAACAGCAGGGTTTAATTATCTTGAGAATTCTGTTATTACAAGTAGAACTCAGATGATTACTTTACCCTTTATGTTTATTGGGGGTGCGCCTGGCTCAACTGCTGGAGGAATTAAGATAACTACATTTTTTTTAATTATACTTGCAGTAATAAAATCACAAGATGGTAATGGCTATATTATAGGTTCATATAAAGTATCAATTGATAGTATAAGGTTTGCTCTTTTATTTTTTGTAAGAGCTATTTTTATTGTATGTTTTTCATTCTTTATGCTTCTTGCTACTGAGGGTGGAGGCAATTGGAAGGTAATTGATTTAGGATATGAAGTTTTTTCTGCTTTTGGTACTGTTGGTCTTTCAGTAGGGGTTACTCAGGAATTGTCATTTTTAGGTAAAATAATTATAATTTTTACTATGTTTGCAGGTAGAATAGGTCTTTTTTCTATGGCAATTTTTGTTTCACGGAAATCTCGTTTTGAAGAATTTACAAGGCCAAGACAAGATATTCTAGTGGGTTAGATATAGAGTGAAAACATTTGTTATTATTGGTCTTAGTAACCTAGGCATACATCTTCTTGAGGATTTGAGTAAACTTGATTGTCAAATTATTATTGTTGATACATCAAAAGAGTTAGTTGAAGAATATGATGTGATTGCTACTGAGAGCTTTATTCTTGATCAATTTACTAAAAATGCTTTGAAAAAAGTAATTCCTGTAGATACGGATGCTGTCATTATTGATTTTGATGATGATCTTGGAAAGAGCGCTCTTGTTACTCATTATTGTAATCTTTTAGGTATGAGAGAAATATGTGTTAAAACTGAGGATAGGGATGATGCTGAAATATTAAAAACCCTTGGAGCTACAAAAATTATATTTCCAAGTAAGGATGCGGCAAGGAGATTAACTCCATTATTGGTTTCTCCCAATCTTTCGACATATAATATTATTGGGTATGATATTATTGTTGCTGAAACTGTTATTCCTAAAGAATATGTGGGAAAGACAGTTCTTGAGGCTGATTTGAGAAGAGAAAAGGGTATTACTGTGATTGCTGTTAGAAATTTAAGTAATTCTAGATATGAGTTTGTGGATGGTGATTATTTTTTTTTAAAAGATGATAAAATTGTGATTTGTGGGAAGCCTGATAGTATTGAGAATTTTACAAATAATAAAGATTTGATTAAGGACTTAATTGCGGCTTCTAAAGAAGAGGGGGCTTCATACAGGGAAGAGGCTAAGAGGTTGGGGGTTTTAAGGTTTTTTGATTTCATGAAAAAGTTTAATAAAGATAAGAAGAGCGATTAAAGGATATTAGGATGACTAAGATTATTCCTATTGCAAGCGGAAAAGGTGGTGTTGGTAAGACCTCTTTTGTTGCAAATATTGGCTATAAACTTTCAAGTTTAGGAAAGACTGTAATACTAGTTGATCTTGACCTTGGTGGTTCTAATCTACATACATGTTTAGGGGTTAAAAATACTGGGGTTGGAATAGGGTCTTTTATTAATAAGCGTGAAAAAAATTTTTCAAATTTAATTGTTGAAACACCTTATAATAAGCTTTATTTAATTCCAGGGGATGCTCTTTATGCAGGGACAGCCAATCTTCCTTTTTCTATCAAAAAGAAGATAATTGATTCAATTCAAAGAGATCTTGTTGCGGATTTTGTTTTCATAGATTTAGGTTCAGGAACATCTTATAATACGGTAGATTTTTATTTGGTAGCTTACAGTGGTATTATTGTTACTGTACCAGAGACTCCTTCCATACTTAATGCATATTCGTTTTTAAAAAATGCACTTTATCGTCTTTTGTATTTAGGTTTTCCCCCAAAGAGCGCTGAGCGTGAATATATTAGTAATTTCTTTAAAGAAAAAATAGAAGGAGCAAATGTTAAGTTTAAAGATTTAGTTACAGGAATTGAGCTTATATCTTTAAGTTCATCTCTTAAGGTAAAAAAGATGATGAATAATTTTTACCCTAGAGTTGTGCTTAATAGAATAGAGTCTAGTGAAGAAATAGGTATGTGTGAAAATTTAATAAATGTGGTTAAGAATAATATTAATATACCAATAGAATTTATTGGATTTGTTCCATTTGCAAAGAGTTTTAGAGAATCTGTTAATAATAGAATTCCATTTATTGATTTTGATAAAAATTCAAAACTCAATAAGTATTTCGAGTTTATTGCGAACAATTTGATTAAGTCTCCTCTTGAAGGGTCGCCTTATATTTATGACGACATATACGATATGATTAAGGATCAAAGTCAATTTATTAGAAACTAGTTGAATTATAATGATTTATGATGGAGGAATAATATAATGTATAGGATTAAGGATAAGGAATTAGATTTTAGAATAGAAAGTTTAGGAGAATGTAAACAAAATAATCCTTTAATTAATTTTTATGCTAGTGAAAGTCATGTTCATTTTGCTAATGAGATTAATAAAATTAGATTTAGTGTTTATAAAAATGAAGAAAGTTGTGATAAATATGAAGATATTCTTTTAGAGAAAGCTGGACCTAGAGATAAGATATATTTTATTCCAAAACATGTTAAGGCGGCTATTACTACTTGTGGGGGGCTTTGTCCTGGATTTAATGATGTTATTCGTTCCATTGTGAGGACATTATGGAAAGTGTACGGAGTTCGTAATATTTATGGTGTTAAATTTGGGTATCAAGGGCTTTTACCAGAGTCTAACTCGCCTTTTGTTCAACTTAATCCGGATATAGTGGATGATATTAATCAGTTTGGCGGTACAATACTTGGTTCCTCAAGGGGAGGAATTAAACCTGTTGAAATAGTTGATACTTTAGAGAGAATGAATATTAATATGATCTTTAATATTGGTGGAGATGGAACACAGAAGGGTTCTATTTTAATTGCTGAGGAGATAGCTAGGAGAAATTTAAAAATTGCTGTTGTGGGAATACCTAAGACAGTTGATAATGACTTTATGTTTGTTCAAAAATCATTTGGATTTGAAACAGCAGTAGAGCAGGCAGTTTCTGCTGTTGCTGGTGCACATTTTGAGGCAAATAGTGCTTATAATGGAATTGGTCTTGTTAAGGTTATGGGTAGGGATTCTGGGTTTATTGCTGCTTATACTGCTTTATCTTCGAATGATGTTAACTTTTGTTTAATACCAGAGTTAGATTTTGACATTGAAGGCCCTAATGGATTTCTTGCGCATCTTGAGAGGAGACTTTTGGAAAAAGAGAGTTTAGATGAAATACCTCATGCAGTAATATTAATAGCAGAAGGAGCGGGACAAAAATATTTTGATCCTAGTAGTCGCAGAAGAGATGATTCTGGTAATTTGCTTTATGAGGATATTGGGCTTTACCTTAAAGATAAGATTACAGAGTATTTTAAGGTTAAAAATATTCCAATCACTCTTAAGTATATTGACCCTAGTTATATTATTAGAAGTTCACCAGCTAATGCTAGTGATTCTCTTTATTGTGCTCGCCTTGGCTCAAATGCTGTTCATGCTGCTATGGCGGGGAAAACAAAATTATTAGTTAGCTTGTGGAGTACAAAATTTGTGCATATCCCAATAGAAATGGCAGTAATTGACAGAAATAAAGTTAATATAAATGGTTCTTTTTGGAGAGATGTTCTTGCAAGTACTGGTCAGCCATTTAGTATGAAGAACTAAGATAAAAATCTAACAGATTTGATAAAACGTGTGTGGGCTGGACTAAAAGGTCTTGCTTGTATAAGACCTTTTCTATTATTTTACCTATTTTTGAATGTTGATTTTCTTTTTTATTAATCTTGAGTACCATGAGTAGGATTCTTACTTCTTATTGATAAGAACCAGTCCGTTTAGCATAAAAAGGGGCTTACCGTTTTGCAAGGTCCTTTTTTATATTTACTTTGCTGCGTTACCCGCGACATTTAGAGCATCCCAAGTTTTTGAGAAAGGAGGTGAATATGCAAAATCTAGCATTCCAAGTTCCTTTGTTGTAATTTTTGAATAAATTGCAAGAGATAGTGCATGCATTCTTAAAGCGGCTCCGTTCTTTCCGATCGCTTGTGCTCCGATTATTTCTTCTGTTTCTTCATTGTAGATTAACTTAATGTATAGGTCTTCTTGTGTTGGGTAATAATTTGTGTGATTTTTATCTTTTATAAATACTGTTTTATATTTTATACCAAGCCTTAAAGCGGCTTCTTCCGTAAGACCAGTCCTTGCTGCTTCAAGAGACAAAACCTTAATGGATGCGGACCCTAGCGTTCCTTTAAAAGAAACGCGTTGTCCTGATAAATTTTCACCTATTATTTTGCCTATTTTGCTAGCTGTTGTTGCAAGAGGAATATAATCATTCTGCTTGCTTACAATATTGTATACTGTAGCACAATCTCCTGCAGAGAAAACATTCGCTACACTAGTTTCGCCATATTCATTAATAACTATAGCACCGTTTTTAAAAGTCTCAAGTTGTCCTTCTAAAAATTCAGTAGCAGGACGTATTCCCGTAGAGAGAATTACAAGGTCTGCCTTATATTCACCTTTGTTTGTAACGATGCCTTCAACTTTTTCTTTTCCTACTAAACTTTTTACAAATTCATTTGTATGGAGTAAAACGTTGTTCTTAATTAGTTCTTCTTCCATTATATTAGTAATTTCTTTGTCAAATGATTCAATAAGTATTCGCTTATCTAGTTGAATAATTCTTACATTTTTCCCTCTATTTTTAGCGGCATCTACCATTTCAATTCCAATATATCCAGCTCCAATGATTGCTATGTCATTTATTTCTTTTTTCTTAAAGAGTTCTCTTATTTCTTTTCCGTCTTGCATGTTTCTTAGTGTATAAAAATTACTTAGTTGGATATTACTAATAGGAGGAATAATAGGGTTACCTCCTGTTGCAATCACTAATTTATCATAAGTATCATTAAATATTTCCCCAGTTTTTAGATTTTTAACTTTAAGAGTACTATTTTTGATGTCTACTTGAATAACTTCATGTCTGGTACATACAGATATTCCATTTTGCTCAAATTCATCAGGTGTTCTAGCTATCATTTTATTTGCATCATCAAAGAATCCGCCAATAAAGTACGGTAGTCCACAAGCTCCGAAAGATGTAGTATCTGTTTTTTCATAAATAGTAATATTTAATTCTTTATTTATTCTTTTTGCTTTAGCAGCAGCACTTGTACCCGCAGCAGTGCCTCCGATAATGATTATTTTCATTCAAATTCCTTATTTTCTATTTTATTTTTGTTGTTGTAAATGTTGATGTCTAATTGATTTAGATTTTTTGCCGTAATTACTCCTGCAACCATTGAGTCACTTACATTAGCAGATGTTCGCCCCATATCAATTAGAGGTTCAATAGATATTAAAAGTCCAACTAGTTCTACAGGTAGATTCATTGAAGAGAGAACCATTAAAGATGCCATTGTTGCTCCTCCTCCGACTCCAGCTACTCCAAATGAGGTTATTATTATTATTCCTATGAGTTGAAGTATAAATGAGGGATCTGTTGGATTTATCCCTTGAGTAGGGGCAATCATTATTGCTAACATAGCAGGATGGAGTGCCGCACAACCATTCTGTCCGATTGAAGCTCCAAATGAACTAGAAAGATTAGCAATACCTTCGCTAACTCCTAATTGTTCAGTTTGTACTTCTACATTAACAGGTATTGTTGCTGAGCTAGAACGAGATATGAATGCAAATGTTAAAACAGGAAATGCTTTTTTAATGAAAGTAATTGGATTTAGTCTATTAAGGGCAATTAATGTCATGTGCATTAAAATGGTAATACCAATAGCAACATAAGAAGCAAGTACAAATTTTCCAAGGTTCATTATGCTTGAAATATCGCTTGTTGCCGATATTTTTGTAATCATTGCTAATATGGCGTAGGGTGTTAACTTTAAAATTAAAACTAGTATTCCTGAAGTTAAATCTTGTGCTGTTGCCATTATTTGTTTGAAAAATTCTATTGATTCTGGTTTTTTCCTTGAAACTCTAAGAGCAGCTATGCCTACTAAAGCAGCAAATATTACTACTCCAATTGTTGAGCTTGGTCTCATTCCTGCCATGTCTTCAAATATGTTTTCAGGAATAAGTTCTGATAGTCTTTGTGTAATTGAAGTATGGTTTAGTCGATCAAGACCTTGGTTTAAATTTTTTCCATATGCAATTTCATCTTCACCAAATTGAAGTGATTCTGCTGTTAAATTAAAGAATAAGGATGTGTAAATTCCAATTATGGATGCAATTCCTGCTGTAAATACAAGTACTAATATTACAGATAAACTCATTTTCCAAACATCTTGGGTGTTTGTTAATTTTATTATTGCAGATATTATTGAGACAATTATGAGAGGTATTACAATCATTTTAAGAAGTCTTACATAACCAGTTCCTAAAATATTAATCCACTTAACGCTTTCTTTTATTATCATAGGCTCTGATTCATAAAAATATTGCATAGACATACCAAAAATTAATCCTAGACCTAGCGCTATAAATATTCTTTTTGTAAATGAGATATGTTTTTTATGAAAAAAATAGAGTAGTCCTAGTAGACCAAACATAATCACTATGTTTGATAATGTGTATATTATTCTTATATTCATTTTTGCCTCTTATATCTAAACTTAAATAATTGTTTAATAATAATGATATTATAATATTTTTTTAAAATCTTTCTAAATTTTTATCATTACAGTAAGTTCTCGTAAGATGTTATTATTTCGTTTTTGATATCATTTTTATTTAGGATTTGAGTTGCAATTATCTTCCCAAGTTGAACTCCTTCTTGGTCAAATGAATTTATGTTAAGTAAAAAGCCTTCAAACATTACTTTGTTTTCATAGTGAGCTAGTAGTGCACCCACTACATAAGCAGTAAGTTCTTTTGAATATATTAATGATGAAGGTCTCCCTCCTTCAAAGTTTTTATTTCTGTTTATGTCTTCTTTACCTTGAGAGAATGCAATGATTTGAGCTATTAAATTTGCTTTTAACTTGTCATTGTTTGACGTTCCCTCTACAATTACATCTTTCTTTAGTTGAGATTCACTAAACCCAATTAAATCCATTGGTACAATTTCTGTTCCTTGGTGAAGCATTTGGAAAAATGAATGTTGCACATCTGTGCCAATTCCTCCCCAAATGATTCTGACTGTTTTATAATCTATTATTTCTCCAAATCGGTTTACGCTTTTTCCATTGCTTTCCATTTCAAGTTGTTGTAAGTGAAGATAAAAGTTTTCCATTGCTTTTGAGTATGCAACAATACAATTGCTACTATAATTAAGTATATTACTTTCGTATATGCTAATTAGAGCTGCCAGAAGAGGCGCATTTTCTCTTACGTTTTTGTTTAATGCTCTCTTATCAACTTCATGAGCTCCTTGCAATATTTCTTTTGTAACATGTTCTGTAAAGCAAAGAGTAATAAGAGTAATTCCAACGGCGGATGTTGGTGAAAATCTTCCACCAATTGAATCGTGCATAAAGAAGTATTCAAGATATCCCTTTTCAAGTGCTAGCATACTTCCCTTTGAGGTAATGATTATAATTTGTTTTTGGTATTCTGTAATGCCATTATCTTCTAATTTTTTAATTAAAAATTGCATATTAGAGGCAGTTTCTAGTGTTGTTCCGCTTTTTGATACTATAATAAATAGAGTCTCATTAAGGTCTATTTCGCTTAAAACTTCTTCAGATTCGTCTGGATCAACATTTGAAATGAAATAAGCTTTCATTAGATGTAAGTCTTTCTGCTTAGCATAATTTTTAATTGCTGTATATAGTGCTTTTGGACCAAGACTTGAACCACCAATACCAATCTGTACCACATTTTTAAATGTCTTGCCTTTTATGCTTTTAATTGACCCATTGTGAACTTGTTTTGCAAATTCGAAAATTCTTTTAAGCTCTCTGTTAAAAAATTCTCGCATATTTTCATTATTCTCTGTTACTTCTGTACCCAGCTGGCCTCTTGTTAAATGGTGTAAAACTTTTCTGTTTTCACTGATGTTAATATTATTCCCATCAATTATTTCTTTATATTTTTCTATTAAGTTTGCTTCATCACTTAAATTTTGAAATATTTTTAGATGAGCCTCATTAATTTGTTTTGTAGCATAGTTGTAATGTACATTATTACCGTCTATTTTAATATCGTAGTTTTTTATTCTATCTGAACTTAAAGTTTGACTTAGTACTTCGGGGTTGATTTTTGTTAGCGCTTGAAAATTTTTAAGTTTATTAAGATTTTGGTAATTGGGCATAAATTTCCTCCAATAATGTTGTTATATAATTTAAATTTTAGTGTGTTTTTGTTCTTTTAAAGAATTTTTTTAGTTTTAAAATAATAAATTTTAAAAATTTTATTATTATATTTTTTTCTGAGTAAATTTTTAGTTGCTCTTCTCCAGCATTTGATTCACTTCTTGTAAATGATTTTCTAGCATTATTTTCATCGAGTTCAATTTCAAGTAGAGTTTTTTTATCTTCTATGGGTATTACCTTAACTTCAACTTCTTTGTAACCAAGTTCTTTTAAAACTTGATATCTTCTAAATCCTGCTACTAAATTTTTGTTTTTGTCTATTATTATTGGATAAATTAAGCCATGCTTTTTTATGCTTTCTTTAAGAGTTGTTGTATCTCCTATATTTTGTCTGATTCTGCCTTTTATTTTTATTTGTTCTAAGTCTATTAACATTGTTATTAATCCAATTGAATATTTTCTCCATTTACATCTTTGTTTCCATTTTCGTAAATAAGAGAACTTTCTTCCTTAGTATCATTTTCTTTAACATCACTTTCTTTAATACTTGAGGTATTTTCTTCCTCTACCTTATCCGTATTAATATTAGCATTTGTTGTTGCATCTTGTGTATTCTGAGAATCAACTTTGTTGTTATACTCGCTTTCAAAACTATTATTATTGTCCTTGTTTAGGTTGTTTTGATCTTCTTTTTTTACTTCATTTAATTTATCAAAATCGTAGTTTAGATACTCAAATTCATGTGTTTCAAGATTTAAGTCATCATTGCTATCAATGTTATCAATTCCATATACATTAAATTCCATTTTATTTAAAAAATCAGATTGATTTTCGTAATATTTTGACTTCTCAAATGGTTGAGTGCCTTCTATAAAAATCTCGTTTATTATTTTTTCGTTTGGAACTCCTTCTGGTAGCAAACCTGTTTCTGCTTGTATATTGACATTGATTATTCCTGTGGGTCTTATGAAAACTTTTTTAGGTAAATTCTTATGATACTCTGCCATAAATTTACCCCAACTAGGACCGGCAAGGCCTGTCCCTGTTCCAGCGGTTCCGAGTGAATATCCTTTTTTGTCAAAACCAACCCAAAGAGCTGTTGTTATGTAAGGAGAGTAACCTATTGCCCATCCGTCTGCCCAGTTTTGTGTGGTTCCTGATTTACCGGCAATGTCAGAACTGAAATCCTTAAGGTTTGTATATCTTTGGTTTGCTAAAGTTCCGTATTGAATTGTTGATTTCATCATGTCTGTCATAATGTATGCAGCCTGAGGAGATATTATTTGTGCATTAGCTCCCTTGTTCTTTATTTCGGTTAAAATATCGGATTCTACATTTGCTACTATTTTGCCATTTCTATCTTCAATATACCTTATTCCATATGGCTCTACTTCTTTACCACTGTTTCCCAAAATTGCGAATGCTCTTGCCATTTGTATTGGTGATGTTGAGATAACACCAAGTGCAAGAGGATAAACTTTGGGAAATGTTTTATTAATTTCATTTTGATCTTTTATTCCTAGTAATTTAGCAGAGTAACTAATAGCATCGTCAAATCCTAATGTATCTAATACTCTAAGAGATGGGATGTTTAGGGATAAAGCTAGCACTTTGCGTGTTAATACATTGCCTCTCCATTTTCCTCCATAATTTTCAGGAGCATAAACATCTCCTGTTTCATTGAAAAAAGCTACTGGAGAATCTGAAAACATTGTTGCAGGTGTAATCTTTTTAAGGTCAATAGCAGCTGAAAAGTATAAAGATTTAAATGCACTTCCAGGTTGTATCTTGGCTTGGGTTGCTCTATTAAATTCACTTCCTTTACTATATCCGCTTCCGCCAACCATTGCCTTTATTGCTCCTGTTGTAGTATCTATTGCGATAAATGCACCTTCCGGTTGTATTACAGAGTTTGGGTTTGTTTTATTTTTCATTGTGTATTCTTTTGTTGCTTTATCTACTGTGTCAATACCTAAAATTGCAGCAAAGCTTGCAATCAAATCAATATTATCTTCATAAAATTTTCTTGTTCTGAGTTTTTTATATTGCCTACCATTTACTCTAGTGCTTGTTATGCCAAACAAATCAGATATTGTATCAAGAACAGGAACTATCTCTGAATTAATTATTAATGTTTCAGATGATTTTGTAGAATTGTACATTTTGCGAGCTTTCAAAATCATGTCATGGGTAACTTCATCCGCACACTTTTGTGCATCAAGGTCAAGTGTTGTATATATTGAATACCCATCTTTATATATGTTTGCTCCAGCTGGAAGATGTTTAACTATTCTCTGTCTTATGTATTCTGAGAAATAAGGGGCATTGTCTTCCTTGTATGAGATAGCAGATGTGTCTGCCATACGAGTCCAATCATAGTTTTCCCAGTATGCATTAAACTCTCTCTCAGCTAGTTCAGGACTTATGATTCCATTGGCTACTACTTGATTTAGCACTGCCTTTTGTATTTTTTTAGAAAATTCGGGATTGTAAAATGGAGAATAGAGTTTTGCATTAGGTAATTGTATAAGCATTAAAACAGCTTCTGCGGTGTTAATATCTTTAACGCTTTTATTAAAAAAGAAATTAGCTGCTGCAACTACTCCGTAGTTTCCATTTCCAAAATAAACCTTATTTAAATATCTCTCAAGTATTTCGTACTTTGATAGCTTTTTTTCAAGTTGTATAGCCCACCAAATTTCATTTAGTTTTCTTAAAATAGACCTTTTTGCTTGATTGGTGTAAAGGAGTTTTGCTAGTTGTTGTGTTAAGGTGCTTCCCCCTGAGAAATATCTACCAAGTGCAATATTAAGAGCAGCTCGAAGCATTCCTATTAACGAGAACCCTCTGTGAGAATAAAATTCAGTGTCTTCACGTATTAATAGAGTTTTTATTAGGTTATCAGGCATTTCTTTTAAAGAGAGTAATTCTCTGTTCTCATCAGATATAAATTGTGTGATTATTCTGCCATTAGCATCAAAAAGTTTTGAAGGTATTGCAGGATTTGAATTACCAAAATTTCTGTCTTTTTGTATGTTAATAGTTTCAACTAAAGCAAACGAGAGTAAAATAATAGAAAAGCTAATAGTAAAGTATGTTAAATAAAGGAGTATATTGCCTTTATTATTTAAATTAAGACTTTTCAAGTTATATCCTCTTATGCAATTATACTATAAATAAAATAGAATTAATAATATTTTTATTTAGATTGTGATAATATAAAAATATTGCTATAGTTTTTATTCATATGTATTATGTAGATTCTATAATGCAAGTTAACAGTAAATAAGAATATGGTTTTAAAAGTGTTTATTCATTATTATTTTTATTTAGTGCAATTGAGTTTTTTATTATTTTAGAGTAAAAATTTTATTTTTGAGTTTATTGTAGTAACTTATGGGTGACGGATTGTCCCTAGTATTTTGAATGGAATTATTTTAAATAATTTATGAATGACCTAAGAATTTTGGATTTTGTTTCAATAAGGTTCCTAAATGTCATTTTTAATTATTCTGTGTTTTTATTGTTTGTTAGATTGAAAGGAGAGGTTTATGCTTTTGTCTAGGAAAATAAAGGATTATGAGGCTAAGTATAAAGGTAAAGAAATTAAAATGAGTACTGAGATAAACAGTTTTCTTAATATTAGAAATACTGTTGAGATGAAAGTTGGCAGTTATGTAGCATATGGAGTGATTTATTCTATTTCTATGAATAGTATTAAGATTATTTTTCAAGAAGATTCAATTTTACGGACCTTATCTAAAAATAGAAATTCAGGAAATATTCAACTTAGAAGATTCGATGATTTTGAAAATAATTCTTTTTTTATACCATCCTTAACTGTCAAGTTAGCAAATACATCGGATTATCCTTCTCAAGCTCAAGAGAGGAATTATAATTTGCTAACTTTGGATTTTTTATCTCCTATGCCGGAAGAGTTTGCTATTAAGATTGGTAAACTTCTTGATTTAAAACTTGGGCAAAACCAAAGAATACATGAGCGTATTATTGTTGATAAGGATTCACTTAGAAAACTTAAACTTGACTCAGACAAGGCTTTTATTGAATTTAATGGAAATAAGCATAAATGTTTAATTAAAGATTTATCTTATGGAGGGGCGTTATTGATTTCTTATTTTGAATATGAGGAATTGGAAGAAAAGGAAATTAATTTAACTTTGAATTTTAATATTAGAGATAAGGAAGTGCCTATTAAGGGGAAGGCAAAGAATTTGAGTGTTATTCAGACTCCTAATGGTAAAGTTTTAGCTTTAGGGATTGCCTTTCATGAGGAAGAAATTCCTATTGAATATACTATGCTAATTCATGATTATTTTAATTAGTAGGTTATTTCTTTAAAATTTGGACCCCCAATAATTTCAATATTAATTCTTTATGGGGGGTTTATTCGAATGTATAAAATGGACAAGAATTTTGAAAGTATTTAAGGTATGAGTAATTTATATATTGTATTTTTAAGAAGTAATGAATTTATTTAGACTAGCTTTAATAAGTCTATTGTTAATTGAATAACCAAGTTCACTGTTGTGGGTAAATTCGGCAAGTATTTGTTTATATACTCTCTCAGATTCTACAAATTCCTTGTATATGTTTTTTGCATATTCTTCAAGGGTGTTGTATACGGAAATGTTTTTCATATTCCAAAACCTATTAAACCAATATGAATTAAGAGTATCTCTCATAATAAGTATTCGTGTATCTTTGTCTGCTGCATATCTTCTTATATTGTCTTGTTTTTTAAATAAATAAACAGGTATTCGAGGTCTGTAATGTTCTAGTAAGTTGCCAGGAGATGCAGATATTCTTTCTTCATCTACAGCGTAATCTACTCTAAATTCTTCCTTAAGTACTTCTTGTATTTTCTCTCTTGTAATTGAACCTGGACGCAAGATTAATACATTCCCTTTATCATCAAAACCTACAACAGTTGATTCTATTCCAATGTTTGAGCATCCATTATGTTTAATTATTCCTTTGACTAGCCCATTAAGCTCTCGACTTGCCATTGCAGAACTCGTAGCACTAGGGCGTCTTGACAAGTTGGCGGATGGTGCTACTATTGGAACTCCACTCATCTTAATTAGCTTAAGGGCTATAGGTTCTCTTGGTATTCGTACGGCTATGCTACTAAGTCCTCCACTTGCAAATCTAGATATCTTGTCAGCACTCTTTAATACAAATGTTATAGGTCCTGGGGTAAACTTTTGCATTAAGAGCAAAGCACTACTGGGAATATATTCTACAAGTTCTCTTATTTTCTCTATTGAGTCAACATGTACTATCAATGGATTTGTTATAGGACGCTTTTTAACTAAAAAGATCATCCGAACAGCATCATCACTGTATGCATTAGCTCCAATTCCATAGACTGTTTCTGTAGGAAATACTACTAATTCTCCCTCTCTTATATACTTTGCTGCTCTCTCTATGTCTTGCCATTCTATTATCTCTGTTTTCATTTATTTGAACCCATAACCATATTTTATAATTTTATTTATTATTTATTAAATATTTTTTATTAAATCAAAAAATTTACAAATAAATAATTTGTGGTAATGTGTAGTTTAATTTTCCTGTTGAAAATCTTAAATTTTATATTATAATAAGCAATATGAGAAGCTTGCTTAATCTTTGTAACTTTGTTCTTATTTTTTCTCTCCTATCTTTTGTTGTTGTTAAATTGGATAGTGCTACTGTGGGTCTTGCTTCTTGGTATGGAGAAGCTTTTCATGGGAAGGTTACTGCTAATGGTGAAAAATTTGATATGACAGCTCTTACAGCTGCTCACAAGGAACTCCCGTTTAATACTGTTGTACGGGTTACTAATTTATTGAATAATAGGGTTGTTGTTGTAAGGATTAATGATAGGGGTCCTTTTAGAAAAGACAGAATCATTGATTTGTCAAAATCTGCTGCTGAAAAACTAGATTTTCTAGGAATAGGCGTTGCTCCTGTAAAAATTGAGATATTGGAAAAATTGGATGCAAAGAAAGTTGTGGCACAAGAGAATAAGAAATCTTTAGATACAGTAGATTCTTCTAAGAAAGATTCTGTTATTAGTTCAAAGTTAGATAAAGATGTTCTTATAGAGAAAAAGGAAACTAAAGAAAATGCTGTTGCAGAGAAACTTTTAAATGAAACTGAGATGGAACCAGATTTTTATATACAAGTAGGCTCTTATAAAATGAAAGATTATGCTGAGAGAGCGTATAAAACATTGCAGAAAGTTGGTTTGAATGTCTTAGTAAATGTTCATGGTCCTTTTTTTACAGTTTTTATTCCTACTGCTGCTGATGATGTACATAAAAATGTTGAACTTATTAAATCTACAGGGTACAAGGATGTTTTAGTAAGAAAGACTAAGATTTTGGGAGATAGATTAACTATAGAATAGTATTTTGTTCTATTTTTTGAAAAAATATATCTATTTTTAGTTTTATGTTTTCAAACTTTGAATAATAGACTTCTATATTAGGTAAGGATTTTAGGAAAAGCTCCCCATAAGTTTTCTCGAAAATTCTTTTATCAAAACATACTATAATGCCATAATCTTTTGAATCTCTAATTAGCCTTCCAAATCCTTGTTTGAATTTCATGATTGCTTGAGGTAGTGTTTCTTTTCTAAAAAAATTTTCTCCTGTTTGAATAGCCAATTCATTTTTTGCTATTAAAACAGGGTCTGAGGGAGTTTGGAATGGAAGTTTGGGCATTATTACCATTGTCAATTTATCTCCTTTAATGTCTATTCCTTCCCAGAAATTCTTAATCCCTATGAGTACGCTTTTTTTTTGTGATTTTTTAAAAGAATTTATTAACTCATGTTTTGGTAAATCTCCTTGTATAAAAAGATTTATATCATTTTCAAGTAGAAAATCTTTAATTGTTTTTTCTGTATATTTTAAGCTTTTAAATGATGTTAAAAGAATTAAAGTTCCGCCTTTATTTAGTAATACAAGTTCTTTAATGTATTTTATTGATTGACTTAAAAATTTTTCTTCATTATTGGGGTTTTCAATGTCAGATGTAACTGTTAGCATTGATTTTTCTTTGTAAGGAAAAGAATACGGTATTTTTTCCTTTTCTATGTCTTTATCGCTTAAGTTTAATCCCGTTTGGTTTAGGAAATATGAAAATGATTGATTTATAAGCAGAGTAGCTGAGGTAAAAATTATTCTTTTTGCTCTTTTGTACATAATTTTATTTAGTCCAGGACCTAAATAAATTTCTGATGTTTTGAATGTGGTTATATTTTTTTTATTTTCTATCCAAAAACAAAGATTGTCATCTTTATTTAAAGATATGAAATTTTTAATTAATGTTTCTTTTTCTTCTATATTCCTAACTAGTCTTTCAAGTTCAATTTTTGCTGTTTTATTTTCAAGTTCTTGTGTTATTGATGACATAGCTGATCGATAATTTTCTAGATTATAGACAATGTCCTTTAAGTGTGTTTTAATTCGTATGTAAAAATCGATTTTATGTGTATTACTAGTTATTCTGTAAACGGAGGGAAAATCTTTTTTTGTTCTTATTATATAATCTATATTTTCAAAACTTAGCATTGTTGCAATTTCAAAATTTTTCTTGTATATACCACTTATATTTTGTCTTTTGATGATTTTATCTACTTTTGCAAAAAGTTGTTTTAAACCAACTCTTGAAAAATTTTTGCTAAATAGAGCCCTTGCAGCTTCTTCTAGATAATGAGCTTCATCAATTATTATGTTTTTTATATTAGGCAGAATTAAGTTAAGGTCCTCTTCTATCTCATCTTTTTCAGAAGTATCTTCATAATTTTCTTTTTCTGTCAATATTTCATTTCTTATATAAAGATCATTTAGGAGTAAATGATGATTGGTTATGATAATATCACATTCTAATGCTTTTCTTCTTGCTTTTTTGAAGAAACATTTATTCTCATCAGGGCAGGTAATTCCCGAACATGTTTCAGTGCTAGCTGATACTTCTTCCCAAATTTTTTCGTCTACAAAATTAAGTTCGTCTTTATCACCAGTTTGTGTATTTTTTGCCCAATGGAATAATGATTCCAGATTGTTTTTATTAAATGTATGTATTAGTAGACTTCTTTCAAGTTCTTCAAGTCGACGAAGACATAGGTAGTTTCTCATTCCTTTAATGAGTCCAAACTTTATTTTAAAAGGAATGATTTTCTCTAAAGATTTAATATCTTTTTTAATTAGTTGTTCTTGAAGATTAATAGAGGCTGTTGAGATTATGACCTTTTCTTGTGTTTTTTGAATGAAATCAATAGCAGAGATTAAATAAGCAAGGCTTTTGCCAGTCCCTGTTGGTGCTTCAATAACTAGAAAATTTTCATTATCGAAGGCTTTACTGACCTTCTCTATCATTCTGAGCTGTGGTTCTCTTTTTACAAATCCTTTGATATTTAGTTCGGCTTTTTTTAGTATGTAATCAATTAAATTCAATTGTATTGATAATTCCTTTTATTAATTTTTCGAATTCTTTAGATATTTTTGATGAATTTATCTTAACTTCCTCGTGACTCAAAGGTTCCTTTTGCATACCTGATGCTAGGTTTGTGACATTTGAAATTGCTACTGTATTCATTTTAAGATACGCTGCTGTAATTACTTCAGGTACTGTTGACATACCAACTAAATCTGCACCTATTGTTTTAAAAAAGCTTATTTCGGCTGTTGTTTCATAGCAAGGACCTGAAACGGCAAGATAAACACCTTCTTTAATGTTTTCCTTAAAAATATTCTTATAAACGTTTCTTGTTAATTCCACTAAACTTGAATTACTGTAAATTGAATTTAGTTCTTGAAATCTTGCTCCCAAGTTGTCATCATTTGTTCCAATTAAGGGATTGATTCCCATAAAATTTATGTGATTGTTTATTAAAATAAGATCATTTATTTTAAATTGACTATTAATTGCTCCTGAGGAATTTGTAATGATTAAATTTTGAATTCCGATTTTTTTTGCAAGCAGTATAGGCATTATTATTTCTTTAGGGTGATAACCTTCATAATAATGAAATCTTCCAGAAAAAATAGCTATGTCTTTATTAATGTTTAATGTACCCTTATGTCCATCTACAGTTGATATTGGAAATTCTTTTATGTCTCTATAAGGAATTTCAATACCATGTTCACATATTGAATTTAAGTCGCTAAGTCCAGAGCCAAGTATTATTGCTGTTTTGGGTTTAAATTCTGACTTGTCTTTGATTGAATCATATGCTTTATCTATTCTTTTATTGATTTCTTTGAAATTCATTCTGTGTCCTTCTTTACCATGGTGTTTTCTTATTATATATTTATTTTATGAATTTTTTAAACAATGTTAGTCGTCCGGTTATGATTTTAGCTCCGATGGAAGATGTAACAGATACTGTTTTTAGGAATTTGATTCATTTAATAGGTAATGGAAAAGAGGGACCTGATATTTACTTTACTGAGTTTATTTCTGCTGCGGGGCTTGTAAGGGGATCTAGACAGTCAATGCAACATGTTTTAACAAGAAATGATGAATTGACTCGCCCTTTGTTTGCTCAAATTTGGGGTAAGAATCCCGATGATTTTTTTAATGCCATAGAAATTTTAAGCAAACTAGGATTTTGGGGAATTGACCTTAATATGGGTTGTCCTAAGAAAAAGATAGTTAAAAAGGGAGTATGTTCTGCTTTAATTTTAAATAAAACCTTAGCTTATGAAATAGTCATGGCTAGTAAGGAGGCGTGTTTAAAATTTGGATTACCTCTTAGCGTAAAGACAAGACATGGATTTTTTTGTTCTGAAGTTGAGGATTGGTTAGGATTTTTACTGGAATTGGGTATTGATATGCTGACAATTCATCCAAGGCTTGCTATCAATCAAAGTGAAGGTGCCATAGATATTAATGTGTTTGATGAAGTTGTTAAACTTAGAGACAAAATAAATCCTTCTACATTAATTATTGGGAATGGAGATATTTTAAGTTTGGAACAAGCAGTTCAAATTATAAGAGATTATTCTATTGATGGAGTAATGTTTGGGCGTGGAATTTTTAAGAATTTAAATTTATTTAAAAAAGATTCTCCTAACTTTTTGAGTAATAATTTAAATTTTAGATTAAATATATTAAAATTTCATATAAAAGATTTTCATTCTACTTGGAGCCTTACTAAGGATTTTAATAAACTTAAGAAATACTTCAAGATTTATTTTAATGAAAGTGAGAGGAATAGTGAATATTTTCATAATATTATGAGTTCAACTAATTATGAGGAGCTTTTTGAAAATCTAGGTCGAGTGGATTTTAGGGAGATTATGTTAAGTAATGAGTAGTAAGGTTTCAGAAAAATATGATTCTAAGGTTTTTGAAGATAGAATTTATAAGAAATGGCTAGATAATGGGGTTTTTAGTCCCAATGATAGCTTTAAACACAAATTTAGCATGGTAGCTCCTCCTCCAAATGTTACAGGCATTCTTCATATGGGACATGCTCTTAATTTTACCTTGCAGGATATTCTTATTCGCTACAAGAGAATGAAAGGGAATAATACACTTTGGCTTTTTGGAACAGACCATGCTGGGATTGCGACTCAATCAGTTTTTGAAAAACAGCTTAAAGAGCTTGGAAAGAATAAAGATGATTTTACTCGTGAAGAATTTATTGATGAAATTTTTAAATTAAAGGACAAGCATAGAGAAATAATTGTTAGCCAGATAGAAAAGCTTGGAGCTTCTTATGACCATTCAAGAGAGAGATTTACTCTTGATGAGGAAGCTTGTAGAGCTGTTAATAAAGCATTTGTTGATTTGTATAATAAGGGGTTGATTTATAAGGGGGAATATCTTGTAAATCTTGATCCTGGTACTGGAAGCGTTGTTAGCGACGAAGAAGTTGAGTATATAGAAATTGTTGGGAAAATTTATTTTATTAAGTATTTATTAGATGATGGTAATTTTATTGAGGTTGCAACTACTAGACCTGAGACTATGTTTGGAGATGTAGCTGTTGCTGTTAATCCTATTGATGATAGGTATAAGTCTCTGATTGGTAGAGAGGTTATAGTTCCTATTGCAAATAGAAAGGTTAAGATAATAGGGGATAGCTATGTTGATATGGAATTTGGTAGTGGTGCCTTAAAAATAACGCCTGCACATGATCCTAATGATTTTGAAATTTCAAAAAGGCATGATATCCCTAAAATAAATATCTTAAATAAGAATGCAAAACTTAATGAAAATGTTCCCGTTGAATATCAGGGATTAAGTGTAAGAGATGCAAGAGCTAAGATAGAAAAAGATTTAAAGAATAAAGGGTTATTAATAGATGTTAAGAGTCATAAACATCAAGTTGGGCATTGTCATAGGTCTGGAGAGGTTATTGAACCTTATTTGTCAAATCAGTGGTTTGTGAGAATGAAACCTTTGGCTTGTAATGCTTTAAAGGCTTTAGAAAATGATGAGATTAGATTTTATCCTAAAAAGTGGGAGAATACGTATAAGCATTGGTTATTAAATATTAGGGATTGGTGTATATCTAGACAGTTGGTTTGGGGACACAGAATTCCTGCTTGGTATGATATCAAGACGGGAGATGTTGTTGTTAGTGAGCATGACCCTTCATTAAGTGAGAAGTATAAAGATAGGCATTTTACTAGAGATCCTGATGTACTTGATACTTGGTTTTCTTCTTGGTTATGGCCATTTTCTTCGCTTGGATGGCCAGAGGCTACCCTTGATTTTAAGAATTATTATCCTACAAATACTTTAATTACTGCGTATGACATAATATTTTTTTGGGTAGCAAGGATGGTTATGGCAGGGCTTGAATTTACAGGTCAGGTTCCGTTTAGGGATATATACATAACACCTCTTTTAAGAGACAAACAGGGTAGAAAGATGTCAAAATCTTTAGGTAATGGAATAGATCCTCTTAAAATTATCAATGAATACGGAAGTGATGCTTTGCGTTTTACTGTTTCGTTTTTATCTGTACAGGGACAGGATTTAAATATTGATACTAAAGATTTTATGTTTGGCGCTAAGTTTGTAAATAAAGTATTTAATGCATCTAAATTCAT
Organism: Borrelia turcica IST7; assembly: GCF_003606285.1. Taxonomy (NCBI): domain Bacteria; kingdom Pseudomonadati; phylum Spirochaetota; class Spirochaetia; order Spirochaetales; family Borreliaceae; genus Borrelia; species Borrelia turcica. The sequence continues at coordinate 808,481 of NZ_CP028884.1, forward strand.
TTTATCAAATTTAGATGGCAGGGTTATGTCAGACAGATTAGATTTAGACGATATTGATAAGTGGTTACTTGCAAGTTTAAATTCTACTATTGTTTCTCTAGAATGGGCGTTTAAAAATTATAAGTATAATGAGGCTACAAAAGCAGTATATGAATTCTTTTGGAATGATTTTTGTGATTGGTATATTGAAATTAGTAAAATTAATTTGAACAGTAAAGATAATAATATTCAAAATATGACTATTTGTAAGTTGATTTTTTTCCTTGAAAAATCTTTACTTTTAATGCATCCTTTTCTACCTTTTATTACTGAAGAGATTTATTCCAAACTTCCATCTTCAAATGGTATATTAGCTTTGAAAAGTTATCCTGAGACTACAAATATGGGAGAGTTTAGGGAAGAATTTGAAAGTTTTAATTCGTTTAAAGATTTTATTATATCTATTAGAACTCTTAGAAGTGAATTTAATATAGTACCAAATATTCGGATGAATGTTACCTTAAAGTTTGATAATTCTTTTAAATATGAGAGATATTTTAAGGATCATGAACATATTGCAAAGAAACTTATTAACTTTGATTGCGTATTTTACAATGAGAAATATGAAAATATGATAGGCGTACCTAATGTTGGTTTTGAAAGTTTTGCAGACATTAAGGGTTTAATAGATACTGATAAAGAACTATCAAGGCTTTCTAAGCAATTAGAGAAGTATGAAAGACTTAAATCTTCAACTTTAGAGAAGCTTAAAAATCAAAATTTCTTGTCAAATGCACCTAACGAGATTGTTGAGCTAGAGAAATCGAAATTGGAAGAGTTTGATTCTTTTATATTAAAAATTAGTAATTACATTAATAATTTAAGAGAATAGTTTTGGATTTGTTAGGTGAATATGATAAATGGTTAAATATTATTGTCATTATTTTGTCGCATTCATTTAATAAAGATGAAAATATATATCTATTAAATTCTTCTTCATGCCAATTCTTGACATGACACGCCTCGTTTCCTATATCTCTTATGTAGTGCATGCTATTTCTTAAAGTATCTATATTTTCAGTAGTTAAGTAAGGTTTGATTTCAAATAGGAATATTTCTATGTTGCTATAAAGGCTTTTATTAAGTTTTATTTCTGGATTTAATATTTTAGAATATCTTATTATTATATATTCAAGCCACAATCTAAGAATCTGTATTCCACTTCTTATGTAAATTTCAGCAATTTTCTTCGCTTGATTGTAATAAAAATAAGATGTTTCTGATATATCTTTAAAAAGATTAGATTTTACATCTCTAATTAAATTTGATTCAACTTGTTTTAATAGGATGCCATTATGTTTAGTAAGTACATGATTAGGTTCTGTTATAAAATCTTTTTGATAATAGGAATTTCTCCTTGAAGAAGAAAGGCGTTGCCATAAAGGACATAGTTGCCACTCTAGATTTGGCAATAGATTGTATTGTAATCTATTGCTTTCTTTCCTTCTAATGGATTGTTTACTTATAGATTTAAATGGGATGGGCTCAGGTTCTCTTAATAGACTATGATATTGAGTAAATATACGACTAGATTCTGTAGGTTCCATGAATTTTTGTTGAAAGCTTGTTATTAAGGGGCTTGTGTTCCACTCTAGGCATGGAAATAGTTCAATTTGTTCTTTATTGTTTTCCTTTTTTTGAATAAATTTTTTATTTAGGTAATTCATTAATTAATCCTTTTGCGATTTTATCATATGTCTTTTATTCTTAAATCCTTTTACTTTAGAATAATTAAAATTTGCAAGTTTTAATCCTTCTTTTACAATTTTGGACGAAGAAAATGTTGCAAGTTTTGTGCCTACTTTGCTCTTTTGCGAAATTAAAGTAAATATTTCCTTACTCCACATTCTGGGATTTTTGCTAGGATTAAATCCATCTAGGAACCAATAGTCTATATACTTGGGAATCTCTTTAATTTTTTCCTTAGCGTCTCCAACTAATATTTTTAAATTAACTTTGTCTGTTATTTTTAGCTTTATGTTTTTTTTGGGTAGACTTGGGTAATTTTTGAGTAGTGACCGAAAATAATTTAATTCTTGGCTAAAAAACTTTGATATTTCTTTTATTTTCTCTTTTCTTACTGGAAACTTTTCAATTGAATAGTAATTAATCTTTGTTTTAATATCGTTTTCTTTTAAGTGTTTTAAAAGTGCTATGAAGTTAAGTCCAGTTCCAAAGCCCAATTCTGCAATATTTACAGTTTCTAAATGTAAAAGCTCTTTGTCTAGATCACAACCCTTAATGAATACATAAGTGCTTTCTTCGAGTCCGTATTGTGGATGATAATAAATATCATCAAATTTATTTGAATATAGAGTCTTATCTTTAAATACTAATTTATTCATTAGCTAATATTTTGGATTTAAAAGAAATCCCAAGTGAAAGATTTTCATTTTTAAGAATAATATAATAGAATATCATACCTAAATTTGAATTGTTTGATTAGAATAATATGAATTAACCAATAGCTTTTTGAATAAGCCTTAAAATTTTGTCTTAAGAGAAACTAAGATAAAAACTTAGTTTCTCAGTTTATTCTTCTATAATAGCTATAATCTCTTTTGCCTTTAAAATAAGGTGTTCCTTATCCTCAATCTTAACAGCAGCTCCAGCATACTTTTCATAAAGCACAGTATCCCCAACCTTAACAGTAATTTCTTCCTTATTAGAGCCAATAGCTATAACTGTTCCAATATTTGTTTTCTCTTTTGCATTCTCTGGTATATATAATCCTGAGATTGTTTTACTCTCAGCTTCTTTTATCTTTATTAAAACTCTATCAGCTAAAGGTTTAATATTTTTCATTTAAAACATCTCCTTGATTTGATAATATAATATTACGAAAAAGTGAAGTATTAAGTCAATATGTTTAGAGTATGCTTGAAACTTATTCTAATTTTAAAGATAATTCTTTTAATAAAATACAAGTTTAGGTGGGGAAATAGGTTGATAACAGTAAGTAATTTAGAAGTTGCATTTGGAGAGAGAATTTTATTTAAAGATGTTAATATTAAATTTGCTCCTGGAAATTGTTACGGAATCATTGGGGCTAATGGGGCAGGAAAGAGTACTTTTTTAAAAGTTTTAGGAGGAACTATTGAGGCTAGTAAAGGTGATGTTTTTATTCCTAAAAATCAAAGAATGGCCGTACTTGAGCAAAATCAATTTGCTTATGATAATTTTAAGGTAATTGATACTGTTATAATGGGGCATAAGAAGCTTTATGCTGTTCAAAAGGAAAAGGATGAAATTTACGAGAAGCCTGATTTTAGTGATGAGGATGGCATTAGAGCTGGAGAGCTTGAGGCCGAATTTGCTGAACTTGGAGGTTATGAGGCTGAATCTGAGGCTGCAGTGCTTCTTAAGGGACTAGGGATAGAAGAATCAATCCATGGTAGCTTAATGAGAGATATTGAGGGGGCTTTAAAAGTAAGGGTCTTATTAGCACAAGCTCTTTTTGGTGATCCTGACATATTACTTCTTGATGAGCCTACTAACAATCTTGATATTCAGTCAATTAAGTGGTTGGAAGAATTTTTGATTGACTTTGAAAATACTGTTATTGTTGTATCGCATGATAGACACTTTTTAAATCAAGTTTGTACTCATATTGTTGATATTGATTATGGAAAAATTCAAGTTTATCTTGGTAATTATGATTTTTGGTATGAAACTAGTCAAATTTTGAATAAGCAATTAAAAGATGCTAAGAAAAGATCTGAAGAAAAAATTGCAGAACTTAAAACTTTTATTCAAAGGTTTTCAAGTAACGCGTCAAAGTCTAGGCAAGCGACTTCAAGAAAAAAGTTAATTGATAAGATTAAAATTGAAGATTTAAAGCCTTCTTCTAGAAAATTTCCTTATGTTAACTTTAAGAGCGAAAGAGAGCTTGGGAAAAATGTTCTTACAGTTAAGAATTTAACTAGAGAATTTGAAGGACAGCATATTCTAAATAAGTTTAGCATTGTAGTGGAGCCTGGTCAAAAGGTTGTGTTTTTAGGTAGTCCAATTTCAGCAAGTTTTCTTTTTGACATAATTACTAATGAAGATAGAAATTATAAAGGACATTATGAGTGGGGTTCTACGGTTAAGTTTGCCTATTTTAATAGAGACAATGAAAAATATTTTAATTTAGATTTAAGTTTGGTAGATTGGTTAAGACAGTATTCAAAGGAGCAAGATGAAACTTATATTAGAGGATTTTTAGGAAGAATGCTTTTTAGTCAAGATGAAGCTTTAAAGAAAGTTAGTGTTCTCTCAGGGGGCGAGAAGGTTAGGTGTATGCTTTCAAAGATAATGCTTAGTGGAGCTAATGTATTATTGTTAGACCAGCCAACCAATCATTTAGATCTTGAAGCTATTACATCCCTAAACACGGGACTTCAGGAATTTAAAGGAGTTGTTTTGTTTACATCTCATGACCATCAGTTTATTGACACTATTGCTAATAGAATTATTGAATTTACACCAAATGGGATCATTGATCGTTACATGACTTTTTCAGAATATGTTGATGACTTTAAAGTTAGAGAGATGAGAAATGAGCTTTATGGGGGGCAGTCTAGTTTAACACTTTAATAGGGGTTGATTGTTTTAGGATATTTATAATTTTGATTAAGAATTTTTATGTCTTTGTGTTTTTTATTTCTTATTTTTCTCTTTCAGCAGACGTTGATCTTTATTTTCAGAGAGCTTTAACAGGAAAAATAATAGGCAGTCCTATTTTAGATGAAAGGCGTAATACGATTACAGTATTGACCAAAGATAAGTGGCTTTTAACTTATAATATGTCTTTGGAGAAAAAGTATTCTTATAGAATAGATAGAACTCCTTATCCCTTTCTCTTAAAGGATTTTGATAATGGATATTATGTTATTACAGTTCGTAATGAAGTTCAAAAGATTAGAAGGGGGCGACTTGCTTGGAAATATAGACTAAGCTCTTCTCCTATAAAAGCTCCCTCAATAGGTAATGGCTATATTTTAATTCCTCAGAGTGATTCAAGAGTTGTTGCACTAAGACTTAGTGATGGTCATAAAATTTTTGAGGTAAATATAGAAGGAAAAGCAGCAACTTCTGCTGTTGTTCTTGAGAATGGTAATTTTTATATTGCAAATGAAAATTGTACAATGTTTTCTTTCAGTTCTTTAGGGAAAAGCCTATGGAGTGTTCCTCTTATATCTTATCCCAATGTATTTATGATAAATACTAATAGTGAGATTATTGTAGGACATCAATCTGGTGATATTGTTATTTATGATAGTGATGCAGGGGAGGTTTTAGGCGCTCTTACTCTAGATCATCCTATTAATTTTTTGTTTGAAAAATTTAACGGGGAGTATGTTGCAGTATCTAATGTTGGAGTTTTATTTAATTTAAGTAGAAATCTTGAGATTAGATTCACTAAGCATTTAGGATTTAATGTAAAAGAGGCTATCCTTTATAATAATCAAAATCTTTTTATTGCGATAAAACCTAATGGGGCTTTATCTCTTAATGAATATTTCGAGCCAGTTGATAGATATGATAATATGAAAGAAGTATCTGGGCTTAGTGCTAATTTTGGAGTAATTGCTACAGGTGGGCTTAATTGGATAGTAACTACTTATTATTATGAATATAAAGATGAACTTGATGTTAAAATTTGGAATCATCCATTAGGTAATAGATATCATCAAAATAGAATAGATTACAGGGAAAGGTCTTTAGTAGATTATGAGGAAATTTATTTGTCTCTTGATGAAATGTTAAATGCTGAATATAGTAGGAGTGCTTATAATAAATTTATAAATACGCTAGATTCTCTGGCTATCAGGTATGGCAATCTCCCAAAGAAATATTTAGATTTATATAAAAAAGCTTTTAATAATTGGCTTTCCCCTAAGGATGGAGTTGATAGAATAGCACAAAGGGGAGAGCTTTATAAGTATTTTATGTATGTTAATGATGAATCTTCAATTAAGAGTTTTATAAATATGGCAATTAAAGAAAAGGATATCAGTAATATAATTGAATTAGTTAAAAATGTTGCTAAGTTTGAGTATTATCATGGGCAGGATGGTCTTGTGTATAGTTATATGCAGTATGTCATATTAAATTATCAAGGAAATTTAGACATAGCATATGCTGTTCTTTTAAATTTGCGAAAAATAATTTTAAACTCTACAGAAGACACACTTAAAGTATATAGGGATAAATGTTTGACTTTATTGAAGTTTATAAAAAGGCAAAATTTTTCTGAGAAAATTAATAAACATATTAATGAAATTATTGCTGTTCTTTAAACTATTTTTTGATAAGTTTGAAGTTTTGATTTTAAATAGTACTTGTTATGTTAAAATTTAGGTTTAAATTTATTCTTATTTAGTTAATAATAGGAATATAATTAACTATAGGAGAATTTTTGTTATGAATAGAATATGGGTGATATTTATTTCTTTCTTTATTTTCTTAAATTTTTTTACTCTTCATGCTAGAGAAATTGATAAGCAGAGATTAAAAGATTTTGTTGATATGGACCTTGAATTTGTGAATTATCGGGGTTCTTATGATAGTACGAATACATATGAACAGATAGTAGGGATTGGTGAATTTTTAGCTAGAAATTTAACTAATAATAAATCTAATTATTACAACAAATATTATGTTAATAGGTATGTTGACGAGAAAGACGAGAAGAGCAGTTCTGATGTTTTTCTTATTGGTGATAGGTCTGCTCTTGATAGTATTTTAAACCTTAGAAGAATACTTATGGGATATTTGATGGGAGTTTTTAGTTACAGTCGAGATAGTGCAGAATTACTAGCTAAAGCTATTACGATATACAATGCTGTTTATCGAGGAGATTTGGACTATTACAGTGAGAGCTATATTCAGCCTGCGCTTAAAGATGCAACTAAAGATAATATTGGACTTTCAAGAGTTTATAGTCAGTGGGCTGGAAAGACTCGTATTTTTATTCCTCTTAGGAGAGATATTTTATCAGGAAGTATTGAATCAGATGTTGATCTTGATAGGATAGTCACAGACAAGGTAATAGCATCTCTTTTAAATGAGAATGAAAGTGGTGGGACGGATTTTGCAAGAGATATTACGGATGTTCAGGATGAAGTTCATGATATAGATCAAGAGAAGGTTGATGCTGAGACCGATACTTTAAAGAGTATTGAGGAAGAGTTGGATGAAACTATAGAGGATTTAAGGGAGCAGTTAGAGAAATCTACTAATGAGGAAGAGAAGGGGGAGATACAGAAGCAGATAGAAGAAAAGAGAAGTGAGAGAGATGTTTTGGAGAAGAAGGGAAATGAACTTAAGGATTCTCAGGAGAAATTAGATAAAAGTCAAGATAAGTTAGATACACAAAGGGATATGGTAAAGGAGAAATTACAAGAAAATATTGATGAAGAGAATAAGGATAAGAATTTACCAAAACCAGGGGAGATAAGTTCACCTAAAGTAGATGAGAAGGAAGAGTTGAATGAAACTATAGAGGATTTAAGGGAGCAGTTAGAGAAATCTACTAATGAGGAAGAGAAGGGGGAGATACAGAAGCAGATAGAAGAAAAGAGAAGTGAGAGAGATGTTTTGGAGAAGAAGGGAAATGAACTTAAGGATTCTCAAGATAAGTTAGGTACACAAAGGGATATGGTAAAGGAGAAATTACAAGAAAATGTTGATGAAGAGAATAAGGATAAGAATTTACCAAAACCAGGGGAAATAAGTTCAGATAAAGTAGATGAGAAGAAAGAGTTGGATGAACAGATTGGGAAAGCAGGGGATGATGTTGAGAAAAAACTTAATTTGGATAATAGTAAAAAAGATGATAATACTGATGTTTCAGTATCGGATACACAAACACTAAATTCTAAAATGCAGCCTGGAGAACAGGCTGCAGGAGATAAAGCATCTGTTGAGAGTAGTAAGAGTAAATCTGTTTTTTTAGAAGTTCTTAATCCAAGTACTAATTTGGGAGTGTTGCAGTTTATTGATTCCGATGGAAATAAATTGGAAGAGACTTCTCAATATGGAATTAGACGATATGGTGTTTATGAGAGGGCAGATGACTTGGTGGCCATAAAACTCTGTTCAGGGATTGCAAAGCTTCAACTACTTAATAAAGTAGAAAATTTAAAAGTTGAATCTGAATCACAGTTTGAATTAAGTAGAGATTCTTCTCTTTTTGTTGATGCAAAAATGATTTTAGTAGTCGTTAAAGATAATAATGTTTGGAAATTAGCAAAATTTTCTTCAAAAGATTTGAGTGATTTTATTCTCTCAGAGGATGAAGTTTTGCCATTTACAAGCTTTACTGTTAGTGACGAGTATGTTTATTTACAAGATGCATCTAAAAAGGTTATTACTCTAGATTTAAAAACTTTAAAAAAGGTATCTTAAGCTTTATATATTTTTATTTTTAAAATAAAAATGGAGAAGAACTAATAATCACTCACTTGATTTATATGAAAATCGGGACGGTGGGATTCGAACTCACGATCCCCTGCTCCCAAAGCAGGTGCCTTAGCCACTAGGCCACGTCCCGATAATACGCGCCAATTAGGACTCGAACCTAAAACCTACAGATTAGAAGTCTGTTGCTCTATCCAATTGAGCTATTAGCGCTTTTAGAACTAAAATTGAGTATATCATGTTAAAAAAACCTTGTCAATAAAATATTTATTGCTTAATATTTTGTATGTTTTATAATTTTCTTATGCTTGATATTGATTTAATTGTAAATGAAGCTTTATCTAGATATCCGGATGTTAAGCCTTTTTTAAATTTTAAAAATAATTATGAACTTTTAATAATGGTGATTTTGAGCGCAAGAACAACTGATAATATGGTTAATAAAATTGCACCTAATCTTTTTAAAAGGTATGGGGATTTTGAAAGTTTAGCTAGTGCAAATTTAATTGAGGTGCAGAAATTGATTTATAGATTGGGGTTTTATGCAAATAAATCTAAGAATATCATAAACTGTGCACGTATGCTTTTAAAAAATTTCAAAGGTATTATTCCGGATAATATTTTAGATCTTATATCTCTTCCAGGAGTAGGTAGAAAGACAGCTAATGTTATTCTTGGCGTTGTTTATAATAAGCCTGCGATAATTGTAGATACTCATTTTAGCAGGGTTGTCATTAGACATGGAATTACCCTGGAGAAAACGCCTTTGAAAATTGAGTTAGATTTAAAGAACAAAATACCTTCTGAGAAACAATATAGGTTTTCTATGGCTATCAACAGGCACGGTAGAGACATTTGTACATCTCGTAGTAAAGATTGCAAGAATTGTTTCTTAGAAAAATTTGCACCAAGGCTTATTTAATTTTAAGATGAAATAAAATATTTAATGTGTTTTTTAAGTTTTAAGCTTATTGAAGCTAGTATTATATTAATTGATATTAATATGAACAGAGGTTTTCCCCATACCCAAAAATATTCTCTTCCCATTTCCATGTAGCTTAAAAGTTCTCCAAGGCTTGGATAAAATCTTCTATCTTCTTGTTGTAAATAGTTTACTACCTCAAATGTGGTTAGGCTTTTTGATATTTGTAGAGGAATTATTGATGATATTGATGAAAAAATTTCTGGGAATATGTGGTATATTGTTAGTCTAAGCTTACTTGAGCCCATGGTTTGACTTGCTTTAACATAATCAAGGTTTTTTATTATTAAGGTGCTATTCCTTGTTGCAAATGAGAATGGAATCCATCCGTGTATTAGAGCTAGAGTGATTGCGACTTCTAAGATATTATAATTTTTTTGTTTTGAAAAATAGTAGAAAATTAAGATTAATATGTAAGAAAATGGTAATGTTTGTAGTGATTCTATTAATTTAGATATTAACATGCAAGTTTTAAATTTAAAGCTTCCAATTATTATTCCTATAAAAATTCCAATTAATGCAGAAATTGTTGCGTAGCTAAATGAAAGTAAAATAGAGTTTCTAGTTGCAAGTATTAGTCTTGCCATTATATCTCTTCCCATTTTATCCGTCCCTAGAGGATTGTTAACAGTAGGTAGTTGAGGAAGTTTATTTGTTGATTCAGTGTATATTTTATTTGGATCTTTTCTGTATATTGCAAATTTTGAAGTTTCGTTAATTAAAAAGGGGAGTGTTATTAAGATTAAAATGAAGATTCCTAGTAATATAAGGTATAATTTTTTAAATTTTTCCATTATTATAGGACTCCTTTATAAGGGTTAATTTTATATATTAATATGTCACTTATTAAGTTTGCTATAAGCATAATCAAAACACCAACGAATATTAAGTCTTTATAAATAATATAATCATTATTTTTGATGGCATTGATTGTTAAAGAGCCTATTCCATCAATTCCAAACATTTTTTCAATTATAGATGTACCAAAGAAAGCTGTTGCAAGAGTAGATCTAAGATTTGTAATTATTGGGATTAATGAGGGCGTTAATGCATGACCTAGTATTATCTTTATTCTTTTAAGTCCTTTTGATTTTGCAGTTGTTATGTAACAAGCGGACAGATTTTTGTGTAGGGCTTGTTTGAAAATGACGGCATTAAATAGGAAAAATGAAAAAAACCATCCAAACCCACCTATTATTGAATTTTTTGGATTTATGTTAAGATAATAGAGAGAAGAAATTAGTAACATTACAGTAAGATTTCTTGGTAGTGAGTTTAGAAACAACATTATATAATCTAGAGTGTTATCTATGCTTTTATTTTTTACAAATAAAGTCCAAGCGATAATAAAAGAGATTGAAATTACGTAAGCAAGTATGATACCTGGGACTGATATTTTCAATGTATTTTTTATTTTATTGAAAATTACTGTCATTGTTGACTTTCCTTTTGTGAGTGGTGAGTAGGAAGGCGTTCCCCATATTAATCCCTTATACTTTATTTTGTATACTATGTATGAATTGCCTGCAATGTGTTTAGCAAAATAATTTTTACTTAGAGGCATATTAGGGTCAAAATCATATACTAGTTTATAACTTTCAATACTTTTAAGTAATCCAATGTATTCTAGGTATTCTTTAAATACATTTTTTTGAATAAATGGAATATTGGAATTGTTATTTGAGAATGTGTTTAACAATGATGCACAAAAAAATGTTGATATAATAATGTTTATTAATGTAAGGAATATATTTTTTAAAATAAATGTAGCTATAAAACTTACCTTCCTTTGTTAAGAATTTTAAGTGTCTCCAAATAACTTAATACAAAATAAAAAATTAGAGATATCACTATTGAGATTAAGTAAAAATTTTTATCTATGTTGTTATTTTTGGATGTGTTTTGTAAATGTAGAATCTTTCCTTGGTTGTAGTTTTCATTATCATCTGGATTTTTTATTATTATGGAATTTTTAGGATAGTATCCAATTTTACTTGCTTCTCTTAAGATTGCAGGTTTAGATATTTGTAGATTAATGTACCTTGTTTTTAACGTTTTCTGTGTTTCTTTTAATGTTTCGATATGATTTTTCATTAAGATTAAATTATTATGCAATTCTTTGTAGTTAACAATACCTCTCTCTCCAAATATTGGAGTGATTATGAAATAACTTATTAGACCTACATAAATTGACAATATAATTTTTTTTATCAAAAACATATTGCCTTGTAATTATATTCTTAATATATTATATTTACAAGTGTATAGACTTTTAAGTAAGCCTAATCTTTGTTAATTAGGTTTGGAGAATAGATTTAAATATGTCAGATTATAAGAGTACTTTTTTTATCAAGGAAGGTCCTAGAGAAGTTGATTTTGATATGGACCGTATATTTTTACATTCTTCGGTTTCTGGCAGTAGTGTTGGGCTACATTCTGATGAGATTAAAGAGCTTTTAGATGAAAAATTATTAAAATTAGATGATTCTTTAAAAAAAAGACATGGTGAGTTAGTTAATTATTTAAGAGAGGTTGATGATCGTATTTCAAGAGTTGAGGAGGGGATACGTCATAGTTTGGATTCTTCTCAGGAACTTGATAAACCTAATTTAAGAACTTCTGAAAATATACCTTCTTTCAATCATGCTAATACTAAATTGGAGAATGAGTTTGGTGAATTCTCTTTAAGAAAAGAAAATAGTTTGCCAAATATTGCAATTGATCAGGAAGAGTTGGATGCTTTACTTGAAGGATTGAATGACATTTCAAAGGATGGTAAAGAAACTTTATATGATAATGATTTAGATGATGGCTTGAATAAAGATAGCTTTGTTGAAGAACTTTCTAATATGGAGCTTAATGCGTCAGATAATAAAACCATTTATAACGAACCTTTAGAGGAAGGTAATAATAGGAGTACAGTTCCTCTAAAGGACACAGAAGATAGCGAATCCTTAGGTACTAATTTTGATTTTGAAAAAGAAGAGAATTTAATAGACGAAACTTCTTCTTTTGGGTTATCTAATGTTGCTGAGAGTGATTTTAATTCTAGTATGGATATAGATAGCAAGGTTGTTTCTTCTGATAGTGTTGGTTTTGGAGGAGATTCTTCTAATAAAATTGCACATGAGGACGCTGTTGAGAAACAAGAGGAATGTGATTTGGATAATCTTGCTTATTATTTAAATGAGAGTTTTAATGAAGTAGAATTTTCTGATGAAAGTTTGAATCTTTTAAATAAAGAAGAGCAGGAAGGAAGAGAACAGGAGTTGGCTAACTTTGATGAGGTTTCTGCCGGTGAAATTGATAACGATATAAATGATTATGATTTATTTTTGAATAAAGAAGATGAAACTGTTTATGATCAAAAACAGGAAATTGATGATGCTTCTTCTAATTTTAAAGAGCTTGACGATTTTGAAGATGTTTTAAAGACGGATTTAAATTGTTCAGATTTACAGAATTGTATTGACGATTTTGAAGAAGAAAACCTTTATAATAATCAAGTAGAGAACTTAGAGTATAATAATCAAGTAGAGAATTTAGAGGAGAGATTGGAGCATAGTGAAGAATTGAATTTACATTCTAAAACAAAAACGGAAGACAGTTTAGGGGGGGATGATTTATCTAGTTTTAGTTTTACTGAAGTTGAGAGGGTGATAAATAAGTTTGATGATAATGAGTATTTGAGTAAAATTGAATTGAGTAATGAGGAGAGGTCTGTTTTAATTAAGTTTATTGATAAACTGGAAGGCGACCTTGCATTTAGTACTAAGGGCAGTAGTTTTAAGAGTAGGCGAGAGTATGAGATTTTGCAGAAGATTAAGCGTTTATTAGTAAGAGAGTAGAATTATTTGTTTAATAAAGTACTATTTTTTATTTTTTATTACTGCAGTTTTATTTTTGTTTTTAACTTTTTTTTATTTTATTAGCAAGTTTATAAGCCAGATTGATTTTGACCTTACTTATTTAATAGATAATGTTAGAGCATATAATATAAAATTTTTTGAGGATTTAGATTTAGAACAATATTTCGATAAAACTTTAGGAGAACATGATTTAGTTAGCTCTTATTATTTACTCTCATCAGTTAATGGGATTTTAGTTTATAAAACAAAAGATGATTTGATTTATAAATTCTCAGATAGATTAGATCCAGTTCTTTTAAAGAGTAGTGTTTTTATAAAGAAATTTAAGGTTAATTTTGAATTGAGCAATGATGTAATTAGTTTAGTTGTGTATTATAATATCCTGCCAAAGAACAGGATATTATATGTTTTAAATTCTTATCTTGTTTTAATGTCTCTTTTTTATCTGCATTTTTCTATTTTTGTCTTATATTGCATACATCGAAATACTAATGGTGATGGTCATGATCATCGTGATGATGTGGGTGAGGATGATCATGTGCCTCGTGTGCATGATCTTCACTAGAGTGAGTATCGTTTATTTTTATATTTTTTTCTAAATTAAATACATCAAAGAAAGCCCATTTGTTAGTGATGTAGTAATAGTCTTCTTTATCTTTTTTAAGTAGAATATCTCTATCTTTTTCATTTTTGCTAAAGTAAACATCAATGTTGTTTACACTTTTATTATTCCATATGACTTCAATATTGTATTGAAGCTTATATTCGTTGATTTTAGTTTTATTTATTTCAAATCCATCTGTTGTGAATTCTTTGATAATTTGCAAGGGTTTTTCTTGTTTTAAAAGCTCTTCGTTGAAAAAATAAAGACCGTCTTTTCTAGTTATATTGTAATTATTTTGTATTGCATCTTCTTCATCTTTGTTTGGCTTACTAAGTACTTTTAGCGATAATCTTTCTAGATTTATGTTTTTTTCTCTGAAAAGTTTAGTATTTGCAAAGGTATTGTAAGAATTGCCTTTGTATGATAAGAAAATATTATTGGTTAAATACACATTATCGTCACTTCTTTTTATATAAGATAATCTTGAATCTCCTTCTCCTGGATTTCCAATAAATATTTCTGTTATCAAATTATTTTTATCGTCAAAAAGTTTAAAATCTGGTTTTTCTTTGATCCCTAGTTCTTTGTGCTTTTTGGAGTCTCTGCTTACAAGTTTATTTTTTTGCAAATTTTCTAGAGCTTTAATCATAGAAGTTACTCTTCTCTCATCAATTGGAATATTTATATCATTATAATTAAGCTCCCATCCTTTTTCTGTTTTTGTAAGAGTTCCCTCAAGCTCTGTCTCAATTTTTGCAATTTGAGTAAAATCAAGTTCAAATAATTTTTCTTCCAAAAGCCTTATAGTTTGATTTTTATTTGAAAATATTATCCCTAATAAAAATGTGGTAAGTAACATAACAATTATTATTATTTTTATGTATTCTTTTTTTTCTAACAATATGCCTTTATTCTCCATAAAATCTCCTTTATTAGTTGATTCTTCTTTTTTGGGTAAATCTGATAAGTCCAAATATTATTATTGCTATTGGCAATAAGATTAAATTTATGAGTATTAATAAAAATTTTGCATTTAGCATTTCTTGTGAAGAATTTACAAATTTTAGCTTAGAGCGTACTTCTCTTGATTTAATGCTAAAAAATGCTTCCTTTTGCATTAAATAATCTGAAATTCGTCCAGCAAGTTCAAAATTTGAAGGTGATCCATTGTACATATAATCACTAAATATCATACTTGAACCTAGAAAAATTATTTTTGAATTTTCGGATTTTTTGTCATTATATAAACTTTTAATTTGTCCTTCCACATAATATCCTAGAATTTTTTGTGTATCTTCTTTGTCAAAGGTTTTTGGAACATCAAATGAGTGCATCGCTATACTTGAAATATTTTCATCGCTAACTTGCCAAGATTCTTTAGAGCTTGCAAATAAAGGTAAGTAGTTTATTTCACTCTCTTTGTTTTCTATAAGTTCTAGTGAATTACTCCAAGGAATTAAAGCGTCATAGAAATTTTTAAATAAAGGATTTTTTGGATCGATAAGGCTACTTTTGTCAATTAATATCCATGGGTGATAAATTTGGAAGTATCCTCCTAAGAAAAGATTTGGAGCTCTTTTATCAAGGATAATATTTTCATTATATTTAATTCCATAACTTTCAATTAGATTAAAGAGTGGAGATTTAAGTGGAGCTGTTGCGTATGGATTTTGAGGATTATAATCTATTTTACTTGTAGCAAATAATACTTTTCCGTTGTTTACAATAAATTCATCAATTTTTTTAAGTGAGTCATTGTTAATTTCTTTAGCACCAATTATAAATAAACCATTGATGTCTTCTAATGGTTCCTTGTTGATGTTTATTTCTTTAATATCGGTTTTGAAAGCTTTCTTCATTATTTCTATGAAGCTTTTATGTGTTTCTTTTAATGTTTCGTCCCCAAAAACAAGTCCTAAGACCTTTTTTGTATTGTTGATTAATTTATCTAGACTACTTGCAAGTTCATATTCTAAATTTCCAATCTCAGTTACGATAGGAAGTACCTCTCGTTTTCCTTCATAAATTATTTCAATTCCTGAATAGATTTTAAGTATGGAGAGTTGATTGATGTCTCTAAGGTCAATTTGTTGAGATGGAATTCCAATTTGTTCTAGGGGAGAAGATACTTTATCAGCATCTATTTCTCTGTAAATTACTTGTCCATTTGAGGCATCAGAAAAACTTGTTAGGAAATTTTTTATTTGTTCTGGAAATGCAAAATAATTGCCAAGACTTGAAGAGTTATAGTAAGTAATATATATTTTTTCATTTGCATTTGAAAATAAATCTTTTGTAACTGAAGAAATTGTGAAAGCTTTATTTTTAGTAAAATCTATTTTGAAAACGAAAATAGATATGTTACAAAGAATTAGCAATATTATTGCAAGGTTTAAAATTAAATTTAGAATCTCGTTATGTTTGCTTCTCATAAATAATTATCTCCATTTTTTTAATCTTATGCTATATGAACTTAATATGAGGAATGTAACTGAAAATGTAATGAAGTAAATAAGATCAGATAGGTTTAGTATTCCCATATTAAAGTAACTAAAGTGGTTAGCAATTGAGATAAAGTTGAGTATTTCTCCAAGTATGTTTTCTTTTCCAAATATCATTATTAGTTTTCCTGAAAATATTATTAATATTAGAATGAACACGGTTAATATGTAGGATACTATTTGACTTTTAGTAATAGAAGATATGAATACTCCCATACTAAGAACGGAATAAGAATAAAGAATTATTCCTAAATATTGAAGAAATACTATTCCAAGGTCAAATTCGCCCATAAAAATTGTCATTATTGTAAGAGGTAATGTGAGAGCGAAAAGTATTAATGTAAATATTTTAAGTGTAATGAATTTTCCAACTACTATTTCTTGTGGACTTATTGGCAGTGCATAGAGTAATTCAATGCTTCCTGTTTTGTGTTCTTCTGAAAAAACTCCCATACTAAGTGCTGGTAAGACGAACATTAAAACAATTGGCATTGATGAGAAATAAGACATTAATGAGGCATTATCTTTAATGAAAAATCCGGAGAAAAAAATGAAAGAAAAGTTTACAAACAATAGAAAAAATAAGATTACAACATATGCTGTTGGTGTACCGAATAAAACTTTTAATTCTTTTTTTGACAAAGCTAGAGATTGCCTTAAGTTTATTTTCATTATTTTCTCTCCTTTGTTAGTTTACTAAATATTTTTTCTAAACTTTCATGTTTTGGTATCATTGCTTTTAATACTATACCTTTACTTACAACATAATTAAAGAGTTCTTTTTCCGTTTTATCAGCTGCAAGTTTTAATGAAATATTGATTTCGTTTTCATTTTCTTCTGTTTTTACTAATGTAAATATATCATTATTGATAAAATGTTCTTTATTTATTCCAGGATCTTTGTAGACAATTAGATCTAGCTCAGTTTCTTTAAGTCTGTTTTTAGCTATATTTTCCTTAGTATCGTCAGCAATAATCTCTCCATTGTTAATAATGATTATTCTCTTACAAATTGACTCGACTTCGCTTAAAATATGAGAAGAGAAGAGTATTGTGCTAGTTTTTTCCAGTTCTTTTAAGAATTCTTTGAATTCTATAATTTGATTTGGGTCAAGTCCATTTGTGGGTTCATCAAGGATTACAAGCTTGGGATTATTTAATAAAGCTCCAGCTATTCCTACTCTTTGTTTGAATCCTTTTGATAAATTAGATATTAATTTATTCTTC
Source organism: Borrelia turcica IST7 (assembly GCF_003606285.1). Lineage (NCBI taxonomy): Bacteria > Pseudomonadati > Spirochaetota > Spirochaetia > Spirochaetales > Borreliaceae > Borrelia > Borrelia turcica. Next base: position 826,109 of record NZ_CP028884.1, read on the forward strand.
ACGCTTTCGAGTTTAAAAATACTTATTGCTTTGTCTATTTCTTTTTTGGGATTTTGAACGCCTTTTATTTCTGAGATAAAATTTAAATATTCATTGACAGATAATTCAGGATAAAGAGCTAGTTTTTCAGGTAAGTATCCTACATTTTGCAGTATTTCTGTTGGATTTTCTGTGATATCTTTTTCAAAAATTTTTACATTCCCCTTGTTGGGGTAGTGAAATGATGTTAAAATTTTGATTAATGTAGATTTTCCTGCTCCATTTGGACCAAGTATGCCAAGTACTTCTCCTTCGTTAACTTTAAAGCTAACATTAAAGAGAGCTGTAAATGAACCATATGTTTTAGTGACATTTTTTACATTTATCATATACTTCTCCTTAGATACTAATATTTTATAATAAATTTATTTTTATCTGCCTCAAGCCTCATTCCGTCTTTTGTTAAAAATATTTCTCCATTTGGATATTCTTGCTTTGCTTCATTTAGTAATTCACACAAGTCTTTATTTAGCGTGTATCTTTCACTAAAATGAATGAGGCCTGTTTGACTAACCCCTGCTCTTTTTGCAATCAATGCTGCTGATTGTGCCGTTAAATGCAATTTCTTTTCAGCTTCCTTTTTTAATTCATTTTTAAATGTACTCTCAATTATAATTAAATTAAAGTTTTTAATATGTGTGATTAAATCTTCAAAATAGCCTGTATCTGTAATGTATGCAAATTTTAATCCCTTTTGAGGTTCCCCTAAAACCTCGGAGGGTAATATTTTCCTTTCATTAAGGATTACCTCATGGCCATCTTGTAGTTTTTTTCTAATATGTTCTTTTGGGATATTAAGAATTTCTGCTTTTTGGTTATCAAATTTCCCAGGCTTATCTTTTTCTATAAATAGATATCCGACACAATCTACAGAATGTCTTAGTTTTCTATATTCAATTCTTTTTCTTTTATCTTCATATAAAATCTCATCTGTTTTATTAATTATTATTTCTTTATAGATTATTTCGTAATTTTTATGTACTTTCAAAAGTTCAATATTTGTTTCTAAATACCTTTTAATTCCAATGGGCCCTATGATAGTGAGGGGCTCTTTTCTTGTTTCTCCACTTTGTGCCATAAGCATTACTATCCCAAGTAAACCTGTAATGTGGTCGGCGTGTAAGTGTGTGATGCATATGACTTTGATTTTTTGCCATGATATTTTTTGTTTCCTAAGAGACATTTGAGTAGCCTCTCCACAATCAAAGAGAAAATTGTCTCCATAGTATTCTACTAAAACAGAAGTTAAATATCTGTTATGTAGTGGTCTTGTACCCCCTGTACCAAGAATATTAATATTAAAACTCAAAAATACTCTCCCAATTCTTTTTTTTTGTCTTTAATGAATAAAAATAAGAGTGAAGTTTTATTTTAAGAATAAACGAGTAAACTACATTGGTATTTTGGATTTCCTTTCTATTTTTGATTTTAATAGTAAATGCTCCTTGATATTTTAGTGAAAATATTTATCTCATTAAAACATAAGCAGACACTATTTTGCATTTACACATTATATTATTTTTTTCTAAATTTAGATATATTGCAAATAAAATTATTTGTTTCTTGATAGAATCTTGAGTATCTGCTAATGTCATAATAACTTGGAAGACTAATTTTCCTTTCAATATAATTTAAAATACTTTGAGATAAATATGGTGTCATTGATATACCTCTTGTTCCTAGTCCATTTAATATGAATATATTTTTGTATTTTGGATGTTCTCCAAGGAAAGGTTCTCTATCAAGAGTAGAGGGTCTTATGTGCGCTTTGTGTTGGATGATTTTGTAACTTAGGTTTGTAATTTTTTTAAGTTTGTGTATAAGTTCCTCTTTTGCCCATTCATTTGTACTTGTGTCTAAATTTTCCCATTCATAAGTTCCACCAAGATAGAATTTATTATCTTGTAAGGGTATTAATGAGACATGTCTGTTGTAAACTTCTCTAAGATTTAATCCTTTGATCTCTAATATAAGAATTTCTCCTTTTGCTGGTTTGAATGGGAGATATGAGAAGAGATTTGTAGTTGTTTCTTTATACCCTCTTGTAAATATTAATTTTTTAAATTTAAATGCATTGATTTGAAATGATTGGTCATTTATTTGAATTGCCTCTTCATTGATTTCTGCTTTGATATATGCATTGTTTTTTATGAAGTATTTTCTAAGGATTTCTATATACAAATTTGTATTAATGACGGCTCCCTTGATTAGCATGCCTCCATCATTATCAATGGAACAATCGTGAATTTTTTCATTGATAATTGATAATATGAAGTTTTGTATAGTTTTGTCCTTTTTTATTTTTAAAATAAGTTCTTCTTTCTGTGTTTTTGTAGTAAATGGCCTAAAAATAGGCTTTTCTTCTAAAAAACTACAGTTAATATTTTTTTCAATGTCTTTATAGTATTGAATTGCGAACTTGAAAATTTCAGGTTCTCTCCAAGCAAGGTTCATTTTTCTTCCCATAATAGGATTGATAAGACCTCCTGCTACAGTTGTCGCCTTTTCATCTTCATTATCAAATAAAATCACGCTTTTTTTTCTCTTAAGTAGCTCATAAGTTAAAGTACTTCCAGCAATACCGCCTCCAATGACTGCAAATTCAAATTCCATTAATAATACCCCTTTTTAATCGTTGACCTCCGTCAATTAAGATTACTTCTCCTATAATAAATTTTGACTTGATTAAAAAATTTATTGCTCTTACTATCGTGATTAGTATAGTTTTTGAATAATTTTTTGATGTTTTGGGCATTTAAAAACCTTTTGTTTTTAATTATAATATGTATCATTATATTTGTTGAAAAGGTAAAAATATGGACTGTAAAGATATAAAGCAAACAGAAATAAATCAATCATTGGAGTTTGCATTAAAAAGTAGAGCAATAGTTATTACAGGGGAGATTAATAAGGATACTTCAAAGTTATTTCAGGAAAAGATATTATTTTTGGAAGCGTCAGATGATACGAAACCTATACTTGTTTATATTGATTCGGAGGGTGGTGATATTGATGCTGGGTTTGCTATTTTTAATATGATACGATTTGTGAAACCTAAGGTTTTTACAATTGGAGTTGGACTTGTGGCTAGTGCGGGTGCTTTGATATTCTTAGCAGCAGATTCAAAGAGTAGATTTTCTTTGCCTCGTGCAAGATATCTATTACATCAACCTTTAAGTGGTTTTAAGGGAGTTGCTACTGATATTGAGATTTATACAAATGAACTTAATAAAATTAAGAGAGAACTTAATAATATTATTGCAAAAGAAACAGGGCAGAAGCTTTCTAAGGTAGAAAAGGACACGGATAGAGATTTTTGGTTAAATAGTAAAGATGCAATGAAATATGGCCTTGTCTTTAAGATTGTTGAAACTAGACTTGAGCTTGAAAAATTTATTTCTTAGTCTTTTAATTCTATCTTGTAGTTCACCAAAAACAGAGTTTAGCATTTTAGAGTTTAGTGTTGGTAATTTAAATCAAAATTTTGCTTCTCTAAATTCATTATTAGATGTGGCTTACAATGTTTTTTTGTCAGATTTTGATTTGGTGATTATTAAGAACTTAAATAGTCAAGAGGAGTTGGATTTAGTTAATAATAGGGTTTCATTTGGGAGTTTTAAGAATTCATATTTTATTGGTCAAAACAAGAACTATTCCATTGGTGTTCTTGCTAAAGAATCGGTTAAGATTAAGATTTTAAGCTTTGTTGAAGGGTTCTATGAGCAAAGACTAGGTATTGTTATTGATTTTAAGTTTAAAGGGAGCCATTATGGAATTGTTATTTTTAATTTTAATGATGAAATAAGTAATAATTTAGATATTTCTATTGTTGATGACCAGGTAGCATATTTAAATTCTCAATATGAAAATTTGATTTTTATCTTGGATAAAGCAGAACTTATTATTTTGAATGTAATCGTTAGAAAAGGGTTTTTTATTTTGCTTCAAGATTCAATTAATCCAATGAGTATAATTAACAATGTTAATTATAGAATTTATTCTAATTTTATAGCTCAAATATCTCTTCATTCTTTATTATATGTTCTTTTAAGCTATTTAAATGATGAATTTTATTTGGACAATTTTCCGAAAAACATTGTTATTAAGTAAACTTTTCAAATATTTAGTTATTGACATCATAATTTGATTATTATATTATTACTAACAATGCCGAAGTGGTGGAAGTGGTAGACACACAGGACTTAAAATCCTGAGGAGGAAACTCCGTACCGGTTCAAGTCCGGTCTTCGGTATAAAGAACTTTTTAATTGCCTTTTATGTTCTCAAGCATTTTACTTATTTGTAATCCTGCGATGAATAGAATGAATGAGCCTATTAGGAATATTAGAGATGGTTTTAAGTTAAGATTTGTTATACTAAATAACATTTGTAGAATTGAACCTGAAATTAAGCCACTAGATAAATAAAGAAATTTAACTAGGTGTTTATCTATGGTTTTTTTAATTATCAGTATTGTAATTCCTGTTCCTATTATTGTGGATATACCGAATATTATACATAGCTTTATGTCAAGATGAGATACAATACTTATGATTTCTTTGTAAGTCCCAAGGCTTAGCAATAGTAGTGAACCTGATATTCCTGGTAGAATCATAGCAGATCCGCTTATTAGCCCTGAGCTAGTAATTAATAGGTAGTACTCTATTGATTTTGTGTCTTGATACTTGGATATATCAAACGATAAGTTGTAGCTTCTTATGAACAAAAGAGAGAGTATAGAAAGAAATCCGATTAGGAATAAGTAATATTTCATAGTGTTGTTATCTTTATTAGTTATTTCTTTTATTTTAATTTCTTTTTTTATGTTAAATATGCTTCCTATAATTAATCCTATGAAAAACATGGTTAAGCATGCTTCTCTTATTCCTCCATCTAATATATAGCTTTTAAGTACTTTTGAAAGTATTATTATTGAGGTTAGTATTCCAAGGGAAAGTGTGGCAAGAAAAGTTATATTTTTGCTATCCCTTACTTTTATGAGACTCGAACACGAATATATTATTTTATAGTAAATTCCTAGTATTAATGCTAATGTTCCACCTGAGACTCCAGGTATAATGTTGGCAATGCCAATTAATAAGCCTTTTATATAAACACTGAGCATGATCTTTTTGTACTTAATTTGGTTAGCATTAGTTAGCTATTTATCGCTCGTCTCCTTCACCATTAATAGTTCCATCTTCATGTCTTTTTTTTAGTTTCTCTAAATTAGTAATAGCAACATCTTCAAGCGTTATTCCAAGATTATTACTTAAGTTTGAAATATACCATAAAACATCGCCAAGCTCTTTCTTAATAGATAATAAATACTCGTCATCAAGTACATAGTCTTTATCACGACCCAATTTTTTTATTTTTTCTATAACTTCGCCTGTCTCTCCCGCAAGACCGAGTGTTGTTAAAATTAGTTCTTCCTTTTTATTTTTATACTTAGCCGTTTTTTTTGCCTGCTTTTGGTATTCGTTTAATTCCATAATTAAAACCAGTTTAATACAGTTTTCTATTATTTACAAGTTTATCTATTATATCTTTTTTTTAAAAATTTTATTATATTAAGCTCAATGTATTATTGGAGTTTTATATGTGAATAAGGTTATTTTTGTATTAAGAGTTGTTTTTTTCTGCCTGCAGTTTAATTATATTTATTCTTATCCTGAGATAAAAAATTTCTCGAATAAAGATCCTATTTTCTCTGACCTTAGAGTAAAAATTTCTAAATACAATAAAAGGGAAAATGTTCCTTTATTTATTTATTCGTATAAAGTAAAAAAGAGTGATACTTTTTTTAAGATTGCAAACAAAGTAAATGGATGGCAGGCTAGTATTGCTACGGTTAATTTGCTGGACTCTCCTTTTTTAAGTACGGGACAAGATATTTTAATTCCTAGTAAGAAAGGTCTTTTCGTACTTGATAATAAGAAGCATAGATTTAATAATTTACTTTTAGCTACAAGAGACTTAACAAAGGCAGAGAAGATAAAGGTTAAAAGAGATAATAAGATATATGAGTTTTATTTTTTTGATTCTGTTAAGCAACCAGATTTAAGTTTTTTCTCAAATACGGAAATGCTTTTTTTCCTAAATTCTGATTTTATTTTTCCTTTAAAGAAGTTTATTGTTACTTCTGATTTTGGATTTAGAGCAGATCCTTTTACTGGTAGAAATAGTTTTCATACGGGTATAGATCTTGCAGCTCCAATGGATACCCTAGTCTTTTGTTCATCTTATGGTGTTGTAGTGATAGTTGGCTATAATGATATTTATGGAAATTTTGTTGTTGTTGAACATAAAAACAACATTAAGTCGCTTTATGGTCATCTTAATTCTTATATTGTTCGTAAGGGAGATGTTTTAAAAACAGGAGATGTTATTGGTAGAGTAGGTCAAACAGGACGCTCAACAGGACCTCATCTACATTTTGAAATATTAAAAAAAGATACGCCCATTAATCCTGTTAAAATTTTAAAGTAGATAAGTAATTTTTAAAACAGTATAAAAATGTATTACTAAATTATTTTGATTCTAATTTAATAATCCTTAAATAGATAAGACATAATAGGATAATTTTATGATACACTTTGATTAAAATTTTTACTTAATACTGTACCAACTTGATATATTTATTTTCATTTCACGGGATTTTTAGTATCAAAAATATACAATGTAAGAAATTACTATATATTTTTATACTAATTATTAATTAATAACACGGTTTTATTTTGAAAATAGATAAGCTTATTTAATCGATATCGTATTCTGTTATTTTATTGTGAAGGGTTTTTCTTCCTATTTTGAGTATCTCGGCACATTTGCTTTTGTTGTGCTTAGAATATAGAAGTGTTTGTTTAATGATTTCTCTTTCTGCTTCTTTTAAGCTTATGCCTATTGGTAATGTTATTTTGACTATTTGATTTGTGTTATTTTTAATTTTTGGTGGCAGGTCATCTTTTACGATTTGCTTTCCCTTAGACAGTATTAGGGCGCTTTCAAGTACATTTTTTAATTCTCTAATATTTCCTGGCCAATCATAAGCATAAAGAGCTTTGAGTGCATCATTAGAAAGGCTTTTTTCTTCTCTATTGTTTTCGCTAGCAACGCTTTTAATTAGTATGTTTGTTAGATTTTGTATGTCATCTTTTCTTTCTCTTAAAGGCGGGATATTAATGTTTATTATATTTAGTCTGTAAAATAAGTCTTCCCTAAATCTTCCCTTCTTGATTTCTTCTTCAATATTTTTATTTGTTGCTGTTAATAACCTAATGTCAACTTGCATAGTGGATTCTCCACCTACTCGCTCGAATGTTTTATTTTGAAGAACTCTTAGTAGTTTTACTTGAACTTCAGGTGATACTTCTACTATTTCATCTAAAAATATTGTTCCCTTATCGGCAAGTTCAAATCTACCTTTTTTTTGAGATATCGCGCCTGTGAATGCTCCTTTTTCATGTCCAAAAAGTTCGCTTTCAAGTATGCTTTCAGAGAGTGCTGCACAGTTTACTTTAATAAAAGGTTTGTCATTCCTATTTGATAAGTCAAAAATAGCATCTGCTATTACTTCTTTTCCAACCCCGCTTTCTCCAGTTATTAGTACGGATGCTTTTGATTTAGCAATTTTTTTGACGAGTTCCAAAGTTTTTTGCATAACAAGAGATTTTCCAAGGATATGTTCATAATAGTTTAAATCTTTTCTGATGATAATATTTTCTGAAATACTTTTATGAATTTTATCATTTTGCCTATTTAAGGCTCTCTTTATTATGAGTAATAGTCTTTCAAGATCAACTGGTTTTGTTAAAAAATCATAAGCACCTTCCCGCATAGCATCAACCGCTGAATCAACGGTTCCATGCGCTGTTAGAATAATAAAAGGCATGTTTGGATTTTTATCTTTTACGATTTTTAATAATTGTTCTCCTGATAATTGAGGCATTCTAAGGTCAGATATTATAACATCAATCTTTTCATTTTCAATTGTTTCAATAGCTTCTTCTCCATCGCTAGCGGTAAATACAAAAAATCCCTCCTCTTCAAGATAGGTTGCTATCCCTTCTCGTATGTTTTTCTCATCGTCTGCTACAAGTACCTTACTCATTTTCTAAATATCCTTCAATTAAAATTTTGTCTGTGTTTAATTTTGGAAGAGTAATTGTAAAAGTAGTGCCCTTCATCTCTTTACTCTCCACAAAAATTTCTCCTCCGTGTTCTTTTATTATTTTATAAGAAATAGTGAGTCCTATTCCACTTCCTTTCTCTTTTGTGCTAAATTGTGGCTTAAATATTTCATCCTTTGTTTCATCCTTCATTCCATCTCCGTTATCTTTTATGTTGATATATATGTTATCTTTGCTCTCGTTAATAGAAATATCTATTTTTTTTATTCTTTTATTTGATTCAAGTAGAGCTTCTTCTGCGTTTTTTATTATGTTGATTATTACTTGTCTTAAAAGTTTTTCGTCAATTAAAGCAGGACTTACTTTTTTAAGATTGAGTAGAAGTTTAATATCTTTATTTTCTAATTCTGGATTTAGTAAATTATATACACTTTTTATGATATCAGTGATATCTCTTTTTTCAGCCATTATCTTGATAGGTCTTACTGTTAATAGGAAGTCTGTTACAGTTTTATCCATTCTATTTATTTCTTCTTTTATTATTTTAAAGTAATTATCTGCTTTAGTGCTTTTAATATCTTGTCTATCTATTTCTTTCTTGAGTAGCTGTAGGTTTATGTCAATTGCTCCTAATGGGTTTTTAATCTCATGTGCAATATTTCTTGCATGTCTTGTAAAGGCAGCTAAAGCTTCTGCTCTTCTGAAAAGTTCTTCTTTATGTTTTTTATCTTTAATATCTTCAATTAAAATAATATTTCCTTCGAGCTTTTGATCTTTAACATATGGCATAAATGATATTTTAATGAACATATTTGTTGAAATTTGAAATTCATATCCTATTATTTTGTCTTCATTTATGGCTAGTTCTTCTATTAAATTTGTTAGGGTTGGAATTTGAATATCATAAAGGGTTTCTAGTTTGGACTCAGAATTGAGAGTTAGTATTTGAAATAACATTTTGTTTGAATAAATTATGTTATTAAACTTATCAAGTACAAGAATTCCTTCATTAATAGATGCAAAAATTCCGTCATATATTTCTATTTTTTTATAGAGATCTTGAATAAACTTAAGTTTTTGCTCGCTTGATAGTTTATTTAGCTTAGATAAGGCTTTTTTAAAGAATTTACTCATTAATCCTCATAAATTAGCATTAGGTTTTCTGCAATTAGCTTTTTATTCTGATTATAGGGTGTGTGTTTTAAAATATGTTTTAGATATTCTAACCTCTTTAGATAAGTATTAATATCTAAATTTTGGTTTAAAAAGTCGTGTCTAAGTTGAGTTGCAAGTTCTTTTAAGAATGATGTAAATGTAACCTCATCTTTTAAAAAATTAAATGTGTCAAGGTTAAATAATCCTTGCTTTTCTTTTATTATGTTCAAAGTTCTCTTTACTTCTTCTTTTAATTTTTCACTTTCTTCGCTGTAAAATGAATTAAAATATTCTTCGGTTGTGAGTGTGTCATTTTTATTAAAGATTGCTTTAAATTTTTTAACCTCAAAATCTCTATTTTCTTTTTGGAATCTGTAGCATCTCAGTCTTGATAATATTGTTTTTGGAATTTTATTTTTATTTCTTGTGGTTAATATAAAATAAATATTTAAAGGAGGTTCTTCTAATATTTTAAGAAGCGCATTGTAAACATTAAAGGATAAATTTTCAATTTCATTGATATAGATTACCTTTGTCTTATTTTTCTCCGAGAATGCCCAAGATCTAACCTTTCTAATGTCATTAATGGTAAGGTTGAAATTTATGTCTTTAATTATCTCTTCAATTTTTTTAATAAGTTCTTTTTTTACAGTGTTGCTATAATCGTTTTTATAATAAATTTCGTTAATAAAATTAACATTCTTTTCTATTTTTTTTAAGTTTTTATCACTACTGAAGTTGTATTTAGTGAAAATGATATTCTTAACGTATTTTAGGTATTTATTTATGACCTCATTTGAATCTACATTAAGATATGCCTTTGCTTCTATTGTATTAAGACTTGAGAAGACTAGTAGATTGGGATTTGATGAAGTTTGTGAGTTTAATATTTTTTTTGCAAGTACAAAAGCACTTATTCTTTTGGAGGAAAATCTCTCTCCCCAAAAAAGTATTGCATTTGGGAGACTGCCTTTTTCATATTCATTAAGTATTTCTTTAGTGATTTTGGGTAGTATTTCCATATTTTTGCTTCTCTTTACTGTGTTTTTGATAATTTGAAAAAATAATTTATTCCAGGATTAAGATATTCAAGTAATGTACTTCCTTCTAAAAAGTATGAGGGTTTAAAGATTTGTTGTGAGTGAATTAAATAAACTACAATTGCAATGATGCCAAAGGCTTCAAATAAACCAAGTATTAGCCCAAGTATTCTATTAAAGAATAGCAGTTGAAGGTGGCTTATGATTGATTCAATTAGTGATTGTAATATTAGAAATCCTATATGTATTAATAAAAAAAATACTAGTAATGCTTGAATGTAGGATAATTCAAGCATGGGAGATATAAATGCTTGAAAATTATGCGTTTTATTGTAAAGTAAAAATATTAAAGCAAAGACTTCAACAAAGCCACCAATTTCTTTAATAAAACCCCTTAAAAATCCTCTAAAACCCAGTGAGATAAAAATTATTATTATTAGTATGTCAGCTATGCCAGTTATTTTAACGGGATCGTGTTCTAGCATTCCATTGCCTCAAACTGTTTTAATAATATATTAGATATTAGATTTGATGAATCTTGTTTATGAAATTTATTGATATTATGCCTTAATGTATCAGATTTTTCTTTGTTTTCCAGTATTTCTTGTATAGCATTTATGATAACACTTTCATTTAAATTTTTTTCTTCTATTTTTAAGCATGCATTATGCTCTTCTAGTAGGTTTGCATTTCTAACCTGGTCGCCTCTTGAACCTTTTTCGAATGGAATAAGTATTACACAAGCGCCAGCATTAGCAAATTCTTTAATAGCTCCAGCTCCAGCTCTGCTGATTATTATATTTGAAAATTTAATTATGCTTGACATTTCTTCTGCATTAAAAAATGGACGTCTTAGATAATTATTTTCTCTAGTTCCGTCTATACTTTTGCCACATTGGTGTATGAAATAGGCGTCAATTTTGTTTTTGATATTAGTGGCTAGTTGATTTAAAATTTCTGCTCCAAGAGAACCTCCTAGTAAGCTAATAATAGGTTTTTCTGTATTGCAAGACAGAGTTTTTATAATGTTTGGATTTGGATTTGTAAATTCTGATCTTATTGGTGAGCCCGTATATATGACATTTTTGTTTTTAAAGTACTTTTTACTTTCTTTAAAGCTAATGTGTATTGTGTCTGCAAATTTTGAGTTGATTTTCGTTGCAAGCCCAGGATCAAGATCCATTTCATGGGTTATTTTTTTTACTTTAAGAAGACTTGCTGCAATAATAGGAGGACTTGATACAAAACCGCCAGTTGCGTATATAATTTGGGGTTTATGTTTTTTTATAATAAAAAAGCTTTTGATTATTCCAAATATAACTTTTAAAAAATCAGTGAAATTTTGTAGTGAGAAATATCTCCTAAGTTTTCCAGATGGAATTTCAATAAATTTAATATGAGAATATTCTCTTATGATTTTAGATTCCATTGATTCTTTTTGCCCTAGCCAGAAGAATTCAATATTCTTGTCTAATTCTCTTAAGCTTTCAATTATTGCTATCCCTGGGAAAATATGCCCTCCGGTACCTCCTCCCGTAAAAAATATCATTTTTTTATTTTTCATATGCCTCTTTTATTCATTGATTAAGTTTTTAGCAATATAATTTGGATTATATTCATATTTTAAATTAATAGTACATTTTAATGCAAATATTGAATATTTTTTTACTGAGCGAGGTTTTCCATTCTAGAATACTACTTAAATTAAGCTTAAAAATCATTTTGAGTGGTATTGAAATTATTTTTTAGGAATTGTTCAATTTGAATACCTTCTTTTTTGGGAGTATTAAGTGCAATAGAGTGTTTTATTATTGATTGAATTACTCGTGTTGCTTTTTCTAAGGCCTGTTCTATCTCTAATTTTTCCAGATATCCTATTAACAAGCTAGCAAATAAGTCTCCTGTCCCGCTGAAATTTTGTTCCAATTTTTCTAAGAAAATTTCTGAATATTTCTTTGTTCGTGGATTATAGGCAACCGTTCCAATAAGATTATCTTTTTCTACACTGGTGACCACGGTTGTTCCATTTATTTCAAGGCTTATTATAGCCTTAATCATTTCATCTTTATTGTTTATCTCTTCAATGTTAGTAAGCATTTTAAGTTCTGTAATATTAGGTGTTATAATGTCTGCATGCTTTATGAGGCTTCGGAAACCACTTACGATTTTTTGGTCAAAAATAGGGTAGAGTAGCCCATTGTCTGCAAACACAGGATCAATTATGATTTTTTCAAACTTTAATAGCTTGAACATATTCTTTATTATATTTTGTTGATTATGACTCCCAAGAAATCCGCTGTAGAATATGTTAAAACTTTCATTTTGATTTTTCCAAGACAAAATAAATTTTTCTAATTCATTTGTTAAATCTATTATTTCAAATTCTTTATAAGCTGTTGTTGCTGAGAGAACAGAAGTTACAAATGGACATACTTGCATATTAAATGATGATATAACTGGTATGCACATTGTAAGTGATGTGCGTCCTATGGTTGAAATGTCATGCATGGCTAATACTCTTTTCATAATTTGCCTTCCTTTCTGTATTTATATGTTTCTATTCTTGAGCTTGCATCGGTTTCAATTGGACTTGCTCCGTATTTTAAGTACATATGGTATCCAATTCCTGCAATCATTGCTCCATTATCTGTGCAAAGGTCTATTGGGGGATAATAAGCTTCTATTGCAAGATTTTTGATTTTTTCTCTTAAGTAAAGATTGCTGGCAACTCCTCCAGATATTATTAATTTTTTTATATTAGTAGACTTTATGGCTCTTTTAATTGGATTTAGTAATGTTTCAAAAGCTACTCTTTGAAAACTTGCAGCGATGTTATTTTCTGTTATGTTTTCATATTTGTTTTTAAATTTTTCAATTTGATGTATGCATGCTGTTTTAAGTCCAGAGTATGAAAAATCGTACCAGTTTTCTTTTTTTTCAAAAATTGTGACTGGGAAATTAAATGCATATTCATTTCCACTTTTAGCTAATTTTTCTATATTAGGTCCTCCTGGAAATCCCATATCGTAGTGCTTAGCTATTTTGTCAAAAGCTTCTCCACAAGCATCATCAAGGGTACGGCCAAGTATTTGGATATCATCAAAATTATTTTGTTTTGCAAGTATTGTATGTCCCCCACTTAAGATGAGAGATAAAAATGGATATTCTAACTTTTCAGTCATTAAAGGAGAGTAGAGATGCCCTAAAATATGATCAATGCAAATTAATGGTTTGTTAAGGGCGATTGATAATCCTTTGGCAAAATTTACTCCGACAATTAAAGAACCGATAAGGCCTGGTTTAGATGTGACTGCTATTAAATCAATATCTGATGCATTCATTTGGGCACCTGTTAGAGCTTTTTTGCAGACAGACATAATAAATTCTGTATGCAACCTTGAGGCAATCTCTGGAACTACGCCATAGTATTTTTTGTGTTCGTCTTGGCTAAGTTTAATATTGCTTAAAATTTTAATTCCATCTTCTACTATGGCTGCACAACAATCGTCACAGGAGCTTTCTATTCCAAGCACTTTCATTATTTTCCTCTTTCTCATAAAGGTTTAATAAGTTTTTAAATTCAAATTCCTTGTTTAAGTTTTCTGATTCTTGTTTGAGTACTTTAAGGGTATTTTTTGACCAAATATGTCCTATTACTTTGACAACTCCTTTTATTCTTGCTATTTGTTTTGCCTTCTCAAGTGATTCAATGACATCCTCTTCAGTATCTTTATTGTCCAGGAAGATATCTCTTTTCTCTACTCTGATTCCAATTTTTTCTCCAACTTTTATTGATATGCTTTCTTTGGTAGTAAAGCTGTCAAAGAAATATCTATTTTCTTCTTTAAGTTTAGTTAAGATAGCTTTCATTATATCTTCGTTTGAGGTAATGAGACTTCCCATGTGATTATTCATTATCCTTGCATTAGGATATTCTTTAAATGTTTTTTCAATTTTTGTTCGTATTGTACGCTCATTGTCATTGATGTTGATGTGAAATTTTTCTATTGAATTTTTATGCTTTGATTGCATTGGAAAGTGAATCATTGTAATTTTATTTTTACTTGTTAGTTTATTATAAGCATGCATTGATTTGGGTAGAAAAGGGATAATTGCAAAGTTGATTTTTAGGTTAATTTTTATAAATTCTTCTAACATAGATTCATCGTATCCAACATCATCAATTATGAGATAAAATTCAGGTTTTAAAGATTGAGATTTGAATTTTTTTTTCTCTTTCATTAAATCTTCTTTTTTAATTTTTTCCAATTTTTCCTTGAAATTTAAGTTAAAAGTTTTTGCATTTTTTTTAATGTACAAGAGACTAGAGAAGAGTAAGATTACTGCACTAATGATGGTAACTATAATGAATAATATTGTAACTTTTGTTTTGTTGTTCTTTATTAAAATAGAAACATTCTTAATATACATGCCTGATGATTAAGTAGAACAAAACCCAACATTAATGTCAATGTTTATTGATAAAGTTCTTCTCTAAGCTTTTTGAGTACTCTTTTTTCAATCTGTCTTACGGTTTCTGAAGATATTCCAAGTTCATTAGAAATATCTTTTAGAGTGCTTTTTTTATCATTATTATCTAAGTTGTATCTTTTTCTTATGATATATCTCTCTTTATAGTTTAGTTTGGTATCCAATATATGATTTAGGTGTTTTAGTGTAGAGCTTTGTTCAAGAGTACTTTCGGGATTAAAAGAATTGTCTTCGTAAAGATTTAAAAGTGTAGAATTTTCCGATCCTTCAATCTCTTTATCAAGAGAATATTCTTTTTCAAGATATGGAATGATTTTAATGTATTGAGCAGGAGTTAAGTTAAATTTTTCCATTATATCTTCTTTTTTAGGATATTTTTCTTCTTCCATGAGATACTTGTTTATCTGTAATATTAAGTTCTCTTTTCTATAAGGGACTTTTACAAGCCTTGTTTTAGTATTTAATGCTCTTTGAAGAGATTGTTTAATCCAAAATGAAGCATAGGTTGAAAACTTGGTGTTTTTACTTGGATCGTATTTCTCAGCAGCTCTGATTAGACCTAAATTCCCTTCTTGAATCAAGTCTTCAATTTTTAAACCCTTCCCAGCATATCTTTTAATGATTTTTAAAACAAGACGTAGATTAGCATTAATCATTTTATTTTTGGCTTTCAAGTCTCCACGTCTAATTTGAGCGGCAAGTTCAATTTCTTCTTCATGAGTTATTAATCTGTGTTCTCTCACTGATTTTAAATAGATGTTTAAATCTTCGTTACTGAATATATTCACAATATTTCTCCCTATCTTTTAAATTTATAACTAGTACAATCCCTCCCCATTTAAAATGTAAAGCAAAAAATATGCCAATATAACAAATAAAAAGAATTAATTATTTATTTCTGCTATTTGATTGTAGATTAAATTAGCAAGACCAAAGCTTTTGGATTTTGCTATTTGCTTTGCCCTTTCTAAATAAAGCATATCTTCAAAAATTTCTTCTGTTTGTCCTCCGCTTATTATGTTATTTTCTTTTTTTAAAGAACTTCTCATACTCTTAAGCATTTGATTTATAAAAATTGCCTCAAATTCTAAAGAGGCATTATAAAGATCATGTTTGTGTTTATTCATTTGTTCTGCTTTATCTTTTAAATTTTTTATCTGATTTATTTGACTTTTTGTTTCCAAATATTGTAATTTAATCTTATCTATCATTTTTATTCCTCCAAAATTAGTTCTCCATTTAACTTATTGATTTTTTTAGATTTCTTAATTATTGTTATTAGCTCTTCACTGGTGAGTGTTTCTGAATTTTTTGATATAAATTCATTTAGATTCATTTTTTGTATTTCTACTTTTACTTTGTGACTATTTTTATTGTCAAGGTTATCATTTCTTTCAATTAAGAGAACCAGAGGTCCTATTTCTGCATCTTTGCTTGCTAAGATGATTTTATTTGTCTCATTTATTAAAATCTTAGGAGTAGTTTCTATTTCTATTTGTTCAATCTCGCTTAATAATCCAATTTCTTCTATCTCTATTTCTATTATGTCCCCAGATTTTATATTATTTTTAATATTTTTTTGTCTAAGTTTTTTACTTATTGCATCTGCTATAGTATAATCTGTCTTTTTTAGGATGATATTGTATTGAGAATAATCTTTATTCTCATGTACTGTAGCTCCTTTTAAAATGTATCCTGAACCTTTTGATTTTTCGTGAGTAGTTATAGGACCTGCTGCTGTTGCTATTACCTTCCCTGCATTGTCTTTCAATTCTGTACTTAATAAAATGCCATTTGTTAAATCTTTTGAATCCAATATGGAAGCTACATGTACATTTAGGTTTGTTCCTTTAATCATATTTCCATTTATTTTGAGAGCTACACTTACTAATGCGATATTTTTGCTCTCTATGTTGGCTACATCTATTTCAATTTCATTAGTTCCAGTTTGAGTAAAGAGCTTACTTAGAATCTCCTTGCCCTTCTTTAAAGAATCTCCTTTTCCAGTAAGTCCTGCTACGATACCGATTCCTGTTAATACAGATGAATTTGTAGGTTGTATTTCTGCAAGTTCTTTTAGTTTTATTGTTTCACTTGGTTGTTTTAAAATGTTATTCACATTTGGTAAATCTTTAACAGGTTGGTTTTCTTGTGAAAATGAACTGAAAACTGTGCTTAAGCTTAATATAATGAATACTATCAACTTTACCATGCTTTAGTTCCTCTCATATAGGAAATATAGTCTACCTTTATTTTAATATTATTGCAATTCTTCATAGTTTTTCACTTTTTCTTAGGGTAGTTGGGATTAGTTGAATTTTTTTAAAGTTTATTTTTGTTTTTGTATTTTATCTAGTTTTATTTCATCGTGCTTGTTTGTTTCATATAAAACTATATAGTTGGCTTTATTTAGTTCATTTAAGCTTAAAAATTCATTGGGTTTAGCTGTATTGATTTTGTATTTAAAGTAAACATTATGTTCATTTAGGTGTTGTCCAGTCTTTAAATGTGCTTTTGCAAGTACAATTGGTTCTATTATGTCAATATATAAATTTACCTTGTTATGTTTCTTATAATCTTCAAATTTTTTTGCATAATAAACTAAAGTTTTTTGAATGGGTATGTTTTTATAGGATGTGCTTTTTATTGCTTTAAATTTTATATTATTAGAGAATTTGTTTTCTATATGAATTTCTGATTCATCAAAACTGAATTGAAGTATGTAAATGTTTTTATTTGTTAGATTTTTTGTGATATAACTAATCATTTCAAATATTATTTGTTTTTGCTTAAAATAAGGACCTATATAGATTTGTGATAAATTATTATCATTACATATTTTTGAATATTCTTTTGAGAAAAAATATACCTTGTTTGGGGATATTTTAAAACATGTATCATAAGAAACTGCTTGTGTTAAGTTTATTGTAAAAAGATAGATAAATATAAGTTTATTTAAATATCTTCTCACTATCTTTTTAAGTTGTTAGCAATTCCTAGCATGTTGTCTGAGGTTTGAATTGCTTTTGAGTTTATCTCATAAGCTCTTTGTGCAACAATCATTGTTACCATCTCTTCTGCAATGGATACATTTGACATTTCAAGAATTCCTTGCCTTAGTCTACCCATTCCATCACTGCCAGGAGTTCCTGATATTTCTTCTCCAGAACCAATTGTTTCTTTAAATACATTGCTTCCAATTGCAATAAGACCTGCTGGGTTCACGAATCTTGAAATTTCTATTTGTCCCAGTTCAATTGGGTCATAATCACCATCAATTTTTACAGATATTATTCCTTCTTGTGATATTGCAAGAGAGTCTTTTATATATTCTTCAGGGAAAGATATTTCGGGTAATAATTTATAGCCTTGACTTGTTACAAGGTCTCCATTTGCATCTATCTTAAATGAACCGTCTCTAGTATACCCGTAAGTACCATCGGGTAGGAGCATTTTATAAAAACCGTCTCCTTCAATAGCAATATCAGTATTTAAATTGGTAGCTTTGAATTTTCCTTGCTCAAAAATTCTATGTGTTGCTGATACCTTTGTTCCATGTCCAACTTGATTTCCAAGAGGCCTTACCGTGTCTTCAGTTGCAGGAGTACCTGCTCTTCTTTGTGTTTGGTATATTAAATCTTCAAATTCGGCTCTTATTTTTTTAAATCCTGTAGTGTTTACATTTGAAAGATTATTAGCAATTGTATCTACATTATATTGTTGTGCTTTCATTCCACTGGCTGCTGTCCAGAGTGCTCTCATCATAAAATAACTCCCTTAAAACTTTCCAATTTCATTAATTAATTTACCAAGAAGTGAATCCTCGGTTTGTATTGTTTTTTGATTTGCCTCGTAAGCTCTATTAACTTCAATTATAGATACCATTTCGTTGATAGCATTTACATTAGACCCTTCTAAAGCACTAACTTCAATTTTGGGCCTTAATCCCAGAGCAATATCTTTAGCTTCCCCAGATATTTCTGTGCTATTCCAAAGAGAGTTGCCTTGTTTTTTTAAAAATCTTGTTTTTTCAAAATTCACAATCTTTAGATTGTCAAGAAGTTCATAATTTTCCCAAGAGTTTTCATATTCGCTCACAAGCCTTTTGGGATTGTTTTCAAACGTTGCATTATGAAATATTTGTCCTTGATCTGTTATTTTAAAGTTATTGTCTTTTAAATGAATATATCCTTTCTCTCCAATAACAGGATAACCATCTTTTGTAACAAGTATACCTTCTTTTCCAAGTGTAAATGAACCATTTCTTGTATATCTCTCTCCCTCTGGGGTTTGAACAACAAAAAAACCTTCACCTGTTAGTGCCATATCAAGAGGATTTCCTGTTATTTTTAGTGGTCCCTGTTCAAAGGAAGTATGTATTTCATTTTCTTCAACTCCCGTGCCAAGTTTACCAACAACGGGTGCTGTCTCAAGGTAACCTGTAGGAAATTTGTAAAGGCCATCATCATTTAGTCTTCTAATGAGCATTTCGGGAAAGGCTTTCTGGACAGATAAATCTTTTTTATATCCTGTAAGATCAACATTTGCTAAGTTGTTAGCAATAACATCCAACCTGTGCCTTTGTGCCATCATCCCACTAGCAGCAGTATAAATTCCTCTTACCACATTAAATCCTTATTACTTTTATTTGTATCATTAATCTTATCACCAAAACAGTTATATATCAATTTCATTTTTAATTCTATATACTTATTAAAGGTTGAATTATTAGTTTTTATTGTTTATATTATCACTTTTGAAAAAATGTAAAACAAATGTATAATTTTTATAAATGTTTATTTGATTTGAGGTTGGTTTATGATTAAAAAGGCTTTAATGATTATGTTTTTATCTTTTTTCCCTTCTTTTGTATACGCAGAATCTAGTGATACTGAGAATGCAAAAGATGGTAGCGAAGTTTTAGGGTATTGGGTTGGGTATGATGATTCTACAAATGTTAAAAACTCTGTAGTATATGTTTATAAATACAATGACAAAGTGTATGGTAGAATATTGAATGTGATAAGAGAAGGAAAGATTTATGATGTTAATAATCCTTCGGGGTCTAGGGTTGTAGGGTTTGAGCAATTGGGGATTGAAGGTCTTGATTTTATGTGGGGACTTAAATATTTCCCTGATTATGATAAATGGGATCAAGGTAAAATTATTGATCCTAAAAATGGCAAAATTTATACTTCTGAAATGAGAGTAGATCCTAAGACGGGAAACCTTATTACTAAGGGTAAGGTATGGGTTTTTGGCAGAACTAAGATGTGGACAAGAGCTAAGGAAGATGAAATACCAAGATTAAATGTAGATAATTTAGTTCCAAGCCCTCCTGTAGCGGAAGAATAAATATTGTGTTGTTAATTTAATCTTTATGGAAAATTTAAATGAAAGATAAAACTGAATATTACGATAAATTTATTTTAAGGGTACCTGACTTCCCAAAGAAAGGTATACTTTTTTATGATATTACCAATATTTTATTAAAGACAGAAGCATATGAGTCTTTAATAGAGGATGCATATGCTTTTTATTCATTAAAAAAAATTGATTGTATTGCGGCTATTGAGTCAAGAGGATATCTTATTGGTTCTCCTTTGGCTTTGAAAATGAAATTACCTCTTTTGTTGATTAGAAAAGAGGGTAAGCTACCAAGACAAGTTTTAAGAGAAGAGTATGAGCTTGAATATGGGTTTAGTAGTCTTGAGATACATAAGGACGATGTTAAGAAACATTCAAATATTTTGTTGGTAGATGATATTTTGGCCACTGGAGGTACTTTAAAAGCAGCGGCTATGTTGCTTGAAAAAGCGGGCGGGGTAGTATCTGATATATTTTGTTTCATTGAGCTTTTAGGGATTAATGGGAGAGATGCTTTAGGGGAATATAATTTTAATTCTCTTGTTAGATATTCTTAATTTTTTTAATAACAGAAATTTATCCACATTATTAATTCTTTAAATAATTGACTTTAGCTTTTATTAACTTTATAATACTTACCTGAATATTGAGAGGTAATTGTGATGTATGCATTGTTAGAAATAAAGGGAAAGCAGTACAAGGCTATTATGGGAGAAATTTTGAAAATAGATAAGATTGATTCCAGTGAGGGAGAGAAAATAGAATTTGATAGTGTAATGCTTGTAAATAAGGATGGAGATGTAAAGATAGGTAGACCTTATGTTTTGGGGTCTTGTGTGAGATGCACTTATTTAGAGGACAAGAAAGATAAAAAAGTTATTTCTTATAGATATAGAAGAAGAAAGTCAAGTGAGCGAAAGGTAGGACATCGACAAACTTATTCTTATGTGTTGGTTAATGATATTGTTTGTTAGTGATTAATGTTTCAATAAAGACTCATAATGACACCGTTATCTACATTTTAGCTTATGGGCATGCTAAGGGGAATGATTGTTTTAATGTAGTATGCTCTTCTTTTTCTTTTATTTTAAGAACTTTTTTAAGTATCCTTGATTGCGAAGAAGAGAGTTTTGATGTTGATAATACTTTACGGGGTTATTTGGAATTTAAGGCTTCTTTTAAGGATTTAAACAAGAAAAGCCTTTGTTATTATAGTAATTTTTTAATAAGAGGAATAAAAGATTTGTGTTTTGAATATCCTTGTGATATTAAATTAATTTTGGAGGAAGTGAATGGCAACAAGTAAAAGTGGTGGTAGTTCTAAGAATGGAAGAGATTCTATATCTAAGAGACTTGGTGTTAAGAGAAGTGGTGGACAATTTGTTAGGGCTGGAGAAATAATTGTGAGACAGCGAGGCACTAAATTTCATAAGGGGAAGAATTCTGGTCTGGGTAGAGATTATACAATCTTTGCATTAAAGGATGGCGTGGTAGAGTTTAAAACTTCTAGAGGCCGAAAATATGTAAATATTGTTTAATATTTAGTGTAATTTGAGGTTAATTTGCATACATTTAAGGATGTTATAAGCATAACTGTGTCTTCAGGTGATGGAGGAGCTGGTTGTGTTTCTTTTTTGCGTGAAAGATTTAAGGCGAAGGGAGGTCCCGATGGCGGAGATGGAGGAAGGGGAGGTAATGTAGTTTTTAGGGTTAAGGACAATCTTAGAAATTTATCTCTTTATAAGAATGGACAAAAGTTTTCTGCTAATAATGGTAAACCTGGGATGGGATGTCAAAAAAAAGGGGCTAATGGAGAGGATTTAATTCTTTGTGTTCCTCCAAATACTTGTGTCTATGATTCTGTTACAAATTCTATTTTATTTGAGCTACGGAATTTTGATGATGAATTTATTGTACTGAAGGGTGGTAGAGGCGGACTTGGAAATTCAAATTTTAAAAGTGCTACAAGAAGAACCCCAAGATATGCACAGCCTGGAGAAATAGGTTCTACATTAAGTCTTCGCTTGGAATTATTTTTAATAGCTGATATTGGACTTGTTGGGCTACCTAATTCGGGTAAATCTTCACTCATTTCTAGAATAACTTCTTCAAGGTCAAAGGTTGCAGATTATCCTTTTACTACTAAAATACCACATCTTGGTGTTCTTAGAAATTTTTATTATGATTTAGTGATTGCTGATATTCCTGGGATAATTGAGGGCGCAAGTCGAGGTGTGGGGCTTGGTTTTGAATTTTTAAGACATATTTCAAAAACCGCTGGTTTGGTTTTTTTGATTGATGTTTCTGATGATAGCTTTTTGAGTGCATATAATATTCTTATTAATGAGCTTGGTGCATATGGAACTGGACTTTTAGAAAAACGGCGAATAATTGTTGCTAATAAACTTGATTTAGAAGGTGCAGATGAAAATTTTGAACAGATGAAGAAGAGTTTAGAGGGTGAAAAAGTTTTAGGAATTTCTATTTATGAAAATAAAGGAATCGAAGAACTTGTTAGAGAATTTTTTATTTTGGTAGGAAGTAAAGAAAATTAATTTTTATTTACTTTAAAAATTTGGTATTAGCCTTTTTCGAAGTTGGATTAATGTATATTATTTAATTGGAGATTTATGAAAATAGCAGTATTGGGTGGTACTTATAATCCTGTACACATTGGACATATGTTTTTAGCAAAGGAGATAGAATATTTCCTAAATGTTGATAAAGTAGTATTTATCCCTACTCATAAGCCTGTGCATAAAATTGTTGCAGGGAATGTTAGCGTTAGAGATAGAATTGAAATGCTTAAGTTGGCAATAAAAAATGAGAGCAATATGTTTATAGATGAATGTGACATAGTAAAGGGGGGGATAACTTATACCATTGATACTATTACTTGCATTAAAAAAAAATATATTCAAGATGAAATTTATTTGGTTATTGGAGATGATCTTTTTGAAAATTTTGCTTTATGGAAGAATCCAGAAGAAATAGTTCAGTCTGTGAATCTTGTAGTAGTTCACAGGATTTATAAAGAAAAGATTGTGAGTCATTTTAAACATATTTATATTGACAATAAAATTTTTCCTATTTCTTCCTCAGAGATTAGAAATAGAATTGAGAATTGTTTTCCTGTTGATTATTTGCTTCCCTTTGATGTTTTAAGATATATTAAAGATAATAACTTATATGCTTAAGGTAAATAATTGAAAAAAGAGTTATTTTTTTTAGTTTTAATAGTTTTGATAGTTCTTGGTGTTGTAATTTTTTTTATCGATAGTTCAAAAAAAGAACAAGTATATTTTGAATTAAATACTAAGAGTAATATTAGTTTTTTCTTTTTAGTAGAAGACGATATTGGCAATCTTTTGAGTATGCAAGAAATTTTTATTAATATAAAGACAGGAAATATTGGATTTTTAGATATTCCTATTTATACGGGTTATGAGGATTTGAAGGGGAATGTATCTTGGTTTGAAGATTTATATGAGAGACATAGTTTTAATGAATTTTTGTCTAAAGTATGTAGGCAGTTAAATCATGAACCCGATTATTATATTCGCTTTAAAAAGGATAATTTTGTCAAATTTATTGATTATCTTGGTGGGGTGCGACTTCTTGTTCAAAGACCGGTTAAAGTATATAGTGTTATAAATCCTATTTTAATACCTTCTGGTAACTCTGTGTTTGATGGTGATAAGGCTTATGATTATTTGAATTATTTTAAAGATATTAGTTATTTTGATGAGAGATTTGAGTTTTTCAAGGAATTTTTTAAAAAGATTTTAGCACAATTTGAAGACTTGGATGAGAGTCATGAAGATTTTTCAAGGATGTATTTTATGTTAGATACAAATCTTTCTGAGACTGTGTTTAAATATATTTTTACCAATTATAAAATAAATAATGAGAAACTTATTTTTGTTAATATTAAAGGACAAGAAGAAACATTTAAGAGTAGTGATAATAGTGCAATAAAGGTTGTTTTTCCTTATTATGGAGGAGCAGTTCTTAAAGAATCAATAGAGAAATTAAATAAGGATTTGATAAGTGAGAATAAAGATGAAGAGGTAGTAAAAGTTATTATTTTAAACGGCACTAAGACTTCTGGACTTGCGAGAAATGCGACTAATATTTTTAAGTCTTTGGGATTTAAGATTATAAAATTTGCAAATGCAGATAGGGATAATTATTCTAATACTTTAGTGATAAATAATTCAGATAATTTGGAAATGGCTATGAAAGTAGGGGATGTCATTAGAGCAAGAAATGTTAAGCCAATATCTGAATTTCATGCAGATATATTAGGGCTTGATGGATCTGATATAAGTCCTGATGTAATAGTCATTTTGGGAGATGATTTTGATGGAAGGTATGTTAAACACAGATGATGTTAAGGAATTGTGCAGAATAATATCTGATTTTGATGGAATTGATGTTTTAGGTATTGATGTTAGTTCTGTTTGTAATTGGGCAGATTTTTTTATTATTGTAACATGTTCATCATTTAAGCATATGGAGGCTTTGCATTCTGAGAAATTAGTTAAGTTTTTTAATGAAAGACATTTTAATTATTGTGTTCAGGGTAAGGGTTTTATTTATGATTGGACAATTGTTTCATGTGAGAATTTAATTATACATTTAATGAGTGATAAGGCTAGAGCGTACTATGAGCTTGAAAAGCTATGGAGCAGAGGGGAGATAATATCCTCATAAAGATATTTAATTAAAAAAAATAAAAATATCATAAAAATTATTTACAAAAAATTAAAAATATTCTAGATTTAAAACATGTATTTTAGGGAGGCTTTGAAGTGAATATCACAGATATAAGAATTAGGAGAGTTGATAATAAAAATCCCGGTTCTAAGTTATTGGCGTATGTTACAGTTACTTTTGATGATTGTTTAGTTCTTCACAATATTAGAGTTATTAAGGGACAGAAAGGTGTTTTTATTGTCATGCCTAATAGAAGAACTAAGGTAGGAGAATATAAGGATATTGTACATCCTATTAATCAAAATTTTAGAGAAATTTTACAAACTTCTATTTTTAGAGAATATGTGAAGGAAAATCCTTCAAATCTTGAGCTTGAATTGAGTTAATATAATATTATTGACAAAGAGTATTGTATTTTGTATGCTTTTGACTTGTAGATAATTTAAGTATTTGGGACGTCGACAAGTGGTAAGTCAACTGGTTTTGGTCCAGTCATTCGAGGGTTCGAATCCTTCCGTCCCAGTATTTTTGTTTAGGAGTTTTTGTTGTGGATAGTAGGGTTTTAAGTTACGAGAATCGTTTGGGTTTTGGTTCTTCTTGTGCTCGTAGGATAAGAATGAAGTCTGAGATACCGGCTGTTGTTTATGGGATGGGGCGTGATGTTCTTCATATAAAGGTTAAGAGTAATGAATTTAATAAAAAGTTTGGAAAATTTACTAATAACACTGTTTTAATTTTAAGAGATGGAAATGTAGATAAATGTGTTTTTATTAAAGATGTTGATGAGAATCTTACTAAGAAATTTATTTATCATATTGATTTTTATGAAGTTGATCAAGAACGCGATATTGAAAGGGATGTTGAGATTAAATTTGTTGGAGCTTCTATTGGTGTTAAGGAAGGTGGAGTTTTAAGTGTGCTTAAGACTAAGATTAAAGTTAAATCTTTACCTTTAGAATTACCTGAGTTTATTGAAGTAGATTTGTCTCCCGTTAAGAGAGGAGATCAGATAACTTTTAGGGATGTTGTACTTCCTGATAATGTTAAGCTTTCTGAAGAGGACGATAATTTAGTTGTTTTACTTGTAAAATAGAGAATTATGAATTTATTAATAGTTGGCCTAGGGAATCCTGGGTCTAATTTTTTTCATACTAGACACAATGTTGGTTTCACTCTTATAGATAAGTTGATTTTAAAGAATGGTCTTTCTTTGAGTAAGGCTAAGAATTATGAATATTCTGATTTTAATGTTGAAGGCAGAAGAATAGTTTTGATTAAGCCTTTAACTTATATGAATTTGAGTGGTAATATTTTCCCTTCTGTTTTTTCTAAATTTTATATGAAGATATCTAATCTATTGGTTATAGTTGATAATATTGATTTGCGTTTAGGAAAATGTAGGCTTAGGAAAGTAGGCGGAACTTCCACACATAATGGGCTTAAATCTATTTCTGAGAGTCTTGGAAGTACAAAATATAGCAGGCTATATATTGGTGTTGGCAATAATGATAAAGGTAATATTAGAGATTTTGTACTTTCAAAATTTAGCAATAATGAATTAGCATGTATTGAGAATGTTTTTGATTTTTTAAGTGAAGAGATATTAAGCATTAATGAATTTAATTTTGAAGATAAAGTTGGAAGGATTAATTCTAGTAGTTTTTGATGTTTTGGAACAATATAAAAGGAAAGATAGAAGATTTTTATGAAAAAAATGCGCTAACTAAAGGAAAAGTAATTGTTGCTTTTTCAGGAGGTGCAGATTCTACTGCCTTGTTGCTTAGCTTGAGGGAGTATTTGAATAATAATATTGTTGCGCTCTATTTTGCACATTATATAAGGCCAGATTATGAACAAAATAAGGAAATAGAACACATAGAAAAGTTTTGTAATCTTTATAATATTCCTTTTCAAATAAAGCATTGTAGTGTTGATATAAATAAGGAGGCTAGTAAACTTCGTATGTCAGTTGAAGAGCTAGCTAGAAAATATCGATATGATGCTTTGTTAGAATCTTTTAGAGAAAATGAAGCTAGTTATATTGCACTTGCGCATAATAAGGGAGATCAATTTGAAACTCTAATTATGAGATTTTTTCAAGGCTCTTTTTTGGATGGACTTTCTGGTATTCCAATCATTAATGGAAATATTATTAGACCTTTACTTGAGGTATCCAGAAAAGAAATTGAAGAATTTCTTTCTTTAAATAACATTATTTATTCTGTTGATAGCACCAATGATAAAGACTTATATTTAAGGAATAAGATTAGAAACAATCTAATACCTGTTATTGGTGAAATTTTTAAAGGGTATGAAAGGAGTTTAAAAAGGATATCTGAATTTTCGAGTGAATTTGTAGATTATTTTGACAAAAATAATTTTTTGCCCTTTAATAAGGGTAAGTATTATTATTCTTTTGATGCTATTGTGTTTTTTGAGTTGCCGAAGTATTTAGTTTTTAGAACCGTTTTTAAGATTTTAAGTTTAGAAGGAATTGTAGCAAATATATCATATGGAGCTCTTGGAGAGATTTTTAGAGTAGGTCATGTTAAAAAAAAGAGTGTAGTTTTATTAAGAACTAATTATTTTGTTTTGGAAAAGCGTAGAGATAAGATCAATCTTATATTGAAACGATTTGAAGATTTATATGAACCGTTTGATTTTATCTTGAAACTTAATGAGTATTATAGTTTATCTTTAGGTAAGATTTTGTTAAAATGTTTAGAGTGTGAAGATAGTTCTGTATTAGAATTGAGATGTTGTTCTTATGAATTTAAACATAGATTTTTTAAAAATAGGCTAAAAGCGAAGAGATTCTTTTCTAAATTTGTAAGATATAATCCGCTCTTTTTAATGTTATTGGTGTTAAAAAATAAGTTAATTGGCATTATTGATTTAAATACTTTAAACTTAGTGTGGAGTGATGAGAGCATTCTTAAAAAAATTAATATATCTTTGATTGGAGGATTTTTAAAGGAATGAATATTAACAATAATAATTTGAATAATGGTAAATCTAATAATAAAAAGAAAAATAAAAATTGGATTTTAGGTCTTGTTATAGTCTTTTTAATTTTAGCAATATTCATGTCTTATTTTATGAGAGGAGGAGAGACATATAAGAATGTTCCTTATAGTACATTCCAGACTTATTTAGATAGTGGTTTAATTGAGTCAGTTGTAATAATTGATAAGAGTCACATTCAGTTTATTGTCAAGAATTCAAACTTGGGAAAATCTTATTTTTCAACTAGCATTCCTTATCTAGATATCAATTTACTTGCCGAACTTAAGAGTAAGAGAGTTGAAGTAAGTTCTGGGAAGAGTCAGGCATCTTTAATTAGTGTTCTTCTTCAAACTTTGCCATGGATATTATTTTTTGTCTTTTTCTTCTTTATATTTCGTCAAACTCAAGGAGGAGGAGGCAAGGTTTTTTCATTTGGGAAAAGCAATGCTCAAAAATATGAGGCAGGCAAGAATAAGGTTACATTTAAGGATGTGGCTGGTCAAGAAGAAGCTAAACAGGAACTTAATGAAGTGGTAGAATTTCTTAAGAATCCTAAAAAGTTTGAAAAGATAGGTGCAAGAATACCGAAGGGTGTTCTTTTGGTTGGATCTCCTGGAACGGGAAAGACTTTGCTTGCTAAGGCTGTTGCTGGCGAGGCTGGTGTAAATTTTTTCCATATGTCAGGGTCTGATTTTGTCGAAATGTTTGTAGGGGTTGGAGCAAGTCGTGTTAGAGATTTATTTGATAATGCTAGAAAGAATTCTCCTTGCATTGTGTTTATTGATGAGCTTGATGCTGTTGGAAGGAGTCGTGGTGCTGGACTTGGCGGTGGACATGATGAGAGAGAACAAACTCTTAATCAGTTATTAGTAGAGATGGATGGATTTGGAACATACACTAATGTAATTGTGATGGCGGCAACAAATAGGCCTGATGTGCTTGACTCTGCTCTTCTTAGGCCTGGAAGATTTGACAGGCAGGTAACGGTTACTCTTCCGGATATTAAAGAGAGAGAAGCAATATTAAATATTCATGCACAAAAAACGAAGCTTTCAAAAAATATTAATTTACATGTAATAGCAAGAGCTACTCCTGGTGCTAGTGGTGCTGATCTTGCAAATTTGATTAATGAGGGAGCTTTAATTGCTGCAAGGAATAATCAATCTGAGATTTTCATGAAGGATTTAGAAGAAGCTAGAGATAAAATATTAATGGGTGTTGCCAAAAAATCTATGACTATTACTGATAGGCAGAAGCTTGAAACTGCTTATCATGAAGCAGGACATGCGTTGCTTCATTATTATCTTGAACATGCGGATCCTCTGCATAAGGTTACTATTATACCTAGAGGTAGAGCACTTGGGGTAGCTTTTTCTCTTCCTAAAGAGGATAGGCTTTCAATAAATAAGCATCAAATTCTTGACAAGATTAAGATATGTTATGGTGGTTATGCAAGTGAACAGATTAATTTAGGGTTTACTACGGCTGGTGTGCAGAACGACTTAATGCAAGCTACTAATTTGGCAAAAAAAATGGTTACAGAATGGGGAATGGGAGAAGATGTGGGTCCGATATTTTTAGTGGATGATGATGCACCTATTTTTCTTCCAAAAGAATTTTCTAAATCAAAGGCATATTCTGAGAATACTGCGGATAGGGTAGACAGAGAAGTTAAGAGAATTTTAGAGGAGTGTCTAAAAGAGGCTTCAGATATTTTAATTAAACATAAGGATCAGTTAGTTAAACTTGCAGAAGCTTTGATTTTAAGGGAAACTTTGACAGATAGGGAAGTAAGAGAGCTTTTGGGATTTGATATCATTGAAGATGAATATGAATATGAAAAAAGCATAGAAGAGACTAAACTTGAGATAGTAAATGGGTAAATAAGATTTTTAAGGAGTCATATGAGTTTCTTGAAGATTCTTCTTCTTTTGTTTGTAGTAAACTTAAACGCTACTTTAAGTAAGGGAGATAGGGATATATCAGAAATTCTTCTTAATGAGGCTAAAAATTTTGCAGGTACTCAAAGAGGAATTGATATGGTGTATGGTTCACTTGATTTTAATCTAAGTAATTCAGATGCTCTTTATGAACTTTCATTAAGGAATGATATTCCATTGTTAGATAGAATTTATTTATTAAAATCTGCAATGGATATTAATAAATTTGAATCTGTGAAAATTAGAGATTTGTATTACCAATATTTTTCTTTGATTTTAAGGCAAAATGAGGATATTTCTAAAAATAGAGAAATTATTGTTTTGTATGATAGATTAGATAATGATTTAAAGAATGACAGAGACTTGATTTATATGAGACTTGAAGCTTCAAATAGGCTTGGAGATTTTGATGAGAATTTTGATAGAATTTTAGCACATTCTTTTGCAGTATATAGTGATGATTTTAGGTTTTTTAAATGGTTTTTAAAGGAGAATAAATTTTTTCCAAGCCTTTTTAGTAAACTTAAATTAAGAGAAGATTCTTTTTTTGATAGTGATAATATTGATTATATTTGTAAGAATGTAGCGTTAAATGAACCTAATTCTGTTGCTTTATTTTCTCTTTTAAAGAGTAGAAGTAAAAGAGTGAATGGTGTTCAGAGTATTTATTTATTGAAATATAAACTCTTGACTCCTGATGAAGCTTATATGTTTTTCACGGAAAATCCTCCAAAGACTATAGGTGAATATAAAATGTTTTATGATCTTTTAGCAGATCCTGAGATAAAAAAAGAATTTTTGAGTTATTATCAAAATTTATCTGGTATGTATTTTATGGACGATAAAAATAGTGCTGCAGTGTTTAATAATGGTGTTTTGGTTGGTTTTTTTTCAAAAATAGTGGATTATTCTTCAAAATTGAATAAGGAAGAGGAATATTTTAATAAAGTTTATTTTAAAAATAAAGCCCCTGTCTATTATGAAAATAGTTTGTTTGGTTATAAGGTTACCTATTCTATTTATCCTTATGTAAGCATGATTGAGTTTGAGTATTCCGATAAAAAAGAGATATATACTTTTGCTTTAAATTCCTTTAAGTATGAAATTTTTAATAATTTTATCTATAATGTGGATTATGTAGGAATTAATGATTTTTTGATGGCTGATATTTTAGAAATTTTTCTACCTAGTATTTTGAATTTGAATCTTAAAAGAATTTCTCTATTAAATTTTAAAGAAAATTTAATAGAGAAACAAATATTGAATAAAGCTGAGGTTATTGAGGTTAGAAATTATGGCGTTGGAAATTTGATTTCGATTTATAGAAAAGTCAACGGGTCTAGGAAGTTTAACTATGTTGAAATTTACGATAGGGGAGTTATAAAAGCTAAAAGAGTTATCCTAGATGATAGTTATGATGTATATTATGATATTAATTAGCTTTTAAGTATTATTGATGCATAAAAAATTTTTTCTTATTATTGTATTAATTTTTTCATGCAAAACAATAAAGGAAATAGACGACAAGCAAATTTATTATATTCCGTCTAAAAGTATAGACAGTCATATTGAAAATAAGAATTTTGAAATTGCTCTTTCGAGTTTCTATAATTTGAAAAATAATGGCTTTGAAATTGGTCAAGTTCAAATAGACTTGAGGGATAAAGCTTTGTCTGGAATTGAAAGTCAATATTTGAATCTTTATCAAAAAAAAGAGTATGATAAGGCACTTTCTAAGCTTGAAACTTTAAATTTATTTGGGATTATACTTCATGAAGACAAGGAGCAATTAATCTTAAAGCACCTTGAGAGCTTGAAAGACAAAGATCCAATGCTTGCAAGTTTTTTTGCAAAGTATTATTCGTTTGATAATACTTTTAGTTCTTTAAAGAATTTTATTATTAATGAAAAATCTCCCTCAAGAAATGTATTACTTGATACATCTGTTTTAACAGTTTGGGTCAATATGGGTACTAAATTGTTAAATGGAAATAGAACGCCAAATATTGCCTTAGGAACAGCTTTTGTTATTGATAAACTTAAGGGTTATGCTTTAACTAATTATCATGTGATCAGTTCTCAAGTCGATAAAGATTATAAGGGAATTTCAAGTCTTTATGTCAGACTTCCAAGGGGTAAGGGCGAAAAACTTCCTGCAAAAGTAATTTCTTATTCGCAGGAAATGGATCTTGCTTTAATTAAGGTTGCTTTTAGAGTAGAAAATCAGTTTGAACTAAATTATTCTTCAAATATTAATATTGGAGATAGGATTTATGCAATGGGTTCTCCTATGGGGCTTGAGAAAACTATTACTTCAGGGATAATATCTGGAGAAAATAGGGAATTATTACCTGTGGGTGATTCTTATCAAATAGATGCTGCTATTAATCAGGGAAATTCTGGTGGACCTGTGATAAATGAAGCTGGAGAATTTATTGGGCTTACATTTGCTGGAATTTTAAATTCTCAGGGTCTTAATTTCGTTATACCTTCAAAATGGGTTTTAAAAGTATTACCCTTTATGTATGAAGGTGGAGATTTAAAAAATCGGTGGTTGGGATTTATATTCTCTGAAAGTTTAGGAAAATTAGAAGTATCATATGTGGCTCCTAATTCTCCTGCAGATATTGGTGGAATGAGGAGTGGAGATTCTATTCTTAGTGTTGATTCTTTAAAATTTGAAAGCCTAAGAGACCTTCAATATTATATCTTGCAAAGAAAATCTATGGTAAAAATTTCGTATAAAAGGGATAATAAAAACTATGAAAGTTATCTTTATCCACAAGAGAGACCGGGAAATATTATTGAAAGTATTTTAAAGGTAGATTCTTTAAAGAATTTAATGGGAGCTTTTTTGGGGTTAAATTTAAATTTAGTTTCTGGTAGAGAGTATAGGGTTACTAAAGTGTTTTCCAATAGAATTGGGAGCGAACTTAATTTTAAGGTAAATGATGAGATTTTTATTTATGATTTTAAATATCTTAAAAATAAAAGAGTGTTTGTCTTGTTGCTTTATACTAAAAAACTATTTTCAGGATATTTAGGAGCTCCTTTGCAACTTATTATTCCATTTGATTCTCTTGCTTTTGTATAAAAATCTTTTAAAGCAGTTGGTATATTATTATGAGTTTTTATTTAAATTTTGCTAATGGAAAGAAGGAGTCCAAGCTGGATGATATGGTATCTATTAGTCATTTTGATTTTAAAAATAATTTAAATTTAATTCTTGTAATTGGCCCCATGGGTAGCGGAAAGACAGAATATGCGGCTAAGATTTATAAGGATTCTCTTATCATTAAGAATAAGTCTTTAAAAATTTTAGATTCTATAACTAAGGGGAGTAGGAATAGAGCTAATGTATTTTTTATTAGAAATGTGCTTGATAGGAAAAGATTTAAAGATTATCCGGAGAATGTTATTCCTTATAGAGGAGGCGGAAGTGATAGAATTAGCGGAGTTGGGTTTGCGGGTAATTCTTTTGATGTTGAAAAAATAATAGAAGACAATCCTTGTTATGGAACTTTTATTATTGATGAAACTTGTTTTTATGATGAACGCTTGGTTTTTGTTTTAAATAAGCTTGCCTTAGATTCAAACATTTTGTTTGTATTACCTACCTTGCTTTATAATTTTAGAAAAGAAATTTTTAATAATACTGCTAAATTTTTAATAGAATATTCAGATAAAATTTGTCGTCTTGGTGCTTATTGTGAGCATGCTAATTGTATGGATGAATCTTTTTTAACATATAGATATTATTTTTACAGAGGACAAGAAATAGCAGCACCTTACTTTGATCCTTTGTTAATTGTTGGAGGCGATGAAACTGTTGAGTCTGCTATTTATCCGAATTACGCTACAAGGTGTGCTAGACATCATTATCTTGTAGGTAGGGAGTATTTTTTCACTGTTCTTAAGCCTTTTGCACTGCTATATTCTCAAGGAGATAAAGAATTACTTGAGAGAGAAATATTGTGTTTAAGTGGTGGTAAATGCAATTCAAATTTTGAAAAATCTCTTTTAATTGAATCTAAAGGGAAATGTGAAATTGAAGTTTTAAAGAATTTATTAGAATTGCCTTTTTTGGCAGAAAGAGCTTTGATTACGCTTTCATCTGAATATAATATCCTTAACAAGGATGATTTTAAAGAACTTGTTAATAAATTTTCTCTTAGTAAAGAATACATACAAAAGATACTTGTTTTAAAGGAGCATAAGGGAAATTTTGAAATATCTTAAAAGTGATTTGGTCTTTTATTAAAAAAGTCCTTTGTTTTTTCAATACGCATTAATTCTTTTTCAATTATATTATAGTAGTCAAGTTCTTTAGTTTCAATTCTGTAATACTCGTCTTTCCAGTTCGTTATTCCATCACTTTGTATTGTGGTAGATTTATATTTTTTTAGTTTCTTGTGGTATGTTAAAGCTTCTGTATAATAATCGGCAGCTATTTTGTAAAAATTTGTAGCTTTATTTAAGTTTTCAAGAATTCCATCCCTTTTTGGAGTTTTGTAAAAATATACATATCTTGTGTCAAATAAATCGCCTAAATATAGATGTTGCTTAACAAGAAGTAGGTTTACATGCATTTTAAATAGGAGTTTATATTTGTCCCATTCTTCTCTTGTTTCTACTTTTGCTAGAGAATACTTTGGATTTCCAAAAGGAAACTTTAATGCATTTTTTAAAAAAAAGATGTTCCTTTTAAAATTTTGAGGTTTTCTTTTCATTTGTGTATTAAAAATGACATACCATTGTTCAGCATAGAAAAATTTTGATGATGCATTTGCATTGATTGTCAAGAATATTGAAAGTATAAATAAATTTAAGGTAAAAAAACTTTTGTGATGCATTTTTGTATCCTTTTATTTTAATTATATTAAAATTTTATTAAATTAAAGATTTTTTTTGTACTTATTTCTAAGTCCTCTTCATTTGAATTTTCAATGTAAACTATATCAAGTAAATCTTCAAAATTTTTTAGCACTTCTATGTATCTGGAGTAGATGTTTTTAAGCTTTTTTGCTTCAAGTTCAAGAAGGTCAAGTTGTGTTCTATTTTTTTGAATTCGTTTGTAGGCAATGATAGGATCTATTTTTATGAAGAAAAGTTTTTCAGGAAGTGGAAAATCTTTATTTAACTTAAGTCCCAATTCTCCTTGATATGCTATAGAAGAGAATAAATATCTATCAGTTATTACTTTTATTTTAGATTTATTCAATATCTCTATTATTCCATTTTTTGGATGATAGAGATGTTCGTGTCTGTCTGCTGTATATAGGTGTGCTAATGATACTTCTTGTAGAGGATTTTTGAAATTAGTTAATTGTTTTCTTATAAGTTCTCCGATTACTCCTTCTGAGGGTTCTTTTGTAAAATAGTATTTTAAATTGTTATCACAAAGTTCTTGTAATCTTTGGATTATAGTTGTTTTTCCACTACCATCTATGCCTTCTATACAATAGAAATTTTTTAGAACCTTATTCACAAAAATTAGTCTCCTTAGATATTTTAAAGCAATTAGATGCTAGTGAATTATTATATAATATACATATAAATATATGAATTTATTTTTTGTGAGAAGTAAGGTTTCTTTAGCATTTTTTTGCTCAGTTTTAACTTTTATATCAATTCTTGTAATTTTTATTTTATTTATACAAGTTCAGGTTTATTCTGCAAGATTTTTGGTCATAAGTTATCTTGAATTGAAATCTGGGTTTAAAATAAAATATGATCAAATTGCGCCTTATTTTTTCTCTTCAATAAAGATAGATAATCTAGAATTGAGTTTAAATGACCAAGACAAAATATTAATGAGTACGGTTAAGATAAATTTGGACTTATTTAAACTGATACTAGGAGATAAAAATATTATTTTAGATGTTTTTGTAGAAGGTAGTACTCTAAATTTTGATTTAAATGATTTGAAGCTTTTGAAGTCTTCAAGTTCAGGTTCTGGTGAGTTTGAACTAAATGATGATAAATTCAATAGCCATGCAATTATCGGTAAAATCTCTGATTATCTGGATAAGCTCCATATTAATATGGAAGACATCAATATTAATCTCAAATTAAGTTCAGATAAATTCTTAAAATTTCAAGTTAAGAGTTTTGCATTAAAAACAATTGATGATGATTTTTTATATAGTTCTATTGTTGATTTTAGTTCTTTTTCGGATTTAAAAGAAGATGTTATTAATGAGAGTTCTTTGAGCTCGACATTTTATTTTGAAGGTAAGTTTAAAAAGGATCTTGAAGATGGATATGTTAATATCAGTTTTTTGGAATTTAATACAAGTTCTTTTTCTTTACTTGACCAGGGTTTCCAAATAAATTATTCAAAGGGAAATCTTGAAGTATTTAATCTTAGAAGAGAAAATTTGGATTTTAATTTAAGTTATAATGCTAATAAAAAATTTTTAAGGCTAGATGCTTTATTTTTTGATATCAATCTTTTGAACTGGATAAGACTTAATGAAAGTTTTAATGTTTATAGAGATTATTTTGATATAAATTTGAATGGTCAATTAGCATTTTCCTATGATTTTAAAGATGAAGATTTAAGATATGCATTTTTATTAAATTCATCCTCACAAGACAGCACGATAAATAAAGAGATTCAGGGAGTAAGAATACAACTTAAAGGTAATGAGAGAATTGTAAATATACAGAATGCTTTTTTAAAACTTAAGAGGGGTTTTATTAATTATAAGGGTTACTACTCTTTAGAGGATTTCGTGCCAATAGGAAGGCTTGATTTTAGGTCTGCAAGAATACTAAATTTTAGAGATATTAATGGGCATTTAGATTTTAGTGAAGAACAGAAAGATTTTTTGGTAAAATCTGATAATTTTAGAATTGGTAATCTTAAAATTCAAAATTTAAATCTTAAAACACATTTCTCTCAAGATAAAACTTATATTAATTATTTGATAAATTTTAAAAATAATAGTTCTAAAATTCTATTAAAAGGGGATTTTGATAAGGAAAATTTTAGATTTAATTTGGGTGTTAAAGAATTCCCTTTGTTTTTCGTAAATGATCTTCTTCCAGAATCTATGATTACTAATTTTATTCCTGAGCATTTATTGTCGGGTAAGTATTTAAATTTAACTTCGGATTTTTATTTAAATACTCTGGATTATGCTAAGACTAAGTTAAATAGCCTTAATTTTTCTATTGCTTCAAAATTAGATGATTTTAATTTAATGTTTGATGCTAGTGGGGAAAAAGATATTTATAAGGTGAAGAACTTTAATTATAAGAGTGGCGATTATAATGTAAATTCTATTTTTTTAATACATTTGTTTAATGATAGATTAAAGATCACTACGGATTTTAGTTATTTAAATAAGAATTATCCTTTTTATCTTGAGTTTAATTTCAAAGATAAGCATGTTAATCTTGAATTTTCTCCTAAGGCAAAAGCTAGTTTAAATTATGCTAATTCAATGATAGTTTATTCTTTAAATGTTGATGATTTTCGGTTTCATAATAAAGATTCTGATATTTTATTAAATATTAATTCTTATGGAAATTACGAGAGAATTAGTAATGATTTAAGTGTTACAATCAATAAATTTAGAGTGGATAAGATTTCAGATACTCCGGCTTATAATCTTAATTTTAGTTTTGAGGGTTTATATAAGAATAAAGAAATTAATCTTTTAAATATTAGATTTGTAAATAAGTATTCAAGTTTACAAGGACAGGGGCATTTTGATTTAAATGATAAGCTTAGTGGTGAGATAAACTTATTTTCGAATTTGAGTTCGGAACGTTATTTTTTGGGTGTTAATTCTAATGAGGATGGCAATTATGTTTTGGGTAGGTTTCAGGGATTGGATTTTGATAATTTTAAATTTTTGTCGTTCTTAAATGGAAAAGCTAATGGTAATTTTATCCTTAATTTTAAGGATAATGATTTATTTAATTATTCTCTTAATGCATATCTTGAAACAGATGGACTGTCTTTAATAGGTATTCCTACATATTTTTCTTTGAAATTGGGTTTAGTTGACAATAATCTTAATGTTTATAACATAAAAGCAAGACAAAATAAAAGAGAAATTCTTACAGGTAGTTTTAGATATGATATTAAAAATTCTATTGGAGTTTCTAATTTAAATATTGATAGTGATCTTTTTTCTTCAAGAGTAGAAGCAAGTTTTCAAAAATTTGAAAATAAGGAGGAGGAAGAACTTGGTATTTTAAAGAGAGAAACGGAAGGGGAAATTTCTTTTAGAGACGTAAAATATAAAGATAATAATCTTTCTAATCTTACAATTGAATTTAAAAACAACCTTGAGAAATTTAGTGCAGCATCAATTGAATATGACCTTATTAATGTTTTATATGAATATATTGATGGCAATTTTAATGTTAGGCTTGGTGATTATTTGCCTCTTAGCTTTGAAGCATCGGGTAAAATTTTACAGAATAAAATTAATGGGAATATCCAAGATATTAAATTTGATTCAGAGTTGATTACAAAAGATTTCTTAAATTCGGCATCTCTTTTTAATATTAATGAGCATTTTATTCTTTATGATATTAATTTAAGTGGTGAATTGAGTATTGATGGTGATTTATACAATCCAAATCTTAATGGGGAGCTTAATGTAGTAAATGGTTCAATTAGTACTGAATATCTGAAATCTTCTAGACAGCATGGAAAGAGTAGAATTTTAGAGTTAGTTAATGTACCAATTTTGGTTCAAGATAATAAGCTAATCTTAGATAATAGCTTTAATTTAAGCTATTATTCGGATGTTAATGTATCTGCTAGTCTTAATCTGAATTTTTTAAGTGATACTATTGTTGATTATTATAAGATAGATATTGATGTGCCTAGTGGCTCTGGAGTGCCTATTAAATTTGATAAGGTAACTATAAATTTTATTGGTTATGCATCGGGTAACTTTTTTATTGAGGGTAATTCTGAAGAGATTGTGTTTAGGGGAAATCTAAATATTTCAAATTCTTGGGTTTACTTGCTTGAAAATTCGATTTTTGATTTTTTAATGGATCCTTTTAAAAGAACAAAGGGTGCTAGAACTACGGACGTTAATTCTAAAGATTTTGATATTGTTACAGATCTTGAAATAAATTTTGATAGTAATGTTACTTTTCATTGGCCAGATAATAAGATTTCATTTTTAAGTGTTACTGTTGCTAAAGACAATAATTTGATAATTAAGTCTGATACTAAAACAGATGATTTTATGCTTAAGGGAGATTTAAATATAGCAAGTGGTTCTGTTAATTACAATAATAAGAAATTTGTATTCAAAGGTGGTTCATATATATCTTTTAATGAAAATAAGATTAAATTTGATCCATGGGTAGGAATTGAAGCAACAAATACAATTAAAGATGGTAGTGAAAAATTGCTTGTAACTATGAGTATGGATGGTCCTTTGAGCTTATGGAATCTTAAATTTGTATCTTATCCTGTTCGAACGGAACAAGAGATAAAATATCTTTTGTCAAGTGCAATAATTGGAGGTGAACATGGATTGCAGTCTGCAGGTACCAATACGGCTGAGATTGCAATTGGATTAGCTAATGATATTCTTGTGGATTTGGTAGTACAGCCTATTGAAGATTATGTGCGTTCTGTATTAAAATTAGACCTGTTGAGTATAAAGACAGATATATTAAGGAATGCTATTGGTATCTTGGGGAACCCAACTTTTGCAAGTTTTCTTGACAATACAAGTGTTGAGGTGGGTAAATATTTTGCTAATGGTGTTTTTGGTAAGGCAGGGTTTGGTTTTTTAAAAGAGCAAGTAACGCCATTTTCTCAGAATTTAAATTTTAGCGTCAATTTTGGTATTGAACTTGATTCGCCATTTTTCTTTGTTGATTATATTTTTGATTATGATTTCATGAAAAATGGTTTGCATGGCATAGGAAATAAGATATCTATTTCTTGGAGATTTAAGTATTGAGTGCTAAGGGGTTTTAGATGAAGTCTTTTAAGATTTTTATTTTTATATTTTTTTTCTTATTTCCTATTAGTTTAGTTTATTCTCAGACTAAATATGAGGGTAAGATTATAAAAAGTATTGATTTTAATGGACTTAAAAATATAAAAGAAAGGGATCTTGCCTCTATTTTAAATCCTTATTTGGGGCAAATTTATTCTAATGAAGTTTTTGATAAGTTACAGGTTGATCTTTATGCTCTTGATTATTTTGATGGACTTATTAGACCTGAGTTTAAGGTAGATGATGATAAACTTTTTATTACATTCTTTGTAAAGGAAAAGTCTTTAGTAAAGACTGTTTCTTTTGTTGATAATAGTAAAGTTTTTTGGAATAGTGAGCTTCGTGATAAGTCAAATGTCAAGGTAAATGAGTCTTTAAATCTTGCAAATGTTAAGAGAAGTGTTGTTAAGTTTGAAGAGATGTACAGAGAAGCTGGATATCTTGATGTTTCTGTTAAATATGAGACAAAGGAAGAAAATAATTTAGTAGATATTGTATTTGAAATAAATGCTGGTGCTAAGTATGTTGTTAAAGAGGTCGATTTTGAGGGAAATTTGAACTTTAAGAGTAGTACTCTTAGGAAATATTTAGCATCAAGAACAGCTTCTTTATTTTCTGATGGAAAATATTTAAAGTCAAATATTGATAAAGATAAGGTTCAACTTGAGTCTTTTTATAAGAATAATGGATATATTAATGTTAAGGTTGTAGATAATACTGTGGATATACGAGAACCTAGTGATCCTGGTAAAATGGAAAAAGAAGTTTTTTTGAAATATTTTATTTCAGAAGGCAATGTTTTTAAATTTGGTAAGCTTGAAATTTCTGGTAATTTGGTTTTTAGTTTAGAGGAGTTACAGTCTTTAATTACCCTAAGGGAAGGAGATATTTTTAATGATGCAAAATTTGAGCAGGACTTTGCTAAAGTTAGGGAAAAGTATTATTCAGATGGATACATATTTACAGAGATTTTGCCTTCTAGAACAATGAGGGGAGAATTTGTAGATTATTTAATTAAGATAGTAGAAAAAGATAAAGCTCATATTGAATCTATTAATATTTCGGGGAATAAGAAAACAGCTTCTCATGTAATACTTAGAGAAATACCTCTAATGGAGGGAGATGTTTTTAGTTTGGAAAAATTTAGAATGGGAATGCTTAATTTACAAAGACTTGGTTATTTTGGAAATGTTGTCCCTGATATTGCACAGAGTAATATTGATGGTTTGATGAAAATAAATTTTTCCGTTGAGGAGAGGGAAACAGCAAGCTTCAGGTTTGGTATGAATTTTGGTGGGTTTAGTAACTCTTGGTTTCCATTTTCATTGTTTGGGCAGTGGGAGCAATCTAATTTTTTAGGTGAAGGATATTCTTTATCGGCAAGACTTAATCTTGCATTCTCAGAACAAAGTTTTAGATTATCATTTGAAGATTATTGGTTTATGCAGACTAGATGGACTTTTGGAGGATTTCTTGATTTTTCACATTCTATAAATACGGCCTACCAAGATATTAATGGACCTATTTTTACGGGTAAAAAGGAAGTACCAGATCCTTTTGAGAGTTGGGAAGAGTATCATAATGCAAAGAATTTTTCAGATTTTAATATTATGAATTATTCTTTGGTAAAATTGAGCTTAGCTTTAGTTACTGGATACACTTTTTCTAATTACCTTGGCAAGCAAACATTTACTGGTACTGTGCAATCTGCTTTAAAATATGTATATTATGATAATAGTGTTAATAGGCCTTCAAGCTATTACTTAAGGGACAATTATAATACT
The DNA here is from genome assembly GCF_003606285.1 of Borrelia turcica IST7. Lineage (NCBI taxonomy): Bacteria > Pseudomonadati > Spirochaetota > Spirochaetia > Spirochaetales > Borreliaceae > Borrelia > Borrelia turcica. Next base: position 867,774 of record NZ_CP028884.1, read on the forward strand.
ATTAGGTTTGAAAATTCTCTTGGACTTGGTATTGCGTGGGATACAAGAAATTCTCAATCTTTATCTAATGATGGGTTTTTGCTTAAACAGCAATTTGATTTTTTTGGTGGGTTTTTATTTGGGCAGAGCCACTTTACAAAATCCACGACAACATTTGAAAGGTATTTCTCTCTTTTAGGATATCAAGATATTTTTACTCCCTATTTTGACTTAATATTGACTCTAAGAAGTGTTTATACAAATATTTTACCACCTCTTGGGAATGGTTTTGAAACAGAAATACAACCACACCACTTTATAACTATTAGTGAAAACTTTATGATAGCAAGAGGATGGGGGACTTTAAAAAATATTTATAGTTCATTTGTTAATACTATTCAGTTATCAATGCCTGTGATTAAGAATATTTTAGTTTGGGATGCTTTGTTTTTGGATATAGCTGCATATTCTTTGGAAGAGAAGGAAAATGCTTTATTTGTTCCATTTAGTAGTTTTATGTTTAGTTGGGGATTTGGGGTTAGAAGTTTATTGCCTCAGTTGCCTTTATCTTTAGTTATAGCTTATCCATTTTATTTTGATAATAGGGGTGTTAATAAACATTATGATTACTATTCAGGGTTTAAATTTTTCTTAGCAATTGATATGAGATATTGATATAATTGTTTTGTCTTTATAAGGAGAAAAGTATGCCTTTGGTATTTTTGTTAGTGTTTTTATTGCCATTAAATATTTTTGCAATAGATGTTACAAAGGTAGGTATTGTGGATTTTGAAAAAGTTGTAATTGAATTTTTGAATCCACAGTTAAAATCTAATCTTGAGCAGTTGAAGAAGCATTATCAAGAAAAAATAGATGCTTTGAATACTGAGATTAAAGATTTGAGAAGAATGTATGATGAGGCTGTTGGTGTTCATGATTTAGATAATGCAAGGTCTTATGGTAATCAGTATAATTTGAAGATAGATGAGCTTAAGAAGCTTACAACTTTAGCAAAAAGTAATCTTGACCAACAAAAGCAGATTAATATAAACAGCATTAATAGTGATGGTGCACTTTGGAGCAAAATACTTAATGGAGTTCAGTATATAGCAGAGACTAATGGTATTTCTTTGGTTATGAAAAAGGATAATCCTTATATCCTTTATTATAATAGTACTGTTGATATAACAGATGATGTTATTAAACATTTAAATAAGCAGTAAATTGGTAGTAGTGATGAAGATTTATCTTTAGTTATGGTTTTCTTGTTTTAATCTTTTAATCAAACTACAAAATTCTTTTTTATTATCTTTATTAATATTTGAGAGTAAAATGTGTGATTTTAATATTGATTTAAATATTTTATTTTTTTGTTCACTGTAACAAAAAAATTCTTTCATCTCGCTTTTTTTAAAGATCTCTTCTCTCTTCTCTATTTTTAATATCTTTTCAAGACCAAGAGATTTTAAATTTTCTAAAGCTTCTTTACTAGGATTTATGACTTTAAAGGGTTTTTTGTATTCATTGCTCTTGTTATTAATGTATACTAGTGTCCCCATAAACGTTGAATCTAAATATTGTGTTTCCGATAAATCAAGGTAGAGAGCGTGGATGTTGTCATTATTTATTAAGATATCTTTAATGAATGCCTTAAAACTAACAGCCTGTAATGCAGTAAATCTATTAATTAATTTTATAAAAATATAAACATCTCTGAATAAATAAAAAACATTACTTTTAGGAATACTTTCTTTCATATTGTATTCTTTTTTACCAATAAGTATATTGTAAAGTTTTAATAATATCAATTATAATTCAATATCGTTTTATGGAAAAAAATGTTACACCAATGATGAAGCAATATTTAAAAATTAAGAATAACTATAAAGATGCTATTGTATTCTTTAGGGTAGGAAGTTTTTATGAGATGTTCTTCAATGATGCGCTTGAGGGAAGTAAACTTTTAGGGTTAACTTTAACTAAACGAGAAGGTATTCCCATGTGTGGAGTGCCTTGTCATGCAAGTAAGGAGTATGTAAAAAAATTAATTTTATTAGATAAAAAAGTTGCAATCTGTGAGCAAGGATTACAAGCGGATGCTAAAGGGCCTTTAGAGAGAGAAGTTGTTGAGGTTATAAGCCCTGGAGTTGTTATTGATGAAGATTTTTTAGAAGATGATGCTAATAATTACTTAGTTGCTATTAGTGATTATAAAGGACATTATTCATTTTCATATATAGACTTATCAACATCTAGACTTGGGATAATTCTTTATGAGGATAGTTTTTTAGAAAAGTTAAGACGGGATATTGAAAAATATTCCCCAAAAGAAATAATAGTATCAGAAAGTTTTTATTATAAATATTTGGAAAAGCTTGTTCTTGATAAGTTTTTAGTAAATAAAGTCCCTAATTGGCATTTGGATAAGGAAATTGCAATAAAGGCATTAAAAGAGCATTTTAATATGGTGAGCTTGAGTGCTCTTGGCTTTAAAGAAGAGGAACCTTATTATATTTCATCTTTTTTGATAATAGATTATATAAAAAACAATTTAAAGAATTTATTGAGTAATATTAACACAATTCATATTAATAATGATTCCGCTTATATGTTTCTTGATGATGTTACTCAGGTCAATCTTGAACTTGTTAAAAATAATAATGATTTAACTTCTAGTTACTCTCTTTATTCAGTTTTAAATGATTGCAAAACTCCGATGGGCAAGAGGCTTTTAAGAGAATATATATTAAATCCGCTTCTAGATATTTCTGAAATTAATGGTAGATTGGCACATGTAGAGTTTTTAAACAATAATGTTAATTTGACCATGAAATTAAGAGATATTCTTAGTAATGTTTGGGATATTGAGAGGATAATTTCAAGACTTCAAATGAGAAAATATGCGAAAAAAGATTTTTTGTTTATAAGAGAAGCTTTAATAGCGTTCTTTTTAATAAAGAGATTATTTAACGAACATTCTTTTGGATATTGGATATTTGATACTGATGATGAAGATAAAATAAGAGGTATTTATTCTTTAATAAATGGTTCAATTTCAAGAGAACAAGATGAGATTATTAAGCAAGGTTATAATCCTAAAATTGATAGATTAAGAGAGATAAAAAATAATGCAAGTAAATATGTTGAGGATTATCTTAATTTCGAGAGAAATTTTAGTAAAATTAATAGTCTTAAAATAAGGAAGACTAATGTCAGAGGTTTATTTTTTGAAGTTACAAAGAGTTATTATGGCCAGGTGCCTTCTCATTTTATCGAAAGTCAAGCTTTAAATTCTGCAAAAAGATATAAAACCAGCAAACTTATTGAGCTTGAAAGAGATATTAATGATGCTGAAGATAATTTATCAGCGCTTGAACAAGAAATATTTGATGAGATAGCTTTAAAAATAGCTAAACATAATGTAGTAATTAAGAAAGTTTCTGAGTTTTGTGCATACAGTGATGTAGTTTCTAATTTTGCTTATTTAGCTAGAAAAAATGAATATATAAGACCTACGTTAACTAATGATAAAGAAATTATTCTTGAGGGCGCAAGACATCCTGTTGTTGAGTATTATATGAAGGGAGTGGAGGCTTTTACTAAGAATTCCGTAAGGATTAATAATGAAAAATATTTTTGTCTAATTACTGGACCTAATATGGCTGGCAAATCAACTTATTTACGTCAAACTGCTTTAGTTGTTCTAATGGGTCATATTGGTTCTTTTGTACCTGCTTCTAAAGCTATAATAGGAATCACAGATAAGATTTTTTGTAGAATTGGGGCAAGTGATAATATTTCTAGAGGAGAGTCTACTTTTTTGGTAGAGATGAATGAAACTGCTAATATTTTAAGAAACGCAACTCCTAATAGTTTAATAATAATGGATGAAGTGGGGAGAGGTACTAGCACTAATGATGGACTTGCTATTGCATATTCCATTGTTGAATACATTTTAGGATATATTAAATCTAGAAGTTTGTTTGCAACTCATTTTCATGAACTTTCAGCTATTAAACATGATTCTTTTGTTAATCTTTCAATGAAGATAGAAAGGCAAGGGAATGATCTTATTTTTTTAAGAGAAGTTGAGGAAAAGCCATCACTTAATTCTTATGGAATTTATGTTGCTCGAATAGCTGGCATACCTTTAAAAGTTATAGAGCGGGCGAATGTTATTCTTAAAAGTTTAACAAGTAGAGAAGGACTCTGTATATCAGAACTTCTATCTTTAGGTTCTTCTGTAAATGAGGGAGAGGAAGCGGAAGCAGATTTAAGCTATGAAGCTGAGGTTAATGCTTATTTGGAGATTAAGGAGTTAATTTCTAAAGTAGATATCAATAATACTACACCTTATCAGGCAATAGATTTACTCAATCAAATCATTTTAAAAACTAAGGTTTAAGCAAATGGCATATGGAATGGGTGTTTTTAAAAGTATATTTCTTCCCTTTTGTTCTTGTTGTCATAGGAATTATGTTTATTCTAATGCGCTTTGTAAGCGTTGCATTGAATTTTTAAATTTTAAGATTAAATCTAGTGATGACATTTTATATTTTTTTGAATATAGAGATGAATATAAAAAAATGGTTCTTTCGTATAAGAAAGATGGACAAAAAGCACTTGGTCGATTTTTTGCAAATGGAATTTTAAAATTTTTAGTTGACATTGATTTTGATATGGTGGTTAGTGTTCCTTGCAGTATGAAGAGAAAACTTTTTTATGGATTTGATCACATGGAATATATTGGAAATTTATTAGCTAAGAATGGAATAAATTATGTTAATATCTTAAAACGAGGATGGAGTAAGAGTCAGAAGCTTTTGCGTGGGAGATTAAGGCTTAATAATTTAGAGAATAAAATTAAATTGAGGTTGAAAAATAAGGATATTAAGTGTAAAAGAATAGTGCTCATTGATGACATTGTTACAACGGGAACATCTATGTCTTTTTGTGAAGATATTTTAATAAAAAATGGAGCTTGTAGAGTGGTAAAGTTATCAATTTCTAAAGTTTTTTAGTTTGAAAGCTTTAGTGTTGACATTTATTGTCATTAATGTTAGTTTGGTATTGGATGAGTTATTTTATTTAATAAGGTTCTTTTAAAGAGAACCTTATTATTTTTAGGGATGTGATTGAATAAAAGTTTTGAAGAGAATGAAATTTACAATTTAATAAAGAATCTAACAGATCGATTAGGGATTGAAATTTTAGAAATTAATACTTTTAGGAAAAGAGATCAAGGTAGGATACAGATAGTTCTTTATAGGCGAGATGATTTTGGAGTTGATAAGCTTTGTGATTTACATAAAATGATTTTATTGAGCTTAGAATCGGTTCTTAAATATAATTTTAGCTTAGAAATTTCTACGCCTGGAGTAAATAGAAAATTTAAGAGTAAGAGGGAGTTTAAAATTTTTGAGGGTAAAAAGATTAAGTTGATGCTAGATAATGATTTTGAGGAAGGATTGATTTTAAAAGCCGAGGAAGATGGTTTTGTTTTTAAAGGCAATGAAGAGATAAAAGTTCTCTATAGTGATGTAAAGAAGGCTAGATTATTATGAAGGAGTCTTGCAAATGATAAAGGGCACTGGCCAAATGATATTCAATATTGCGAATGAGCGAGGGATGAGTGTAGATGCTATTCGGAAGACAGTTAAGGAATCTATAGTAATAGCTTATAAGAAGTATTTTGGAACGAGCGAAAATGCTTTAATTAAATTTGATGAGGACACTGGAGATTTAGTAGTTTATTCAAAAAAAAAGATTGTAGAAGAAGTTAAGGATGATGTACTTGAAATATTGGAAGATGATGCTAGGGAATTTAAAGTAATAGAAGATGGGTATGCTTATGTTGAGATTGATCCTAAGATTTTTGACAGACTTTCAATTCAAGTTGCTAAGCAGAGAACTAAAAGTGATCTGCAGGGAATTGAAGATAATGAACTTTATTTAGAGTTTAAGAATAAGTTAAATAAGATTATTATTGGCTATGTTCAGCAGAATAGGAATGGAGATCTTTATGTTAATCTTGGGAGCACGGACGGTGTTATGCCTAAGAAGTATCAATCTCCGAGGGAAGTTTATGGACTTAATGAGAAAATTCGAGTTCTTGTTCATGGCGTAAAGAAGGGTAGGAATGGAATAGAGGTGGTTTTATCAAGAACTCATCCTAAATTTATTGAGGAGCTTCTTACTCTTGAAATACCTGAGATTGAAGAGGGTATTATTAAGATACATAAGATAGTTAGGGATCCGGGTTATAGAACTAAGATTGCTGTTTATACTGATAAGGAAGAAATTGATCCTGTAGGTCCTTGTATTGGACAAAAGGGAGTTAGGATTCAATCTGTCATTAAGGAACTTGAGGGTGAGAAAATAGATGTTATCCCTTATTCTAAAGATGTTAAAGAGTTTATTAGAGATGCTTTGACTCCTGCAAAGGTAGATCATGTGTATCTCCTTGATGAAGATTTGCATAAAGCTTTAGTAGTTGTTAGTGATGAACAGCTGTCACTTGCAATAGGTAAAATGGGGCAGAATGTTAGACTTGCAAATAGGTTACTTGATTGGGCAATTGATGTTAAGACTAGTAAACAGTTTGCAGAAATGAAGGCAAGCGGAGAGTTTAAAAAAGAGACTTTCGAGATGTTTGATAAAATTATTCAAGAGACTGTCCAGGAAGATGAATTTGAGGAAATAAATAAAATTAGTGAACTTAAGATTCTTAGTGACGATGTTATTGATAGAGTAATTGAAGCAGGTCTTAATGGGATTGATGACTTTTTGGAGGCTAGTGAGGAAAAGCTTTTGAGTCTTGGGGTAAGCTATGAAAAACAAGATGAAATAAATAAGATATTAAAGGAAGGAATGGTAATAATTTCTAACGATGATGAGTCCATTGAGAGAATAAAAGAGGAAGAAGAATTACTTTGTCCTGAGTGTGGGACTGTTATTAATGAAAATATGACTTTTTGTCCAGGTTGTAAAATAGGACTCAGCTTTGAGTTTGAAGAGGAGTAATGGTTTGTCAGAGAATATTGATGATAGAAATGAAGATGATAAAAAAATTAAAGTAGTAAAGTTACGTAAGAAGGTAGTAAAGGTTGTAACTCGCCCAGATAGGAAGATAGATGCAAATGAATCTAGGAGTGATTTTGCAAGTCCTTCAAATTCATATAAAAAACAAGAACCTGGCAGGAATTATGGACATAATAGGGAATTTAGTGGTGGTCATTCTTATGGTAATGGTAATAGGAGTGGTGATAGAACTTCTAATGCGCGAGGAACATTTAGTAGGGATAATACAGGGAATCAGCAACAAGGGAATAGGGGAGGATATTCTGGCAGGAATTATGGACATAATAGGGAATTTAGTGGTGGTCATTCTTATGGTAATGGTAATAGGAGCGGAGAGAGACCATCTAATGTGCGAGGAACATTTAGTAGGGATAATACAGGGAATCAGCAACAGGGAAATAGGGGAGGATATTCTGGTAGGAATTATGGACATAATAGAGATTCTAATAGTGGAACTCAACCTCAGACTTTTAGACGAGTAATAAGAGCTAAGGTTGTATCTAATGTTGTACCAGCGCCTGTTGATTCTGATAACAAGGGAATTAATAGGAAGCTTGGAGAGAAAAAGAAACAACAACAGGAAAGTCAAAAAAGTTATAAGCGAAAAAAGGAAGAAACTGAGATTAAGACAATAGAGCAAAAAGTCTTTGAACAGCTTCAGAAAAAAAAGAAAGAAAATTTGGCAAGTTCAATTCCTAAATCAATTGATATTATGGGAACTATTACTGTAGCAGAGCTTGCAAAGAAGATGAATTTAAAATCTTCAGATTTAATTACTAAATTAATGTCTTTAGGTGTAATGGCAACTATTAATGAGAAGATTGACTCTGACACTGCTACTATTTTAGTTGAAGAATATGGATCTAAGGTTAATGTGGTGTCAATTTATGATGAAACAATTATAGAGGCAGAGAAAGAAGATGAAAGTCAGAGAGTTGAAAAACCTCCTGTTATTACCATAATGGGACATGTTGATCACGGTAAGACTAGACTTCTGTCGGTTTTGCAAAATATTGACATAAATCAAACAGAAACAGGGGGGATTACTCAACATATTGGAGCTTATACTATTAGTTACAATAAACATGAAATAACATTCTTAGATACACCAGGGCATGAGGCTTTTACAATGATGAGGAGCCGTGGAGCTCGGGTTACAGACATTGTAGTGCTTGTTGTCTCAGCGGTGGATGGTGTTATGCCTCAGACTATTGAGGCTATTAATCATGCTAAGGATGCAAAAGTTCCAATTATAGTTGCGATTAATAAAATAGATTTACCAGACTCGAATTTGGATAGGGTTAAACATCAGCTCTCGGAGTATGAACTTGTACCTGAAGATTGGGGAGGAAATACAATTTTTGTTTCAATTTCGGCACTTAAGAATATTGGTATTTCAAAACTTCTTGATATGATTATTTTGCAATCTGAAGTAATGGCATTGAAGGCAAATCCAAATAAGAGAGCTACTGGTAGGATACTTGATGCTAGAGTTGATTTGGGACGTGGAGTAATTTGTTCTGTAATCATTGAAGATGGGACTCTTTCTGTAGGAGATTCTTTTGTTGGTGGAATATATCATGGTAAAGTTAGGGCATTGATAAATGAGAGAGGAGTGTCTGTTAAGAGTGTTGGACCTGCAAAAGCTATTAGTGTTTTAGGTTTTTCTTCTATTCCTCAGGCTGGGGATCCGTTTCAGGTAACAAAGACGGAAAAAGAAGCTAAGTTAATTAGCTCTAAGAGGCAAGATCTTAAGAAGTATGAAAATGCTAGGAATGTTAAGAAAATTACTATATCAAATCTTTATGATTCAATTAAAGAAGGAGAACTAAGGGAACTTAAGATAATTTTAAAGGCAGATGTACAAGGATCTGTTGAGGCTTTAAAGCATTCTCTTGAAAAGTTGACCAACAATGAACTTAGGGTAAAGGTTATTCATTCATCAGCTGGGGCAATAACAGAGACAGATATTAGTTTTGCAGCTGCAAGTGAGGCTATTATTATTGGGTTTCATGTAAGACCTACAGCAAAGGCACAGATGTTAGCTGATCAAGAAAAAGTTGAAATTAGAAAATATAATATAATTTATGATGCAATAAATGATATTAAGTCAGTACTTGAAGGAATGCTTGAGCCGGATATTGAACAAAAATTTATTGGATTTGCTGAAGTTCGTGCTGTTATTAGCGTTCCTAAGGTTGGAGTAGTGGCTGGATGCTATGTTTCACAAGGATTGATAAAAAGAGATGCTATAACTAATGTTATGAGAGAAGGGTTTCAGATACATTCTGGAAAGATTTCTTCGCTAAAGAGATTTAAAGATGATGTCAAGGAAGTTAGTGCACAGTATGAGTGTGGAATTATGATTGATAATTATTTTAATATTAAGGAAGGAGATATCATTGAAGCATTTGAGGTTAAGAAGGTAAAAAGACGCCTTGGATCTTAAATATTTGCTTCGTGTTTTTGGATATGGAAAAAGAAATCAGAAAGACAAAGCTTGAGAGTTTATTGGTTCAAGAGATTGGCAATTTAATAGTAACAAAGGGTATTAAGGATCCTAGGGTTCATGAATTTTTGACTGTTGTTAGAGTTGAAGTCTCAAATGATTTAATAAATGCTAAAGTTTTTATTGGGTCTATTAAGGAAGGTGCTTCTCTTGACAATGCTATTAAAGCCTTGAATAATGCTAAGGGCTTTATTCAGGGAGAGATTGTAAAGAGGATTAAGGTTAGAAATACTCCAAAATTAAATTTTTTAAGGGATGATACTATTTCTAAGGCTTTTTATGTTAATAAAATAATTGAAAATTTAAATATTAATAAAGAATAACATATTTAAATGAATGGAATTGTTTTATTAAATAAAAGAAATGGAGTCACTTCTTGTGAGTCTCTATTTCCTTTAAAAAAATATTTTGCTAGAAGTCGCGTTGGACATACAGGGACTCTTGATAAGTTTGCTAGTGGACTTTTGGTTGTTCTTATTGGGAAATATACTAGTCTTTCAAGTTATATTACATCTTTGGATAAAGAATATATAGCAGAGTTTGAATTCGGAATTGAAACTGATACTCTTGACCCTAATGGTAATATAGTAAATAAAAGAGATTACATCCCAAGTATAGAGGAATTAAATCTTGGACTTAAGTCTTTTAAGGGTGAGATTTATCAAGTTCCTCCTAAATTTTCTTCAGTGCATATTAAGGGAAAGAGAGCTTATAAACTGGCTCTTAAAGGAGAGTCTTTTGAACTTCAACCTAGAAAAGTTAATGTGTATGATATACAAGTCTTAAGCTACAACGCTACTTCTCATATTTTAAAACTAAAAATCAATTGTTCTAAGGGAACCTATATTAGAAGTATAGCAAGAGATTTGGCCTTATCTTTGGGCTCATGTGCTTATGTGAAGAGTCTTACAAGAATTAAGGTTGGAGATTTTAGATTGGATAATGCTTGCTTTTATGAAAATTTAAATAACGATTCTTTGATAAGTTTAGAATCTTTAGGTCTTTTTGAAGTAATTTATATTGAATCTAGCATGATTAAATCTGTTAAGAATGGTGTTTATATTAATATTGTTATTAATTTGGGTGAGTTTAAGATATTTAAGAATAGAGATGAGGAGATATTAGCAGTTGTATGTGGCATTGCTTTAAATAAATATAAGTATGTTATCATGTTCTAATAATTTATTAGACATTATTTATTGTATAAGAGAGGTTCTTAGTTTATTTTTGTTATTTTGATGAAAAAATATTATAATTTAGTGTGAAGATTGTAATTATAGCAAGTGGTTTATTTGGACTTTGCTATGATGGTAATAGGAGTCAAGTATGATCAGTAAGGAACAGAAGCAAAAAATAGTTTCAGAATTTGGAAAGAATGCAAATGATACAGGTTCTGTTGAAGTTCAGGTAGCTTTAATAACGGATAGAATAAAATATTTAACAGAACATTTAAAAATAAATAAGAAAGATTATAGCTCAAAAAGAGGTTTATTGAAGTTGGTTGGACAGAGAAGAAGTTTATTAAGATATTATCAGAGTAAAAATTTGGAAGCTTACAGAACTTTAATAGCTAAACTTGGACTTAGAAAGTAATAAGGGGTTAATTTTGAAAAAAGTTTTGAAGTTGAAAATAGGAAGAGAAGAATTGATTTTAGAAACAGGCTTATTGGCTAAGCAAGCAAATGGTTCAGTTCTTGCCACTTATGGGGGCTCTACTGTGCTTGCTACAGTTTGTTGTTCAGATTCAGTACGTGAAGACTTGGATTTTGTACCTCTTTCGGTTGAATATAATGAAAAATATTATGCTGCTGGAAAAATTCCTGGGGGATTTATTAAAAGAGAAAGTAAGCCTAAGGATAAGGAAGTGCTTGTTTCTAGGTTAATAGACAGACCTATGAGACCTCTTTTTGATAAGAGGTTTGGAAGAGACATTCAAGTTGTGCCAACAACTCTATCTACGGATCAAATGAATCCTCCTGATATTGTTGGTATGAATGCTGCTTTTACGGCAGTTTTTTTATCGAATATTCCATTTAATGGCCCAATTGCGGCTGTTAGGATAGCGTATTTAAATAATGAGTTTATAGTTAATCCTTCCTTTGAAGAGATTCAGGAATCTTTACTTGATATTGTTGTTGCAGGTAGTCTAGATGGGATTACTATGGTTGAGGGTGGTGCTAATGAGGTTAGTGAGGAGATATTGCTTGTTGCAATAGATAAAGCATATGAATATATTAAGCAAATATGTGATATGCAAAAGGAATTTGTATCTATTGTTGGGCATAGGGAAAAGTTACCACTTGCTTATGAGGAGAGAGTATTTGAGTTTAAGGATGAACTTAAAGATTTAATTTATTCTGAGCTTAAGGAAGCTTGTTTTGTTTCAGGCAAACTTAATAGAGATGAAGCTATAAAATTAGTAAAGAAAAAGGCTCATGAACATTTTTCTTCTCTTGATAAGATAAATGATGAGAATGAAAGGCTTTTTGTAAAAGCTTTTGATGATTTTGAACAAGAAATTGTTAGGAAATCAATTCTTGAAAATAATCTTAGGACAGATGGTCGTACTCCTAAAGATATAAGAAATATTTTTGCAGAAGTTGATCTTTTAAATAGAACACATGGTTCTGCTCTTTTTACAAGGGGTGAGACTCAGGCTTTAGCTGTAACTACTTTGGGAACAAGTATTGATGAACAGATAATGGATGATATTGATGGGGACAAGCGTCTTAATTTTATGCTTCACTATAATTTTCCTCCTTTTTCTGTTGGAGAGACAGGAAGGCTTATGACAGGAAGGCGTGAGATTGGACATGGCCATTTGGCTCAAAGATCTTTGGAGGCTATGTTGCCTAAGAAGGATGACTTTCCATATACTATTAGGGTAGTATCTGAAGTGTTGGAATCAAATGGGTCTTCTTCAATGGCTACAGTATGTTCTGGTAGTATGTCTTTAATGGCTGCTGGGGTTCCTGTTAAGGAGCAGGTTGCAGGAATTGCTATGGGACTTATTAGCGATGGTGATAAATATGTTGTTTTGAGTGATATTTTGGGGGAAGAGGATCACTTGGGTGATATGGACTTTAAGGTGGCAGGAACTAAAAACGGGATTACTGGGTTTCAGATGGACATTAAGATTTTAAATGTTACAAGGCAGTTAATGAAGGATGCTCTTGAGCAGGCTAGGGTAGGAAGAATGCATATTTTATCTATTATGGATTCTGTAATTTCAAAATCAAGAGTGGATATATCTGTTAATGCCCCTAAGATTCTTCAATTACAAATTGATATTGATAAAATTTCTCTTGTTATTGGGTCTACTGGTAAGACAGTTAAAGCCATTACAGATGAATTTGAAGTTAGAGTGCAAATTGAACAGGATGGAAGGATTACTCTTTTTGGGGCTGATGGTTTAAAGATGCAAAAAGCAAAAGAGAGAATAGAGAGCATTGTTAGGGAACCTAAGGTTGGGGAAATCTATGAAGGAATTGTTAAAAAGATTAACAGCTTTGGAGCTTTCATTGAGCTTACTCCTACAAAGGAAGGGTTTTTAAGTACCAGAACAAGACTTAGAGATGATAGATATGGTAGTAGTAGAAGTTCTAGGTATGGCGATAGTAGGAATTCTAGGTATGGCGATAACAAACGAGGGATAGGTGTTCGTCCTCCAAGATTAGAGGAAGGGCAAAGAGTTAAGGTTAAGATAACCGATATAGATAAATTTGGCAAGATTGAGCTTGAATTCGTTAGAGATTAATAGACATTATGAGATTTATATCAAATATTGTTAATAGAAATAAGCTTATTTTTTTAAGTTTATTTCTATTGTTCTCATGCCGTACTACTGAAGAGAGTGTTAGTTTATCTTTTGTCTTTGATAAAGATGAGAAAAAGGGAGATGCGGAAGAGCTGGGGATTAAGAGAAGAGACTATTTATTGGGACTTCAGGATAATGAGTCTTTTTTTTTAAGTGATGCTTTTTTAAAAGAAGATAATTCTTATTTTAGTAGTGCTAGAGAAAGTTATGCACAAAAAGATTTTGGAATGACTAGTTTTTTTTTGAATAAAATATTAACTGATGAGAAGAGTTATAGTAGGGAATTACTTTCTAAAGCCAATTTGTTTTTTGGCTATGTAAATTATCATAAAGGTGCATACAGTCTTTCTGAACATAATTTTGATTATTTCTTGAAATATTATAAATATTCTCATGCTAGCCTTAGAGTTTCTGAATTAAAATATTTTGCTAAAGATAGAATGGGAGCAATCTCTGCATTAAGAGATGTTGATGAATCTTCTATTATGTTGGATTATGATAAGGGAATTTATAATTTCTTAAATAATAAGTTTGGAATAAATTATTTAAATTTAGAGAATTTAGGGTTTATAGACAATAGTATTTTTGATATGTTTATTTTGCAAAATAATGTTTTTGTTTCAAATATATTTGGCGGTCTTTTAAGATATGATATTAAAAATAATGATTATAGGGTTTATATTAAAGACAAGAAGAGTATTGTTTTAAATGGACTTAGAGGGTTTGCGGAACATAAGGGTGTCATATACATTGGAGGGGATAATGTTCTTTATTATATTGACGATTTTGGAGGTTCTGTTAAGCAAGTTAATGTACCTTTAGGAGTTAAATTAAATAATATACAGGTTTTAATGAGTGTTAGAGATGGAATATTTGTTGGTACTTTGGAATCTGGATTATGGTTTTATTCTGATTTAGGTGAATGGACTCAGGTAAAGCTTGAATCTAATAGAATCTCATCAATTTACTTAGATAAGAGTAAAAATATATTGTTTGTAGGAACAATGGATAATAGCATTTATACCATTAGCCTTGTTGACTTTAGGGACATTAAACATTTGAACTTTTTTAGTAATAAAGAAAGTGAAAGAAATATCAATTTTATAAAGAGCTATAATGGATATTATTATGTAGGGACTTATGGAGGTGGACTTTTTAGATTAAATTTAGAAGATAAGACATATGTAAAGCATGAGGTGGGCAATAATTTTAGTATTGAATATTTCCTTGACATGGAGGTTAGAGGGGATAAATTATTGTTTGCGACTTTTGAGCATGGTTTAGTAATTTACGATACTATAAATAATAGTTGGGATTATCTAGGGCCTCGTGATGGTCTTCTCGATTTAAATTTAGTCAAAGTTTTAAGTTTTAATAACTATATAATACTTGGTACTCTCAATAATGGCTTGGTTTTTGTAGATGAAAGTATTAAAAAACAATTATGAATCTTATATAATTACTGAATTTTTTAAGTATTTTTTAATTACTTTTTTATTTTTTTTCTTTGTATTTTTTATAAATCAAATACTTTTTTTTATGAGAATACTTCTTCAAAATTATGTCCCCTTCTTTAAGGCTTTTATTTTTGTCATATATTCTCTTCCTATGGTAATTGCGCTCTCTCCTCCTTTTGCAGCTTTAATCTCAGTGGTACTTACTGTTCATAGGTTTAAGCTTAATAATGAAATATTAGCTTTCAGATCAATTGGAATATCTATTTTAGATTTATTAGTTCCTTTTTTTAAGTTGGGGGTAATTATTGCATTTATTTCGTTTATTTCAAATGATTTTTTACTTCCTCTTGGTTCTATTGGTAGGTTAAAGATTTTTAATGAAATAAAAGAAGAAGTCCCTCATTTGGTATTAAAGCCTTATTCAAGTAAACAATATGGAGATTTAATATTTGTATCCGGGGAAAAATCAGAGACGGGATATAAGAATGTTACTTTTTTTGATAATACTAGACTTAAGGGTTATGATAGGGTATTTATGGCTAAAAATCTTAATATCCAAAAAGAAAATTATCAGGTATATTTCATTTTAAATGATGTATTGTCAATTGCTTTAACAGATGATGAGAGTGGATTTTATGACTATTTTTATGCGGATCGAATGAAATATTCAATTGATCAAGTTACATTTAGCGATGGGTTTTTATTAAATTATGTAACTCCTTCTCAGATGAGCATAAGAGATGTTATTAAACTTGTTGATAATCAAACTAAATTAATTGAAGATTTAGATATACAAAATGATTTAGAAGAAGATTTTTTGAATTTGAATTTTTCAAATAGTTATTTAAGTTATTTGTATGATAAGAGTAAGATATTAGACGAGATGTCTGTTCTTGAAAATGTGGACTACATGTATAATTTAAATTTAAATTATAGTCCTTATGAGGATATGTCAGCTAAGAGAAATTATGCTCTTTTTTCCCTGGAGCTTTATCAAAAAATTAGCCTACCATTATCTGTTTTATTTTTTATTTTTTTGGCTTTTGGCATGGGCATGTATTCAAATAAAAAATATTCTATTATTCTTGAGCTTGTAATTTCAATTTTGATTTGTGTTGTCTATTGGGTAATGTTTATTGGTGGTAAAGTGTATACTGTGCAGAATGCCCCAAATCCTTTTCTTGTTGCTGTTTTACCAAATGTGTTATTAATCTTTGCGGGAGTGATACTTTTTTTGAGACTTTTAAAGAAATGAGAGTAGATAAACTTTTTGTAAAGAATATAACATTGACTTTTCTATTTATGAATTTTCTTTTCATGATCTTGATTGTGCTTGGGGATTTATTTGTAAATCTTTTAAGTTATCTTGAGAATAAACTTAGTGTTAATGATATTATTTATGTTTATTATTTATATCTACCAAAATCTTTCTCAGATGGAGTAGCTTTATCTTTTCTTTTTGCTGTTTCTAATCTTATTGGCAATCTTTCTATGAGAAATGAAATAATAGGACTTTTTAGTTGTGGAATTTCTCTTTCTAGGATATTAAGGCCAATAATTGTAATTAGTATTGTAATATCAATAATTCTCTTTTTTTTTGATAATTATTTGGTCATAGATACTGTTACTCAAAGAGATGCTTTTCTTAAAAATAGCATGGGAAAAGGTTCTAGTGATAGAACTGTAATAATTAGAGATTTTGCAAGGGAAATATACAATATTAGATATTACAATATCGATAATGATACTATTTCTAATTTAATAATTATTTTAAGAGATAATAATGATGTTTTTAATAAAAGGTATGATGTGAGTAAGGCTGAGTGGGTTGATAATAAGTGGAATCTTTATGGTGTGAGAGAATTTTCTAAGATTGGGAGAGAGGTTGTAGAAAATTTTTATGAGAGTCTTGATGGAAAGGGGATTGTTAATCTAGAACCTGAATATGTTAAAATAGTGATGTTGTCTTCAAAGACATTGAATTTCTCAAAACTTATTAGTTGGATTGGATCCCTTAAGGTAGAAAATTTAGATTATTCTGAGGCTTTATTTGATTTTTTAAATAGGATATTTTTTTCATTTAGATTAATACTTTTGAGTTTTACTGTTGGTTTCATAAGTCTTGCTTTAAGAAAAAATATTTTTATACTGAGTTTATTAAATAGTATTGCATTTGCAGTTGTATATGTTATTTCAATTGTGATTTTTAACTTTTTAGCTGATCTTGGTTATTTGCCCATAACAGTTGCAAGTTCATTTACTACTGTGTTGTTTCTTATTATTAATTTTGTTATTTATAAGTTTGTTCGTAAATAGTAGGTTTTATTAATTTATGTTTAATATTATTAAAAATGATAATAGTTCTAATGCACGGCTTGGAGTGCTTGAACTTCCTCATGGGAGGGTAAATACCCCGTGTTTTATGCCTGTTGGAACTTTGGGTGCAATGAAAGCTTTAAAGCATGATGTGCTTGAGAAATTGGGATGTAATTTAATGCTTGCAAACACTTATCATCTTTATTTAAGACCCGGAATTGAGACAATCAAAAAATATGGAAGTTTACATAAGTTTACAACTTGGAATAAGAATTTTTTAACAGATTCTGGCGGATTTCAAGTTTTTTCTTTATCTAAGCTTCGAAAAATTGAGACTGAGGGAGTTCATTTTCAATCTCATATTGATGGCTCTAGGCATTATTTTACACCTGAGAGCGTATTTAGAATGCAAGAAACTTTTGAAAGTGATATTATTATGGCGCTTGATATTTGTAGTTCTTATGGCATTGATTACAATGAGGCAAATTTATATACAAATATTACTACCTTATGGGCGCGTCGTATATGTAGTGCTTATGAGAATAGAAAAGAAGGATATGATGGTCTTTTATTCTTAATAACACAGGGTAATTTTTTTAAAGATTTAAGAAAAAGGAGTACAGAAGGAATTTTAGAATTAAATAGTCCGGGTATTGCAATAGGTGGAATTTCTGTTGGAGAACCGAGGGATAAATATTTAGAAATTCTTGAATATAATTCTTCTTTAATACCTAAAGATAAGCCAAGGTATGTAATGGGAATTGGTACACCTCACTATATATTGGATGCAATATATTATGGTATTGATATTTTTGATTGTGTGAATCCTGCTAGAATTGCTAGACATGGATCACTTTTAACTGATAATGGAATATTGCGTATTAAGAGATCTGAATTTAGTAACGATGCCACTCCTGTTGAGAAAAATTGTATCTGTACTTTATGTACAAGATATTCAAGAGGATATTTAAGGCATTTAATAAAATCGGAAGAAACTCTGGGAATAATGTTGGCCAGTGAACATAATATACATTATATGTTTAGGCTTATTGAAAAGGCTAGAGATGCAATTATGAATGATGATTTTACAAATTTTAGGAAACTTTATTTAAAAAAATATGATGAAGGTAATTTTCATGAATAAAGATATTGCCTCAACAATTGTTGTTATGATTTCGGTTTTTTTATCAAGAATAATGGGTTTTGTTAAAATAAAAGTATTTTCTTACTACTTTGGAGCAAATATTGAAGCAGATATTTTTAATTATGTTTTCAATATTCCAAATAATTTGAGAAAGATTATTTCAGAAGGTGCAATGACTTCGGCTTTTATGCCCGAATTTACTCATGAGAGAAATAAGTCTAATAAACATGCTATTTCTTTTTTTAGGAGTGTTGCTACTTTTAATATCATAAGCATTAGTTTTATTATTTTCATTATGATTATTTTTTCGAGGCAGATTATATATTTTGTGTCTTCCTATAGGAATGGTGATTTAGAGCTATCTAGTTATATGTTTAATTACTTAATACTCTATATATTGCTTATAAGTTTGGCGTCAATATTTGCGTCAGTTCTAAATTCATATAAAGTGTTCTTTATTCCATCCATCTCGCCTGTTATGTTTTCCCTTAGTATTATATTGAGTATATTTTTGTTTTATGAACAATATGGAATATATAGTGCTGTTATTGGAGTGCTTGTTGGTGGTATCTTTCAATTTTTAGTGCAATTAATAAATTGTATTTTTATTGGATTTACATATGTACCAGTGTTTAGCTTTAATGATTCTGCATTTTTAAGATTTTTAAAGAGATGGTCGCATATGATTTTATCGGCCTTACTTTCTATAGCTACTCAGCAAATTTCATTTGCATTAGCATCAACACTAGAGGTAGGGAGTGTTTCTGTTTTGAGTAATGCAATTGTTTATTATCAACTTCCTGTTGGTATTTTTTATGTTTCTATTTCTACAGTTATTTTCCCTAAAATGACAGAATATGCTTCTTTGGGAAATAGAAAGAAGTTAAATGATATTTTAAATCAGGGAATAGAGATTTTGATTTTGCTTTTAGTTCCAATATCATTTTTGATGTATATATGGGCTGGTCCTATTTTAAATTTGTTGCTTACAGGAGGTAAATTTTCCATGTATGACACACAGAGGACAGTTAGTGTATTGCAATATTTTTTAGTTGGATTAACATTTTCTTCCATTTTTGGATTTTTTCAGAAATATTATTTTTCTATTCGTGATTCAAAAACACCTCTTTATTTTAATCTTCTTTTTTCTGTTATTGATATCGCTATATCAGTTTTTGGTATTAGTCTTTTTAAGGTAGACATTTTGCCTATTGCACAATCAATTTCTTTTATCCTTTGTGTGCTTGTTTTTTATTTTGTTGGGGTAAAGAGTGGCATGAAGCTTGAAATTGCTAGGTCTTCTGTAGCTTTTGTGAAGGCGTGTTTATCTCTTATTCCTTTGTATTTAGTTTATATGGCTTTTAAAAATTTTAAGTGGGATATGGGATTTAGTTTTCATAATTTTTATCTACTAAGTTTAGCAGGCACTATTAGTATTGTTATTTTAGTGGTGTGTTATTATTTGCTTGGGATTAATAAGTTTTTTAAATTTGTTAATAGGGAGATTGTATGAAGTATTTAGTATTTATGCTTTTGTTTTTCATTGTGTTTGATATTTTTGCTGTTAAAGCTCCAGTGTTGCCAACAGAGCCTTTAGCTCCTAATCCGCCTGATTTTGATGCTATAGATACAGAAAATAATTTTGATAATAATTCTACTAGAGTTTCTAATACTAAAGATATTAACTTAGATGTTAATCAAGTAAGTAATGCTATTTCTTATGGGCTTGATACTCAAGTGATTGAAATTGTCAAGAGTCTTAAGAGGTCTGGAGATAGTGAATATAATTCTTTACTTGAGAAGAGATTGCAGAAGACTTTTAATATTGAACTTAAGGCAGCAATACTTGATTTGTTTTTATCTCTTAAATACAGAGGTGGCGTTGATGCTGCTAATTATATTCTTGATAATTATGAGAGTAAGAGATATCCTAATAATTTAATTAATGGAGCAATTTTATATCTTAAAGAACTTGGGAACAAGGATGATTTAAAGAAAGTTCTTATTGATATTCTTGAGAATAAAGAAGGGAATATTGTGGCTACAGCTGCTTATTATCTTGGTGAGATTTCTGCTATTGAATATGCAAAGAATATGATGGATATTTATGATAAATATTCTGGTAATGATGGAGCTAGAGCTGCAATACTTATTGCTCTTGGCAAATCTAATGCTTTTGAATATGAGAATAAGATTTATGAGATTTCTATGGATACTTATGAAAATGCAACAATTAAAGCTTCTGCAATAAAAGCATTATCATATCTTGTACCTGAAAAAATAACAGAGAATGCCGAGTTGTATCTTCAAAATAATAATAATAATTCTAATATTAAGATTGCCATTATTGAGGCACTTTCAAGAGATATATCTTTGAAATCAAAAGAAGTTTTACAAGATTTTTTGAGAGATTCTGATGAAACACTTAGAGTTAGAGCCGTTAATGCTATTAAGGGACATGGTGATATTTCTGCAAGAGAGGCTTTAGTCTATAAGATTAAGAGTGATCCTTCTTTTAAGGTTAGAGAAGCGTCTGGTAAGGCTTTAGTGGATATGGGGTCTGGTTATGAAGAGATAAGAAGTATAATACTAGATCCTACTATTGAAAATAATTTTAAACTTACTATGTTTAATTACCTTTTAGATAAAAATGTAGGATCTGCATTCTTGGTTGCATTAGAACTTTTGAAAAAGGAAAACATTAATAAACCTTCAAAGATTTTAACAGATGTTGCTGTGCTTCTTGCAGCTAAAAAGGGTAATTTTGATGATTTTTATTCTAAGATTATTAATAGCAAAAATGTTGATTTAAGGAATCTTGCAATTAAGGGAGCTGTTTATAATAGGTCTTCTGCACTCGCAAGTAGGCTTAAAGAGATAAAGAGGACAACAACTTCAGAGTATTTAAAAAAGCTCTTAAAAAATTATTAATATAAGATTTTTAAAATCTCTACTGCTATTTCTTTTTTTGACATTTCAGGAAGGTTTTGAATGTTATTTTTGCTGTCTATTATATAAATTTTGTTTAAGTTTGAGCCGAAATATTTTAAGTCATTTGCAATAATATAGTCTAAATTTTTTGTTTTAAGTTTTTCTTTAGCTTTATCTACTAGAGTTTCAGATTCTTGAGCACAAAAGCCAATAATAATTTGGTTTTTAACTTTATTTTTGCCTATATATTTTATGATATCTGGATTTTTTATGAGCTTAATATTAAAGTTTTCTAATTCGTTTTTTTTAATTTTGTTTTCATAAATTTTTTCAGGTCTAAAATCGGCAACAGCAGCAGCTCCAATAATTACATTAAAATCTTTATATATTTTTGTTGCTTGTTCATACATTTCTGTTGCTGCCTTTACTCTCATAACATTTATTCCATCAGGTGTTCTTTCATTGCTAGGCCCTGTAATTATTGTTACATCAGCACCGAGATTTTTTGCTTCAATTCCCAGCTTAAATCCCATTTGTCCTGTTGATTTATTTGAAAAGTAACGAATTGGATCTAATGCTTCTTCGGTTCTAGAAGCGGTTATTAATATTTTTTTGTGCTTTAATGGTAAATTTGCTTCTAGTTCGTTTAATATTATTTTTAAAATGTCATTTTCATTCTTAAGCCGTCCAATGGCATTTAAAGAGCAAGCTAGATATCCTTCATCAGGTTCAATGAATTTATAATTATATTTTTTTAATTTTTGAATATTTTCTTTTAAAATGGGGTTTTCATACATTATGTTATTCATTGCTACTGCAAAATAAGTGGGAGCGGTACTTGCAGATATTATTGTGCTTAAAGCATCATCGGCAATACCTGCTGCAATTTTGGAAATAATATTGTAAGTAGCGGGTATAATTAATATTAAATCTGCCCATCTTGCTAGATTGATATGTTCTACTTCATCATGAGTTGTATTCCATAAGTTACAAACTACGCTGTTTTTCGAAACAGTTTCTAGTGTTAGTGGAGTAATGAATTTAGTTGCATTTTCTGTCATTATGACTTTAACATCATGTCCCATCTTTACTAGACTTGAGATGATATAAGCTGATTTATAGGCTGCAATGCCACCACATACTCCTATTAGTATGTTTTTATTTTTATTCATGCTGACTTCATACATATATTATATAATTGTATCTAATATTTTAAAGAGGATTTTTATGTGAGAAATAAAGTATTTTTTTCAAATTTAATATATTTATTTCTATTTCTTTGGTGGATTTTGTCATCTTATTTTTCTGCCTTTTCTATTATGGTATTTAATATCCCTCTTTGGTTTTTTTTATCATGTATCTTATTTCCTATTTTAAGTTTGTTATTTGTTTGTATTTTTGTGTATTTTTTTAAAGGATGACTAAAGGTTTTTTTTTACTTTTTATCTTTTTAATTCTGTATTGTGTTTTTGGTATTTATTCTAAAAGAAAAAAAGAAGGAATTTTATTCCTACGTAATTATTTTCTTGCCAATCAAGGTATAAATTTTTTTGTAATGGCACTAGTTATTGCATCTAGCTATATTAGTGCTAGTAGTTTTATTTCAGGGCCTTCAGCTGTTTATAAGTATGGAATGTCTTTTATCTTTTTAGCAGTTATTCAAATTCCTACAAGTATAATTGCATTTATTATTGTTGGAGAGAGATTGAATGCAGAAGCTAAGAAAATTAATGCAATAAATATTATTGACTATATTAAGTATAGGTATGTTAGTAACTCTTTAGCACTTGTTAGTAGTTTTGTAATAATTTTCTTCTCTTTATTCTTAATCTCAGCTCAACTTATGGGAGGAGCTAAGCTTTTAGAGGTTTTTTTAAAAGTTGATTATCTTGATTCTCTTATTTTTTTCTCTTCATTTGTTTTTTTATATATTTGTCTAGGAGGATTTAAGATGGTAGCGTATATGGACTTAGTTCAAGGAATGTTAATGATTGTAGCATCCGTGATTTTATTTTTAAGATTAGTTGATTTGGGAGGTGGGATTGATAATATCTTTAAGGAGGCAAACTTGAATCTTGATAGTAATTTACTCTTACCATCAAATTCAGATTTAAAAATTGAATATATAATTTCTTTTTGGATATTGATAGGAGTTGGAACATTAGGGCTTCCACAATTTGTTAACAATTTTATAGCATTCAAAGATAAGAGAGATATTAGATTGTCTCTTCCCATTGCTACTTTTGTAATAGGATTTTTAGTTGTTATTATGCATTTAATAGGATTTTTCTCTCTTGTTATTTTTCCTAATTTTGAACCAAATGATAAAGTGGTTGTAAGCATAGCCTTAAAAGTATTAAGCCCTGGAGTCTTTCTTTTGTTTTTTATAGGGATTTTATCGGCAATAATGTCTACAATAGATTCAGGATTTCTTTTAGTGACATCAATTTGGGTAAAGGCAATATTGGCGTTAAACAAAAATATTGGGCATAAGGTTGGGGTTAATGTAATTACTATTATTTCTAATGTTTGTTTTATCTTAATAATAGTGTTATTTTCTTTAAATCCACCTGATTTTTTGCTTTTTGTAAATATTTTTGCAATTGGAGCTTTGGAAGTTGCATTTTTTTCTATTATTATTTTTGGACTCTATTTTAAATTTGTAAGCAAAGTCTCAGCTTTTGTTTCTCAGTTTTTAGGACTTTTAAGTTATTTAATCATAATTTTTTACGAAATTGATATTTATTCTTGTCATCCTGTTGTTCCTTCACTTTTTATCTCTGTATTTTCATTTTTGATAGTTAATGGTGCTTTTAGACAATATAGTAAAATTTAATAGTATGGCATCTTTAAATGTAGGGAAGTATAACATCATTAATGTTCTTAAAAATGATGATGGAAAGAGATTAGATTCAGTATTAATAAAGTTTTTAAAATTTCCTAAATCTAAGATAATGAAACATATTAGAAATGGAGATATTCTTTTAAATAAAGGAAAGGTTCTTTTTTCTCATAGAGTTGTTCATGGTGATGAAATTTATATATATAAACCTTTGATGCAAATAAGTATGAATTTAGGAATGAATGAAATCGAAGAAGATGCGATAACAAGAGGGGTGAGGGAAAGGATAGTATATGAGGATGAGGATTTACTTGTAATTAATAAGCAGAGAGGAATTTTGGTCCATGGGGATAATTCACTTGATACTTTGGTTAATTTTTATCTTTTAAATGAAAATCTTAAATCTCTTAGTTTTAAACCCTCAGCTGTGCATAGGCTTGATAGAAATACTTCAGGACTTGTTATTTTTGCGAAAAATATAGATTCTGCAAGGATTTTAAGCAGGGCGTTTAGTAGTGGTGTTGTTACTAAAAAGTATATAGCTTTACTAGACGGCGAGATTAGAACATCTGTGACTTATAGAAATTTTTTGTATAGAGATAAAATTGCAAGGAAAACTTTGGTACTTGAGAATTCGGATAAAGTTAATGCTATAACTCATGTTAAGCCAATTTTAATTTCTAAATTTTCTACTCTTGCTGAAATTTCAATAGAAACTGGGTTTACACATCAGATAAGGGCACAGTGCGCTTTTAATAGGCATGCTTTAGTTAATGATAAGAAATATCATTCTAAGTATAGAAAAGCTAATTACTTTTTACATTCTTTTTTGGTAAAATTTAGAGAGTCATTATTTTTTAAAAATGAATTTTTTGTTGAACCTAGTTCAGATTTTTTACAACAGATAAATAATATTTTTGGTGTATATGAGTTTAAAGAGTTTATTTAATAAATACATGTTTAATAATATTTTAAATACTATTAAACATGTCTCAGTTGCTATTAAGCATAGATTTGTGAAGATCAAGGTTTATGCTTTAGTGGGTGCAGCTGGCACTGGAAAAAGTTTTAGATCTCACTTAATAGCAGATAAATATGCTATTCCTTTAATAATTGATGATGGTGTTTTAATAAAGAATATGAAGATTATTGCGGGTAGTTCTGCTAAATTTGAGGATAATGTGTTTGATGCAATAAGACGTTCTGTTTTTGAGAATGATATTCATAGGAATGAAATTGTTGAGGCTCTTCGTAAGGAAGATTTCAGCAAAATATTGATATTAGGAACAAGTCTTCGAATGATAGATAAAATAATAACTAGACTTTTTTTGCCTAATCCTTTTAAGATTATTTATATAACAGATATTTCTACTAGTCAGGAAATGGAAAAGGCTAGAATTTCAAGGCAAATGGGGGAACATGTTGTTCCAGCAGCAGCTTTTGAGATAACATCTGTGAAACCAAATCTATTATTAGATTCAATTCGAGTTTTTTTTAAAAGTAAATGGTTTTTTTCTAAGAAGAAAAATTATATTCGTTCTGTTGTAAAACCTCATTTTCATGGAGAAGGGGTTTTGTCTGTTTCTAAGAGTGCCGTACGGCAAATTATTGAGCATTGTGTATCTGAATATAATAAAGATTATATTGTTTATGATTTGAAGATTAAGAAAAACAAAGGGAGTTATTCTTTTAAGCTTTTCTTAGATATTCCGCTTGGGAATAATTTACTTGATAATGCAGAAATGCTTAGGAATTATATTATTGCTAATGTACTAAAATATACTGTAATTAATATGTCTACTATCGATATTATTATACATAAATTTTATGACAATAAAGGTGATTTGGAAGAAAAAAAGCATGAAGCTTGATTTGGATAATTTAAGTAGATTTTTTTTAGTGGGAATTAAAGGATCTGGGCTTTGTTCTCTTGCTTGCTTTTTAAAGTCTAAAGGGTGTCTAGTGGAAGGAGTTGATATTCCTTTTAAATTTTATACGGATGAGCTACTTGATAATAATAATATAACTTATTATGAAAATATTTATGAGTTTTCATTAAAGAAACATGATAAATTGTATGACATATTAATATATTCACCAGCCTACGATAAGGAT
Source organism: Borrelia turcica IST7 (assembly GCF_003606285.1). Taxonomy (NCBI): domain Bacteria; kingdom Pseudomonadati; phylum Spirochaetota; class Spirochaetia; order Spirochaetales; family Borreliaceae; genus Borrelia; species Borrelia turcica. Next base: position 893,964 of record NZ_CP028884.1, read on the forward strand.
CAATTGGGTGTTTTACAGGAGGCTTGTGAGCTTCAAATTCCTGTTTTATCTTATCCTGAGTTTCTTGGCGAGATATCAAAAAAGTATTATAGTATTGGAGTTGCAGGATCTCATGGAAAGACCACTACAGCGACATTCTTAGGCATATTGTTTAATGAATTAGGTCTTAATCCTAATGTAATACTTGGTGCAAGCGTTAAAGATTTTGGAGATAAATCTAGTCTTGTTGGTAAGAGTAATATATTTATTGCAGAGACTTGTGAATATAGAAATCATTTTTTACATTTTTATCCGGATATTATTGTTTTAACTAATATTGATTACGAGCATGTTGATTTTTTTGCAAATTATGAAGCAGTTGAAACTGTTTTCTTAAGGTATATTAATAATTTAAAGCATAATGGAATATTAATTATAAATTCTGATGAGGTTAATTTGGTTAAACTTAAAGATAAGATTACAAGAAAAGATATTAGAATTTTTAGTTTTGGTATTAATTCTTTATCTGATTTTAGGGTTGAAAATGTTGAGATAATAGATAATCTTTTAAGATTTGATTTTTTAGGAATTTCTGATATTAGGTTAAGAACTCCCTTGTCTCATAATGTTTTAAATTTTGCATCTGCCCTTTTGGCTTTAAAGTTAACTTTAGAGGAAACGGGTAAATTAATTTCTAGCTTTGGCGATAAAATAAAGAGAATAGCTAGGGAATATAAGGGAATAAAAAGAAGGATAGAATTTATTAGAGAAAAAAATGGAGTGATATATCTTGATGATTATGCACATCATCCAAAGGAGATTGAAAATACACTTTTAGGAATTAAGAGTTTTTATAAGGGTAGGCGTATTATTTTGGATTTTATGCCACATACATTTACAAGAACAAAAATTCTTTTTAGTGATTTTGTTAAAGCTTTAAGTGGTGTTGATGTATTAATTTTACATAATATATATCTCTCGGCTAGAGAAGATTTTGATCCCGATGAACTTTCTAGGAAATTATTTTTGGATCTTCAGGATTTAAATTCAAATGTTTATTTTTTTAAAGAGGTAGTTGATTCTGTTGAATTCATAAAGGGTTTGTTAAAGAAAGATGATTTGTTTATTACGATGGGGGCTGGCAATAATTTTATTTTACATGATTTTTTATAAAGGTAGTTTTTGATGAAAAGCATGACTGGATTTTTTCATTTGGAAAAAATTGTTGAAAATTATATGTTTAGTGTTAATTTAAAATCTTATAATGGTAAATTTTTAGAGTTTAAATTTAGATTGCCTGAGACTTTATATGCGTATGAGTATGAGATAAGGAATCTTATTGCAGGCTATGTTAGTAGGGGTAATGTTTTCTTAACTGTGGGATACAAAGAAATAGTTCCAACTATTGATTTTACTTTAAACCCTAACTATATTGAGGCTATGATTCGTCTTAGGGATAGCTTGTTACATAGTAATTTAAAGATTAAGGATGAAGTAAGTCTTGGTGATTTTTTATCTTTAAAGGGAGCTTTAATTGTTGATGAGGGTGTTGAAAATCAAGGAATGATTTATAGTTCTTTTAAGAGTGTATTGGAAGAAGTTTTACTTAATTATGACAAGAGTAGAATCTTTGAAGGAGAGCATACAAAACAAGATATCATTTCAACTCTTGTTTTAATACAGGATGATTTGGATTTTTTAAAAAAATCTCAGAGTAACATCAATGATAGACTTTTCTTAAGTTTAAAGGAAAATTTATTAAAGTTAGTGAATGATTTTAGTGATGTTAATATTGCAGAAGAAGCTGCTAAAATGTCAATTCGACTAGATATTAATGAGGAAATAGTGAGGCTATATTCACACATAGATAATTTTTATAAAAACCTTGAAAGTGAGATATGTGGCAAAGTTTTGGAATTTATTGCTCAAGAAATGCATAGAGAAATTACAACAATGAGCAATAAAGTAATTGATCTTGATATTAGAAATTTAGTTTTAAATATGAAATTAAATTTGGAGAAAATAAAAGAGCAGGTAAGGAATATTGAATGAGGATAGCTGTTTCTAGTAAGAGCGGTTGTGGGAATACAACTATTAGTGGGATGCTGGCAAAGCATTATGGTTTAAAACTTATTAATTATACTTTTCATGATATAGCTAGAGAAAAACAAATACCTTTTGATTTATTTTATAAGAATGAAATCATTGGTAGAAATGATTATTATTGGGATGAATATCTTGATAATAAGTTATTGGAATTTTCCAAAGAGGATAATACAGTTCTTGCCTCCAGGCTTGCAATTTGGCTTTCAAAGAATGCTGATTTAAAAATATATCTTTATGCTAAAATAGAAGTTAGAGCAGAGAGAATCATCAATAGAGAAGGTGGGATGTATTCTGATATTTTAAGTACTACTTTTAATAGGGATTCTAATGATTCAAAGAGATATTTGTCTGCATATAATATAGATGTTGACAATTATGTAGATGTAGCTGACTTGATAGTTGATACAACGGATAGGACAGCAAATAGAGTTTTTGAGCTGATAAAAGATGAAATAGAGAAGAGAAATTTAATTTAAGTTAAATGAATGGAATAGGAGGTTTTAAGGGATGAGGATACCTTTGAAAAAAATACAAGATTTTGATGGTAATTATTATGAGCTTGTTACGGCGGTCATAATGCGTACAGAGCAAATTATTGATGAAATTTCTTTAGCAGAACATGCTATTTCTGATGAAAAGGTAGTGGGACAAGCTTTTAATGATATTTTAACCGGTAAATTTACATATTCAATTGAAGAGAGATAGAATTGTTTTTATATTTGGCCCTACGGCTGTAGGTAAAAGTGACATTTTATTCAATTTTCCTCAGAATGTAGCTGAAGTGATTAATGTTGACTCTATTCAAGTGTACAAGGAGTTTGATATTGCTTCTTGTAAGCCTAGCATGCAGTTAAGAGCTCATATAAAGCATCATTTAGTAGATTTTTTAGAACCAACTAATGAGTATACTCTTGGAATTTTTTATAAAAGGGCATTAAAAATAATAGAAAATTTAAAAGAGCAATTTAAACTTCCTATATTTGTAGGTGGATCTGCTTTTTATTTTAAACATTTATACTATGGGCTACCTAGTACCCCAATCATTTCTTCTGAAGTAAGACTTTATGTAGAAAATCTTTTAAAGATTAATGGAAAAGATTTTTTATTAGAGAAACTTAAAAGTGTGGATTTTGAAAGATATGAAACAATAAGTAAAAATGATATTTATAGAATTAAAAGATCTCTTGAAGTTTACTATCAAACAGGTATTCCAATTAGTCAATTTTTGGAAAAGGGGCAGAGGCTTGAAAATGTTTTGCTTATTGGATTGAAAAGGCCCATTGAGGAGATTAAGTCTAGGATAACAGATAGAGTTAAAAATATGATTAATTGTGGGTTACTTGAAGAAATTAAAAGATTAATGGGAAAGGGATATAATGAGACAACTCCGGCTTTCAAGGGAATAGGTTATCGTGAATTTTTATTATGGAAAAGTAGACCTTATTACATGTTAGATGATATAATAAATTTAATAAATAAGAATTCATTTTTATATGTAAAAAGACAAATGACTTTTTTTAATAAGATTCCTAATGTTTTATGGTTTCATCCGGAAGATGATTTAGAGAGCATTTTGAGTTTAATTTTTGATTAATAAGGAGATGTGAGGCGTGCCTTGTGGAAGAAAAAGAAAACTAAAGAAAATATCTACTCATAAAAGAAAGAAAAAAAGAAGAAAGAATAGACACAAAAAAAAGAATAAATAATATTAAAATGTTAGTTAGTAATGAGTTTATCTAGCTAGCATTTTAAATTAGCTTGTTTTATTCAATTATTATATTATCTATTATGTTTATATCTTTACTAAAGATGTAGCCTCTTTTCCCTTTATAATTTACTAGTATCCAATTTCCTTTAAGTCCGTATTTTTCTGTTGTTTGCATTATTTTTTCAATCTTTACTATTTCATCTTTTTTAATTATCGTTAAGTAATCGTAATTGGTATTGTTTTTTTTAATTTCATTATTTAGAAGAGCATAATCTTTTATTACTATTCCTACTTTTTTTGAAAAGCCTAAAATACTACTTTTTGGTAAATTGAAATTTTCTGTTAAAGAAATTTCTAGTCTTTTACTACATGACAAAAGTAATATGTAGATTAAGTAAAATAATGGTCTTTTCATAATTTCTTGTATAACTTACTTGATATACAGTTATATATAATATAATATTTTTTATAAAGTTTAAGGAATATTGATGAAAAAGTATGTATGTTTGTTGTTATTTTTATGTTTGAGTAATTTATTTGCATATCCGTTATCTTTTGGGGGAGGATTTTCTTATCAATTTACTAATTATACTAGCAAAAACGATTTAAATAAATTTGCACAAAATTCTAATAGAGTAGATAATGGAATAAATTTAAATTTATTTTTTGATGCTAATTATGTTATTTTTGATGTGTCTTATAAAGATGCTTTTATATCTGAACATAACGGTAGATATTTTGGAATTGGGCTTTGTGGGATTTATCCAATTATTTTTAAAGAATATGTTAGAGTATTATTTCCTCTTCTTGGGATTAAATATGCAGTTGATTTAAGTTCTGAGAAACGAAATCTGTTTTTTTTGTCTTTAGGACTTGCTACAGACCTTTTTATTCCTGAAGTTAAAGGACTTTATGTTAGGCCTTTATTGATGCTTTCTGTTTCTCCGACTTCTGCTTCTGGCAATTTTTCTTCTTTGACAACTGAAATTACACTTGGAATTAATATTGGTTGGAAATTTCTTAATTAGGCAGTTTTATTCCTAAGTGAAAAGGGATTATTCTCTCTTGTCCAAAGAGATTGGATGTAGCATTAAGTTTATGGGGCAAATTATTTGATTTTACGACCAGTGTGCTTGAACCACCTCCGTCTAGGTTAATAGAATTAATAATTCCATACTTTAAAGATAAGTCTATTGCATCATTTAAGGAAATCCCTTTACTTTTATTAATTCCTCTTCCCTCGATTGTTATGAGATATAAGTGTTTATTTCCTTTGTCAGTTCCTATTATTGTTCTTGGATGTTTGTTTTCTTTAAAATTTTTAGTATACTTCCCATTTTTGATTAAGGGGAAGAACCCACTAAAACCATAATCAGAAGTTTTTATTTCATCTATTTTAGGGTTTAATATTATTTGATTGTTCTTAATTACAATTGCTCCATAATTTTGTCTTGCATTAGATATTATTTTTTTGTCATATATATATAAGCCACGGGGATAGTACATGCTATTTTTTATCTCATATGGACTAGTATTAATAGCAATGTCTACTTCATTTGAAATTAAAAATTGACTTGTTGTCTGACCTTCAAAGTAATAATTATTTGTTTTTTTGTCGAAAATAGGCTTTGAAATTATGAACTTTAAATTTTTGTTTTTAATCTTGGCAATAACATAATTGCTTTCCATAAAAGAGCCTTGAATTATTTTGTATTTAGAGATATCTTCTTTTGAGTTGAGAAATTTTGATGCAGATAAGAAACCAAGTAATAAAATTAATAGTGTTAAATATGAAAGTTTTTTATTCATTTCTTTTTATTTTATAGGAATAAATGCTTTTAGGATAGTTTTTTAAAATTATATCTTTAATTTTAAAAAACAATGCTTTATTTTTTGTTCTTGCAATGATATATAATTGGTAAATTATTTTTATATTTAGTTCTTTATATTTTTTTAAAATATCATTAATTTCTTCTTCATTTATTTTGTCTTCATTGATTCTGAGTTTTAGTAGTAGAATTTCATTTTTTGTATTTTCATTTTTTGGTTCTTTTATTTTTTTTAAAAAATGATTAGCCTCTTCATATTTCTTTATTTTAAGTAAGTATTTGGACATGAGTAAATAATGTAGTTCTAGGTTAAGATTTTTGATTTCATTTATTGTTTCAAGTTCTTTTGGTAAATTATTATTTAAGTCATACAGCATGTATAGTTTATTTAGCTTTTCAAGTTTTTCTTTGTCTTTACTGTAAAGTAAAGCAAAAGAAGATATTAAAAAAAAGGCTAGGAAAATGTTAAATGAGATTTTATTCATGCTGATTATTGTAGATAATATACACTTTTTTTGTAAGAATAAGAAGGAATGAGTAAAAAATGTCCTTCTTATTCTTTCTTTTTTAAATTTAAATTTTAGACTTTATATAAGTTGCAATTTTTTCAGATTTAGCTCCGAATATTGCTTGGGCTTGGTTTCCGGATGAGATGATTGTACCACTTGCTCCAAGATTTTTTATTAAATCTTTATTTACTAATTTAGGATTCTCTACATCTACTCGGAGTCTTGTGAAGCATGAATCAACATTTTTTATGTTGTTAAGCCCGCCAAAGGCTTTAATGATTGAATCAAAAATTTCATCGTCAGAGATATTGGAGGGAATGTGAGATATTAGTTCTCCTTCATTATCATCTTCACGTCCAGGTGTTTTGATTTTAAAGATTTTTATTAGTGTTATGAAAATAATGAAGTAAACAGTTCCAATTCCAAGTCCTATTGGAAATATTAATAGAGCTTTTGTTGACTTTGGAAACATTAAAAAGTAGTCTATTATACCTGCTGAGAGTGCGAACGCTATGTGTACTCCAAAGATGTTAGTAATGATTAATGATAAACCGGTTAGGACAGCGTGTATTAGATAAAGGAAAGGTGCTATTAACATGAATGTATATTCTATTGGTTCTGTAATTCCTGTAAGAAATGCAGTAAGTGATGCTGAGAGTAAAAGTCCACCCACTTCCCCTCGGCGCTCTTTTTTGGATGTTAAGTACATAGCAAGAGCAGCACCAGGTAGTCCAAATAACATCATAGGATACATTCCTGCTGTAAATGTTCCAGCATTTGGATCTCCATTTAAATATCTTGTAATTTCTCCTTGAACTATACTCCCATCGGATGCAGTATATTCTCCAAATACAAAATATACTAAAGTGTTAAGGAGTTGATGTAGCCCTGTTATTATTAGTAATCTATTTAAGAATCCAAATACAAACAACCCTAAATGACCAGCTTCTACCATCCAATTTCCGACTTGGTTAATAGCTATTTGTAAGGGTGCCCATAGAAACCCAAAGACTATTGCTAGTAAAGCAGACAGTAATCCATTCATTATTGGTACTAACCTTTGGCCTGAGAAAAATCCTAAAAATTGTGGTATTTCCCAGTATACCACTTTATCGCTAAGCATAGCTGAGGTTGTACCTGCAATAATACCTCCCAATACAGACATGTTTACAGGTTCTAATTTTCCGTTAATTGTTATTGTAAATGTAGCCAGACCTGCATTTAGAATTAAATACCCAACGGCTCCTCCAAGAGCTGCAGCTGCCTTGTTATTTTTAGATAAACCCATTCCAGTTCCAATTGCAAATAGTATAGGTAAATTCCCAAGGATAGCCCCACCTGATTGTTCCATTAATTTCCCAATTTGTCTAAAAATTCCAGAGGGATCTGTAGCTTCTATTATTAAGTATCCAAATCCAAGTAAAATCCCTGCAATTGGTAAGACAGCTGCGGGAGTTTGTACTGCTTTTCCAAGGTTTTGTAAATTTTTCATTACATTATTCATAACAAATATCCTCCATTAATTTTATATTCTTTGTTAGATAAAGTTTAACTTAACCTTAAATATGATACTAGTTTAATATCAATATTTTATGTTGATTGATTTTAAAGGTTTTGTGTGAGCTGGGTTTTTTATGCTTTTAGAAAAAAACATTTAATTTTTTATAAACTTTATTTATTGTGGGTTTTATTGCAGCAAGTTTATTAATATGTGCTTGGTTGTCAATTAGGCTTTTTATACTATCCATTGATTCTTCAATTGCTATTATGAAGCTCTTTTGAGGTTTTAACCAAAAATTGTCAGAGTAATCACTTCTAAGTGATAAAAAGAGTACGGACTTTTTATTTGGATGTTGAACAAAATGCATGGTGCATTCTAAGATGTTTTTGACCTTATTAATTTCATTAATATTTATATTAGTATTTTCATATTTTTCTATAAGTGTCCAATTTGACCCCATATTAGTTACTATGCTTATAATTTCTATTAATTTTTTACTTTTAAATATTACTAAATCTTTATGTATTAATTTTATATGAATTTTTTTAGTTGCTTGTTCTTCTGCATTTGTTAAGCCCTTTAAAGATAATTCTTTAGCTTCCTTTAAGGTAAGAGTTATAAATTGAATGTTGTTTTCATTTTGAATATTGAATTTCTTTTGACCAATAGTGATTCCATTTTCTAATAAAAGTTTTTTTTCTTTTTTTGATGTACTCTTGTGAGTTTTATTTAAACTTTTATTTTCTTGTGAATGTTTTTTTTGTTTATTTTCTTCAAAGTCAATATCATTTATCCATTCTTTCTTAAGTACTCCAATTGACCTAGCATATCTTTTAGTTGTTTCTATTATTTCACCTGCAACAAAGTATTTTACAGAGTCTATATTAATAAGTGACCCAGGATGTATTACTACATTTTGGGCTTTTATTGTTTTGTATTTATTTTTTGAAGTTTTAAAGCAAATATAGTCTTTCATGCCTCTCATTATAGATTTTAAATAACCTTCGTTGTCAATTTCAGGTTTGTGTGCTATTGGGATGTTAAATCTACTTACAATATTTTCAAGTTGTTTTTGTACATTAATAATTTCTTCAAGGCCTTGCAAGTCTAAATAATTTTCTTTAGCAAAGTCTTCTTTGTTTAAAGCTTTTTTGTAGTCTTCAAATATTTTAATAAATCCCATTAAGTCTCCTAATGGATTTTTATATTTTAAATGAGCTTGCCTAGCTTCTATTTCTTCGTTTTGAGGTAGCAAAAAAACTCCACTTGTAGAAAGGAACGACAAACCAATTGTAGTTGGGTATATTGCTTGTTGATAGTTAATCATTGCTTCAACCAAAGCCCTTGAATGTATTGGTATTAGAGGGAATATGATCATGTACTTCCCAATTTCTGTAAGCTCGTTTTTGTCATTTATTGCATCTAAGGATTTTAGTATTTCACTTGCTGTTTGAATAGATTTAATGGAAGGCTTTGAGATAAATTCAAACTTTGTAAAATTTTTAATTCCAATATCTGCCATCCTTAATATTACTTCAGATAAATCTGTTCTATATATTTCTTCCTTTTGATATTCGTCTCTTAGTTGATATTCATCTCTTCTGTATAGCCTGTAGCATGTTCCCTTTGAAAGTCGTCCTGCTCTTCCTGCTCTCTGCGTTGCTGATGATTTTGAGATTGGGACCTCTTGGAGTGAGTAAGTATGCGTTTTCATCTGGAATCTATTTGTTTTTACTTTTCCGCTATCAATTACTATTTTAATATTTTCAATTGTAATTGAAGTTTCTGCAATGTTTGTTGATACTATTATTTTCCTTTTATTCTTAGGTGTTGGCATAAAGATTTGTTCTTGTGCTTCTTTTGCCATTCGACCATATAAAGGTAAAATGATTAAGTCTTTCTTTAAGTTTAATTCATGAATTTCTTTTATTGTTTCTTTTATTTCCTTCTCGCCAGATAAAAATATAAGGATGTCACCTTCTTGTTTACCTTTAATTATACTACTAATTATTTCTTTTATTTTGAGTATCATTCCCTTTGATGTATTAAGTAAAGGAGGATTATATATTATTTGTACAGGATAAGTAATTGTTTCTATGTTAAGTATTGGTGCGTTGTTAAAATATTTTGAAAATATTTGTGTATTTATCGTGGCAGATGAAATTATAACTTTAAAATCGTCTCTTTTTTTTAAGATATCCTTAATAAGGCCTAGTATGAAGTCTATATTTAAACTTCTCTCATGTGCTTCATCTATTATAATTACATCATATTCATAAAGCAATGTGTCTTTTTTTAGCTCTTGTAAGAGTACACCATCAGTCATTAATTTAATTTTGGTTTTAGAGCTTATAATTTCTTGAAATCTTATCTTGTAGCCTACTTCTTCTCCAACATTTACTCCAATATGTTTTGCAATGTATTCTGCTATTGATACAGTGGCTATTCTTCTAGGTTGTGTTACACCAATTTTGCCAAGCTTTGCAAACCCTGCTTCATATATTATTCTTGGTATTTGAGTGGTTTTACCGCTTCCTGTTGGACTTTCTACTATTAAAACATTATTTGATTTTAATAGTAGAATGAGTTCATCTTTATATTTGTAAATAGGAAGTTCGAAATCATTCATGCTCTACATTAACCCAAAAACATAAGTTGCATCTATTTGATTAAGATCAATGTTAGTGGGTAAATCAACCTTTTTTCTCTTAATTTTAGCATAGAATTTATCGTTTTGTTTGTAAATGTAAATTTTATTGCTAACTTTATTTTTTGATAAGGGTATTGATTTTACAATAATTCCGTTTTTTTCTAATTTTGCATCTAAAAGTTTAATAGATTCTTCTAGTGTTATTTCATAAGCTTTTATATCTTTTTTGAGTGGGCATATTATGCTGTTAGTTTCAGTTTTAATGTAATCTCCAAAAATTCCAGTTGTAGCAATTATTTTTTCATTGGTTTTTGGATACTCTCCAATTACTTTTGGAAGTGAAAGTAGCTTAAGTGCTATATCTAGGTTTATATTTTCGTATTCTATGTGTTTAGCTGATACCTTTTTAGCTTTAATTATTTTAGGTTTTTTGAGTTTTCCAGTCTTTGTGAACTCTTGTGGAGCATGAATATCCTCTCCAAGTTGGATAAGACCTCCATATTTTGAGTTTTTATATATTACATTAAGTCCTGTTTCAGGATCAATTCCTAGTATGTTAGGTTGTGTTTCTTTTTCTTCTATTATTTTTTTTATTTCTTCTTCTTTATATAAACTTTCTAAGGGAGTTGTAATATTAATAGAATAATTATTGCCGTTAGAAATTAGATAAGGTCCAAATTTTCCAATGTTTATTGCATAACCAAATGCCTTATCATTTTTATATTCATAAACTGTTCTAAATTCTCCGGCACTAATAATGGGATCTATTTTATCTACTGTATTCTTAAGACCTTCTTCTCCGTTGTAGAATTGACTTAAATATTTTATTTTATCTAATTTCCCTATTGCGATTTTATCTAGGTTTTCTTCCATGTAGGATGTAAATTTTGATTCAATTAATAATGGAAAATATTTTTCTAAAAGCTTTACAACAGCAGCTCCTTTTATTGTTGGTATTAGTGTATTATTTTGCTTAAAAACATATTCTCTTTCAAGAAGTGTTGAGATTATAGTTGAATAAGTGGAGGGACGTCCTATGCCTTCTTTTTCAAGTTTTTGTACAAGTGTTGCCTCTGTATATCTGAATGGAGGTTTTGTTTCATGTTCTTCTGGTTTTATGCCTAATATCACAAACTTATCGCCTTCTTTAATTAGAGAAAAATCTATAGTACTGTTTTCGTAAGGTTCTCTACTGTTTTTAAGAAACCCGTCAAAAATTATTTTTGTAAAACTTGATTTAAAGGTTAAATCTTTATATTTAAATGTTATTTTAATAACTTCTTTTACGGCATCTGTCATCATTGATTCAATAGTTCTATCCCATATTATTTTGTATATTTCTCTAGCAGTTTCGCTTTCTGTTTTTATGCTTTGAGGGGGAGTAAACATTTCAGAAGGTCTTATGGCTTCATGTGCATCTTGAGCCATTTTTGCTTTAGAATATACTCGATCATTCACTTCTACGTATTTTTCTCCATATTTTTCTTTTATAATAGTTTTGATTTTTTCTCTTGCACTTTTTGCAATACTATAGGAGTCTGTTCTCATATAGGTTATGTAACCACTCTCATATAACTTTTGTGCGTAACTCATAATTTGTTTGGTGCTTATTTTGAGTCGCCTATTTACTTCTTGTTGAAGTGAGGATGTAATGAATGGTCTAGGAGGAGCTTGTCTTATCTCTTTTGTCTCAATTGAAATTACTTCTATTTCCTTTGCCTTCTTTAATTCCTTTACAAGTGTATCCATTAATGTTTTGTCTATTAAAATTGTTTTATCAGGGTCTTGTAAAAATCCTGTATCATTTATAAAATCTTTGCTTTCAGCTACATTTTTATTTCCAATCTTGTCTATGATTGTTTCAATCTGAATATCATTTTTGCTATGTCTACATTCAAGTGAAATTGAGTAGTAATTGGCTTTTTTAAAATTTATTCTTGTCGTTTCCTTTTCTATGATTAACTTAAGTCCAACAGATTGTACTCTACCCGCAGAGAGTCCATAAGCAATTTTTTTCCAAAGTAAAGGAGATATTGTGTACCCATAAAGTCTGTCTAATATTCTTCTTGTTTCTCCGGCATTAACAAGATCCATATCAATTTTTCTTGTATTTTTAAGTGACTCAATGATTGCGCTTTTTGTAATTTCATGAAATACCATTCTTTTGTAATTTTTAAGTTTTAAAACTTCTTTTAGATGAAATGCAATTGTTTCTCCCTCTCTATCTTGGTCAGTAGCAAGGTATATTTCATTTTTTCCTTTTATGAGGTTTTTAAGCTTTTCAATTATTATTCTTTTATTGTATGGAATGATATAAAGAGGCTTAAAATCATGTTTATAATCTATAGATAAGGTAGCCCATTCAAATTTTTTATACTCTTCAGGTATTTCTTTAGCACTATTTGGTAAATCTCTTATGTGTCCTATACACGCTTCTACTAAAAATGAGTTATCAAGGTATTTCTTTATTGTTATTGCTTTTGTAGGTGATTCTACTATTATCAATTTTTCTTGTTGCATAATTCCCTTATATTTTTATAATATAACATAATGTATAAATTGTTATAATCTTTAAGAAAAATAATGTGTATTGATGAATAGTTATAGGGCTTTGCATACATCTGACTGGCATATTGGGAAGAAGATTGGGCATTTTTCTCGAATTGATGAACAACAAAAATTTTTAAATTTTTTATTGGAATTTGTTAAGAATGAAAAGATTGATCTTTTGCTTATTGCTGGTGATATTTACGATTCAAAGAGGCCAGGACTTGAAGAACAAAAGTTAATAAATGATTTTTTTTATGAATTATCTTTTACCTCTTGTAAATGGTGTGTATTGATTGCGGGAAACCATGATAAGAAAGAGTATTTTAGTATTAATAAAAAGATATTCTCAAGGTTTAATTTTTTTTTAATAACAGAAGATGAGCTTGTTGATCAAGTAATCTTTTTAAAAGACGGTGGTGATGTTCAATTTATTATTGTCTGTATCCCTCATATCAATGAGAGGCTTATTTTAAATCAAGATTATGGGGACATGGAGCTTAATAGCGATGTATTCCTGCGAAAACTTGAATATGCTTATCGAGATAAAATAGCAAATATTGTTAATTCTCTTGATGATAAGTACCATAGTGTTCCTAAGATTTTGATTGCACATTCTTTTTTTTGTAGTAGAAGAAGTGTTAGTAGCATTGGGAATAGTTCTATTCTTCCTGTTAGTGTTTTTGGAGATAGTTTCTCTTATGTTGCACTTGGCCATCTACATGATTTTAGGAAATTGAAGGCTAATGTTGTTTATTCAGGATCACCTATTCAGTATTCATTTGATGAGAATAAAAGAAAATATATTAATATTTTGCTTTTCAATGACAGTAAATTAGTTTCGCAAGATAAGGTTTTACTTCCTGTGTTTGGTGAGTTGCATTTTTTACAAGGTTCTTTTAATGAGGTTGTGAGTGGATTATATAAGATAAAAAGAAAGCTTTCATGTCTTTGCTACTTAAAAATTGAGCTTAAGGAGAGAATAGAAGCTGAATTTGAAGAACAGATTTATAGTTTAGCAAAATCAAGTTTGATTAAAATATTTGATATTTATTATCAGTTATTAAACTTAGAAGAGAACTCTGCGGAACAAGGTAAAAAATTAATTAGTAAGGACGAGGTATTAAGTAGGGATGAAAAGTATTTTTTCCAAGAAAAATTAAAAAGAGATATTATTAATGGTTTTAGAAGGGGGAGCAGATTTAAGGAAGAAGAACTTATTGCTCTTTTTGAAGAAATATTACTTAAGGGAAGAGCAGGGGAATATGAGAATAAATAAGCTTATATTTAAAAATATTGCTTCTTATAAAGGAGAATATGAGATAAATTTTGATGTCCCTGTTTTAAAAAATTCTGGAATTTTTTTGATTTCTGGAAATACGGGATCTGGTAAGAGTACCATTCTTGACTGCATAACTCTTGCGCTTTATGCACGAGTATATAGACTTGATAAGAATATTTCAGATGCAATTTCTAAAGGGTTTGATAATGCTTATGTTAGACTTACTTTTACTGTTTCTGGAAAAATATATGAATCATTCATTGAACTTAATATAAAGCAAAAAGAGACTCCTAAAAATATGTTACTAAGGAGCCTTAGTGATAGTAGTTATATTGAAAATAGAGAAGATGTTTTAGCTTATATAAGGAATCTTTGTAGATTAAATTTTGAGCAGTTTTGTCAGACTGTTATATTACCGCAAGGTAATTTCCAAGAGTTTTTAACTTCAAAACCAAAAAGTAAGACAGGAATAATTGATAATATTTTTAATTTAAAAAAGTATGATGATATAGAAGTTTTTTTGAAGAGAGAACTTGAATTGACAAATTTGAATAGAGAGAAATTGGAATTTGTAGAATCAGAAGAGAAAAGTAGAATAGAGAACAATAACAGTAAGTTAAATGAATTAACTAATTTTTTGGATTTGGTTGATATCAAAAAGTTAAAAAGAAGACTTGAGAAGATTTATAAATTAATATTTATTTGCGACAAAATAGTAAAGAACAATCAAAAGTATTTAGATATAGAGAATAGAATAGATAATTTAGAGTTAGAATTATCTTCTAAAATTAAGAGTAAAGAGAGTTTAAATTATGGATATTCTTTACATGAAAACAACAGAGTAAAGGTAGAAGAAAGTCTTAAATTTTACAATTCTTGTGAATTTTTAGATTTAGAAGATTTTATTAAAAGGCAAAGTGAGCTTCTTAATGATAAGAATAGGTTTTTATTGAAGCTTGCAGATGTTCAAAGAGATTTAGAAGAATTAAAATATTTGAACTTAGATAGTCTTAATTTTAGTTATATAAAAGAATTATATTATGAAAATATTCTTTTTTCTGAGGTGAATTTTGACGAGAGTGCATATGAGAAATTGAATATAGAAAAAAGCCAATTGGAAGAGAAAAGAGAAGAGCTATTAGCGGAGCAGGCTAGAAAAAATGAAGAGCTTAAAAGTATTACTTTAGAAGAAGTAAAATTTGATTTTGATAAGTATATTTATTATGAGGCATTAAAATTATTTAGGTGTTTTAATGAAGAGTTGATATTAAAATATAGGTATGAGTTAGAGTTATTTATAGAGTCAAATGATGATACATTACAAAATGTTGACATCAATATTAAAATAGATTTGTATAGAAAATTCTTAAAAGATTTGGGTAATAATAGAGAATCTATTGAAAAAGATATAGAGAATCTTAAGTTTCTTGAAGATGCATATAAGATGTACCAAGGAAAGGAACAATTAAGAACTAGCAGCCTAGGTTATCTTTTAGAGCTAAACACGAGACTTCAGATTTTACAATCTAAATTGGATACTATTAATGCAGGTATATTGCACGAAAGGGAAAATAAAATCAAATGGGAAACTCAAATTACAGAATTTAATAAGAAGAATACAGAAATTTTAAAAAGGATTGGTATCAATCTATTTAATAGATATATAGATTATTATGATAAAAATAAGATTTTGATTTTTGAAGATAAGCTTAGAGAAGTTGAACTTTTAAAATCAACCTTAAGTGATTTAAATTCGAAAATTGCTTTAAAAGAAGTAGAACTGGAAGAAAATTTAGATAAGATAAAAAATTTATTATCTTATCTAAATTTAAGTATGAGCATGGAAAATCCTATTTTATTGGAAAAAGAATTTGAAAAATTTTTAAGTGATA
This sequence comes from Borrelia turcica IST7, assembly GCF_003606285.1. NCBI lineage: Bacteria > Pseudomonadati > Spirochaetota > Spirochaetia > Spirochaetales > Borreliaceae > Borrelia > Borrelia turcica. The sequence continues at coordinate 909,967 of NZ_CP028884.1, forward strand.
AAATGAAAAAGGAGTATGAGTATTTAAAAGTAGATTCAATTTTGAGTAATATAAACAACTCAAAGCTTAGACTTGAAAGTCAAATTGAGCTTATGGATCAAAGTATAGTAAGAATGAGAGGGGAACTTAAGGATGAATTAAATGAATTTACTACTAATTTGCTAGATTTCAAAGAATCAATGGAAAGTAATTTTGATGAAGGGGATATTTTTTCTTTTGAGTCTTTGAAACCTAGTAGGGACAGTTTGGATTATTTTTTAAAGTTGAAATCTAATTTTATGTCTAAAATTGAGATAATATCCAAGGATATTAGTCAGTATGAGTCAAGCTTTTTGAATTTACAGACTTTAAAGGAAGAGCTCTATAAACAAAACATTAATTTAGAGAATATTCAGAGGGAATTAAGCAGTTTAAACGAAAGAAATGAAAAGCTGGAAATTTTAAAGAAAGTTGTGACTACTTCTCCTAGCTTAAAGTATTATGTTCAAAGTTTTTTAATTGAAGAAATATTAAACATGTCAAATAAAAGATATTTGAACGTTATTCTTCCTGATTTTGAGCTTCAAATTAATACAGAGAGTAAAGATTTTGATTTTTTAGTTAAAAGCAGAAGAGATGGAGGTATGGCTCGCAGTGTAAAAACTCTTTCTGGAGGTGAGAAGTTTCTTGTCTCTTTGTCACTCTCTCTAGCACTCTCAGATATGATAAGAGATAGTGAACTTAAAATAGAAGCATTTTTTCTTGATGAGGGCTTTGGAAGTCTTGATGAGGATACTTTAAAAATGGTTATTCCAAAAATTTCTGATTTTCAACGCGTTGATGGGCGTCAGATAGGTATAATCTCTCATGTTGCTTATTTGAAGGAAGAGATTAAAGCAAAAATAATCATAAGTAAGATATCAAAAATATCTAATATTGCTATAGAAAGTTTGTAATTTTTTATTATATAATTAATTTAAATTTTTAAAAATATGGAGTTTATATGGAACGCTATTTGGCAATTGATGTTGGAGGTACTAGTACTAAGTATTCTTTAGCAGATAGTGGAGGCAATTTTCTTGATAAGCATGAAGTTGAGTCGGGCACTACTCCTGATGAACAAGTTGGTATTTTAGTTAATATAATTAACGCTTATAAAAAAGATGAAAATATTAAGGGTGCTGCGATTTGCATGCCTGGATTTGTTGACCCTAAAGGAATTGTAATTAGAGTAAATGCCATTAAGGGATTTATTAATTATCCTTTAAAAGAAAAGCTTAAAGCTTTAACAGGTGTTAATGTTGAACTTGAAAATGATGCTAATTGTGTTGCTTTAGCTGAGAAATACAAAGGTAATGCTATTTATTCTAATGATTTTATTGCTTTGACTCTTGGAACAGGCATTGGTGCTGGAATATTTATGAATGGAAAACTTTTAAGAGGATATTCTTTTATGTCCGGTGAGATCGGGTTTATGATTACTAGGGGACTTGAAAATAATATTCCTTTTAACTGCAGGTGGGAGTCTATAGCCTCTGTTGCAGCTTTAAGAAAGAGAGTAGCGGAGCGCTTAGAAAAGGACTTGAATGAAGTTTCTGGAGAATATATTTTTGAACTTGCTAGTGCCGGTAATGTTCATGCTAGGAATGAAGTTGATAGATTTTTTGAAACTTTATCATTTGGAATTTTTAATTTAACTTTTGTTTTAAATCCTGAGAAAATTTTAATTGGAGGCGGAATAAGTTCAAGACCTGATTTGATAAGTAATATATATAAAAAATTAGAAAATTTATGGTCTTTGGAATTGGCTAGTATTTATGATAATGATATAAAGAAGCTTGTGAGACTTGAGACAACTAAGTTTAATAATGATTCTGGTAAAATAGGAGCATTATATCATTATTTTGTTGAAAATAAATTGTTATGTAATTTAGGCATTTAGATGATCAGAGAGGCATGCGTTTTTAATATAGATGAAGCTATGACTTCTTTTAAACTTGGTGCTAATAGGATTGAGCTTTGTGAAAATACAAATTGTGGGGGAACTACACCTTCTTATGGTACCATAAAGATTTTAAAGGAAAATCTGAGGATTCCTATTGCTGTAATGATTAGACCGAGATGTGGAGATTTTGTGTATTCTAATTTGGAATTTCAAGCTATGAAGGAAGATATTAAGGTTTGTAAGAGTCTTGGAGTAGAGGGTGTTGTTTTTGGGATCTTAGATGATGAGAATGAGATTGATATAGCTAGAACTAGAGAGCTATTAGGTTTATCTAAGCCTTTAAAAGTAACTTTTCATAAGGCAATTGATAATACTTGTGATATTAGGGCTTCTGTATCAAAACTTATGGACATTGGTGTGCATAGAATATTGACTTCAGGTGGAGCATTTAGGGCAGAGGATTCTCTTATCTTATTGAAAGAATTAATATTAATGACGGAAAATAAATTAGAAATTGTTGTAGCTGGAAAGGTGACTAAGCAAAATATAGATAGCATTGATTCTATTTTAGGCGCTAGAGCTTATCATGGGAAATTGATTGTTGGTGATTTAAATTTGTAATTGTTAAGGTGGAGGTTAAGTAAATTATGGATATTAGTAAGGAAGATTTTAAAATAAGTTTTAATAGAAATTTGAAATGTTATTATCAAGTTGACAGTGTTAAAGATTTATCTGATATTGAGCTTTATAATTGTTTTTCAAGAACAGTGATTGATTACTTTTTGGAAAAGTGGGCCGATACTAAATTAGATTTTGATAAAAAACGAGAAAAAAAAGTGTGTTATCTTTCTGCTGAGTTTTTAGTAGGTAGATTTTTAAGTAATACTTTAATTAACATGGGCTCTTTTGATGTTGTAAAGTCATTAGCAGATGAATTTGGTATTGATTTTAATGAGCTTGAAAACATAGAAATTGATGCAGGTTTGGGTAATGGTGGACTTGGAAGACTTGCTGCTTGTTTTTTAGAGTCTCTTTCAACACTTGATTATCCTGCTTTGGGATATGGAATAAAGTATAGGTATGGAATTTTTAAACAGAGTTTTGTTGATGGATATCAGGTCGAAGAACCTGACAAGTGGAGTGAATATGAGTACCCTTGGATTATTAAAAATGTAAGTAGAGTATATGATATTAGTTTTGGAGGTCATATTGAAATTGAGCGAGATTTGGCTGGCAATGAAATTTTTACACATAAAAATCCGTATATTGTTAATGCAATAGCTTATGATGCTCCTATAGTTGGATATGATTCAAAAACAATAAATACTTTAAGATTATGGGAAGCTTATGCGAAGGATGGTTTTGATTTAAGCTTGTTTAACGATATGCAATATCTTGATGCTTCTAGAAAGGAAATGGAAGTATCAAATATTACTAAAATACTTTATCCAAATGATGAGGATCTTGCGGGTAAATTTTTAAGGCTTAGACAACAGTACTTTTTTTGTAGTGCTTCAATTCAAGATGTAATACATGATTTTAAGAAGCATTATAGTAGTGATCTTAAGAGACTACCGGAATATGTAGTTTTTCAGCTTAATGATACTCATCCTGTTGTTGCAATTCCTGAATTAATGAGAATTTTGATTGACAAGGAAAAATTTGATTGGAAATTGGCATGGAAGATTACAAGGCAATGTTTTGCTTATACTAATCATACAGTTTTAGCAGAGGCACTTGAGAAGTGGCCTTTGCGTATGTTCTCGGAACTTTTACCTCGAATTTATCAGATAATTCAGGAAATAAATAAAAGATTTGTTGAAGAAATAGAAGCTAAAAATAGAATGGGCTCTAATTTTGTTTATGATGATTATTTAATAATAAATAATGGTGTAATTAATATGGCATGGCTTGCAATTCATTCATGTTTTTCTGTTAATGGAGTTGCTAAATTACACACAGAAATATTGACAGAAAATGAACTTAAACATTGGTATGCTCTTTATCCTGAGAAATTTAATAACAAAACTAATGGTGTAACGCAGAGAAGATGGCTATTGCTTGCAAATCCTAGACTGTCAAAGTTAGTAAGTTCTAAAATAGGCCATTCTTGGGTTAAGAATTTTGACGATATTGAAAAGTTTTTAGTCTTTAAAGACGATAAAGATGTGATTTCTTCTTTAAGAAAGGTAAAACAGGAGAATAAGGTAGACTTTTCTAATCTTATTTATCGTGAATTGGGAATTAAAATAGATCCTAATTCGATTTTTGATGTTCAAATAAAAAGACTTCATGAATATAAGAGACAGGTTTTAAATGCTTTACATATTTTATATCTTTACAACCAGTTAAAAAGAGATAAAAATTTTTATGTTTATCCTCGAACTTTTATTTTTGGAGCAAAGGCTGCACCAGGTTATAGGATGGCTAAAAATATTATTAAGTTTATTAATGATATTGCAAATAAAGTAAACAATGATCCTGATGTTAATAACAAGATTAAGGTTGTTTTTATTCCAAATTATAATGTTTCTTGGGCAGAGAAAATTATTTCAGCATCGGATGTTTCTGAACAGATTTCTTTGGCAGGAAAAGAAGCTTCAGGGACAAGTAATATGAAGTTTATGATGAATGGAGCTTTGACTCTAGGAACTATGGATGGGGCTAATGTTGAGATTTATGAGCAGGTAGGGGATGAGCATATGTTTATATTTGGCTTAAGAAAAGATGAGGTTATGAAATATAATAAAAATCATTCTTATATACCTAGTTCTGTTTTACAGAGTGACCCTGAGCTTTCTGAGATTATTAATGGTATGGTTGATGGAAGTCTTTTTAAGGGACATTATGAAGTTTATAAAGAAATACATGATAGTTTACTTTATGAGTCTTATGGAGGTTCTCCAGATAGATACTTTGTGTTAAAAGATTTTAGAAGTTATGTTAATGCCCAAAAATTAGTTGAATCTAAATATAAAGACTCAGATTCTTGGTTCTCTTCTTCTTTAGTTAATATAGCTAAAAGTTCTATATTCTCATCAGATAGGACTATTGAGGATTATGTTAAAGATATATGGAAATTGAAAAGACTGCATTAGTAGTGTAGTCTTTTTATTCTTCTTGTTTTTTTGAAAGTAGAGTTGATACAAATTCTTTAACGCTTGTCTTTTCAACCTTAAATTCAAGTTCTACAGTGTGCTTGTCTTGTATCTTAGAGTTTATAGGACTTGAAATTATTATTTTTGTTGTACTTTCTAGGAGAGTTGGTATTAGTTTCTTTGATAAAATGGATAGTATTGTGGGATTGTTAGTTTTTAAATAAGCTTTTAAATTATAGTCAATGTCGTTTACACTATTTGCAATAAGAGTTGCACTATAGAAGGGAATTAAATTTTTTTTGTTTATATTATTTGGTATTAATAAAGCAATGTCTTTAATCCAAAGGAACATTTCATTTTTTTCAAGTATATCGATTTGTGTTGTTAATATATTTTCGTTTTTGTGTGTTATTTCTTTTTGATTTATTAGAAGCCCGATTTTGTCTTTAGTGGGAGTGATATATATATTTGAGTTTTTAATCTTCCATTTTGGATTTGTCAATAAGTTACCTTTAGGTTCAAAGTTTGAATTATTTTGCATTCCCCAGAAAATATTTTTGGGAAAAGTGCCTGTTATTACTGAAGAAAAGCTTTCTGGATTTTTTGTGTAACTTAAATATAGATTGCCAAAGGAATTAACTCCGATTTTGTGCTTAAAGCTTAAGTCATCATAGATAAATCTGTTCTTAGATAGGTCTATGTAAGCGTATATATCTGAAGAGGGATCTAGCAACATGATTGAGGATATTTTATTTTTAGGTGAGTAGTAAGTTAAGGTTGAACATCCTACAAAAAAAATGATTGTGAAAATTTGAGTAACTAACTTGAGCATTTTTCAATGCCTATCATTATTTCTATGTCATCATCAAGCTCTACCTTTGTTATTGCTTTTTCTTTATTTGCTTCTATTTTTAATGTTAGTGTTTCAGATTTAATATAGCTTTCAAATTTACTTATTATTTTTCTTAATGTTTCATTGTTATCTGTATATAATATTATTCGGTCACTAACATTAAATTTATTTTCTTTTCTTAAGTTTTGAACTTTTCTTATAAATTCTCTTGATAATCCTTCTAAATACAACTCTTCTGTTATTAGTGAATCTAATCCAATTGTAATAGAGTCTTCATTTATTACTTTTAGATTTTCTTTTTCTTTTCTCTCTAATATTATGTCTTTTATTGTAATATCATATGTATTTTCTTCTATTTGAATAATATGTGTATTGCCGTTTATTATTTGTAATATAGTCTCGTTTTCTAGCTTCATTATTTCTAATGACACAGCTTTCATGTTTTTACCAAGTTTACTTCCAAGTTCTCTAAAATTGGCTTTTGCCCTATAAGTAACAAGTTCTTCTTCATTTGATTTTATTTTTATTTCTTTTGCATTTATTTCTTCAAGTATTATTTCTTGCATTTCATGTAGTATTTCTTGTTCTTTTTGGTTCTTAGTAACAACATAGATTGTGCTTATGGGTTTTCGTATTTTGATGTCATGAGAGGCTCTAAGTGCCCTTGCAATTGATACTACTTTTCTTGTAAAGTTCATTTTGTCTTCAAGATCTTGCTTTATAAGTTCTTTAATCTCTTTTGGGTATTCGTTTAGGTGAATTGATTCTTTTTCAGCTGTTGTCTTTAAATTTTGATAAATGTTTTCTGTTACAAAAGGAATAAATGGTGCAAGCATTAACATCAAATTTTTTAGTGCATAATATAAAGTTTCATAAGCATCTTGTTTATCAGTATCATTCTCAGATTTCCAAAATCTTCTTCTTGATCTTCTTATGTACCAATTGTTTAGTTTATCAATGAATTCAAGAAGTTCGTCTATTGCTTTTGTTAAATTATATTTATCTATTTCTTCATTTAATATTTTCTTCAAACTTTCAATTTCACTAATTATCCATTGATCAAGGATATTATTTTTGTATAAATTGAGGCTACCATTAACTTCAAATTTATCAATTATTGCATAAGTTATAAAAAAAGAATAAGCATTCCAAATAGGTATGATGATATTCTTAAGAACATCTCTAACCCCATCATCACTGTACTTTAAATCATCAGCTCTTACTACGGGACTCATTATTAGGTAAAGTCTTAAAGCGTCAGCTCCAAATGTGTTTATTACTTCCATTGGATCTGTATAATTTCTAAGGGATTTTGACATTTTTTTCCCATCACTAGATAATACAAGTCCATTGACTATTACATTTTTAAAAGCCGTGTTTTCAAAAAGTGCAGTTCCTAATATTGTTAGTGTATAAAACCATCCTCTTGTTTGGTCTAGGCCTTCTGCAATAAAGTCTGCAGGAAAAATATTATTTAAATTATCTTTATTTGTAAATGGATAATGATTACTTGCATAAGGCATTGACCCAGATTCAAACCAGCAGTCTAAAACTTCACTTGTACGGATGTATATGCCACCATATTCACTGGGCCAAGTTATTTTATCAATTTTGTCCTTATGTAGGTCACTTATCTTTTGTCCAGAATATCTTTCAAGTTCTTCTTTAGAACCTATACATATTTTATTTCCTGACTTTGAACAAACCCAAACTGGTATTGGATTTCCCCAAAATCTATTTCTGCTTATTGCCCAATCTCTTGCATTTTCCAGCCATTTCCCAAATCTTCCTTTTTTTAAATGAGAAGGCATCCAGTTAATCTTTTCATTTGATTTTATAAGTTTTTCTTTTATTGCTTCAATATTTACAAACCATGAACTTACAGGTCTGTAAATTAAGGGTGAATTCGTTCTATAGCAAAATGGGTATCTGTGCAGGAAATTTTCTCTTTTAAAAATGAGATTCATTGATTTTAGTTGTTCTATTATTTTTTTGTCTGCATCTTTAACAAATAAGCCTTCGAAATCTTTTACTTCGTCTGTGAATCTGCATTCGGCATCTATAGGAGTTACTATATCAACTTTTGTGTTGCGTTTAAGTATTTGATAATCTTCTTCTCCAAATGGTGCAATGTGTACTATACCCGTTCCATCATTAGTTGTAACATATTCTGCTGTGTGAACTCTAAAAGCTCCTTTGTTTCGTTGTTTTATAAAATAGTCAAATACAGGCTCATATTCTATGCCAACAATATGCTCGCCTTTAAATTGTTCTAGTACTGTATATGTTTTTTCACACTTGTAATAGTGATTTAATCTGTTTGTTCCAATTATTAAAGTTTCATCTCTTTCTTTATCAAATATTTTAGAATATTCTATATTACTACCAACGGCAATTCCAAGATTTGTAGGTAATGTCCAGGGAGTTGTTGTCCATGCAAGTAGGTATTCATTCTTGTCTTTTATTTTGAACTTGATAGTGAGTGATGGATCGTTAACTTCCTTGTATTCGCCAAGATTTACCTCGAAATTTGAGAGCGGAGTTGCAAGTTTTGGGGAGTATGGCAGTACATAATAACTTTCATAAATTAAACCTTTATCATAAAGAGTCTTAAATACCCACCATACAGATTCCATGAAGCTTGTGTCCATTGTTTTATAATTTTTTTCAAAGTCTACCCATCTACCTAATCTTGAAATAGTCTTTTCCCATTCTTTTGTATATTTAAGAACTATATTTCTGCATTCTTCATTGAATCTTTCAACTCCATATTGTTCTATTTCATGTCTTCCAGAAATTCCTAAAGATTTCTCAACTTCATATTCTACAGGCAAACCATGAGTATCCCATCCAAAGTTTCTCTTAACATATTTTCCTTTCATTGTCTTGTATCTTGGAATTATGTCTTTAATTGTATTTGGAACAAAATGACCAAAGTGAGGAAGTCCTGTTGCAAAAGGAGGACCATCATAAAATGTAAACTCTTCACAACCTATTCTCTGTTGCACAGATTTTTCAAAAATTTTATTATCATTCCAAAATTTTAATATTTTCTCTTCTATCTTAGGAAAATCTACTTTGCTATCTACATTCTTAAACATAAAATTTCCTTTTATTCTATTTTTATATTACTTTTCTCTAAGTGTATTTTTATTAGATTAATAGTGGGGGTTTTGAAAATTTTATTAATAATTTTTTCTTCTATTTCTTCTTTTATTGCATTTAAGATACTTCTTGCGCCAGAGTTTTTGTCATAAAAAGTTTTAATTATATGATTTTTAAGAGTTTCATCCATTTCTATTTTAATATTTTTAGAATGAAATTTTTCAATAAGCTCTTTACAATAATTATTGTAGATTATTTTGACATCTTCTTCTTGTAAGGTATTAAGTATTATTTTTTTTTGTATTTTATCTAATAGAGTTGATTTAAATCGTTTTTTAAGTTCATTGTTTATTTCGCTTTTAATATTTATATTATTATCTGTTTTGCTAAATCCAATACTTCCTTGTCCGAGAAGTATTTTAGAGCCAATAGATGTAGTAAGAACAAAAATGGCATTTTTAAAAGATATTTTGTTTTCTTGGCTGTCAATAAGCTCACCATGTTCAATTATTCGTTCAATTATATTAAGCACTGAATTGTGAGCATTTTCGATATTTTCAAATATAATAAAGGATTTAGGATAATGTTTTAGTCTATTAATTAATAATCCTCCATCAGCATATCCTACATATCCCGGATTTGTTCCTATTAATTTTGAAATAGAATTTTCTTCTCTATATTCTGACATATCTAGCTTTAATATTGAATTTTTATCTTCCATAATGATATTTGATACTTCGTCTGCTAGCATTGTCTTTCCACTTCCGCTTGAGCCTATAAGTAGTGTTGATGTTAAAGGTTTGCAGTTATCATTTATTTCAAGTTTTGTTTTAACTATTTCTCTAAGAATCTCATTTATAGCACGGTCTTGGCCAATTATTTTTTCTCTTATTCGTATTTCTGCTTCTTTAAGTGTGTCAATTTCTTCTTTAATGTTAGATTTTGTTTTAATATCTAACATTGCATCCGTTACTCTTTTAATGTCTTCGGCATTGATTACCTTGCATGTTGTCTCTTGTTTTTTGTTAGCTCCAGCAATATCAATTAGATCAATTGCTTTGTCAGGAAATCTTTTATTAATTAGATATTTTGAGGATAAGTAGATGACATTTTCAATGGCTTCCTTTTTGTAAGTGACACCATGATAAGTTTCAAAATTTTTTATTATGTTATTAAGAATATTTAGAGTTTCTTTTTCATTGGGTTCTTTTATTGATATTGTTTGAAATCTTCGGATAAATGCTTTGTCTTTAGCAATATGCTTCCTATATTCATCATAAGTTGTTGCTCCTATAATTTGTATTTCAGAGCGAGACAATGCGGGTTTTAAAATATTTGATGCATCAAGAGCACCTTCAGAATTTCCAGCTCCCATTAGCGTATGTATTTCGTCAATGAAGATTATTGTATCTTTATTATTTTTAATGGATTTAATTATATTATTTAGTCTCTCTTCGAATTCACCCCTATATTTTGTTCCTGATACTAAGTCAGAAGTATCAATTTTAAGTATTACTTTGTTTTGTAATTTACTTTTTATTTCTTTATTTGCAATCTTTATTGCGAGTCCTTCAACTATTGCTGTTTTTCCAATTCCAGGTTCTCCTATTAAGATTGTGCTGTTTTTATTTCTTCTTTCAAGTATGTTGATTAGTGCTTGGATTTCCTTCTCACGCCCAATTAAAGGTTCAAGCTTATTTTCCTTTGCAAGTGTTGTTAAATTTTTAACATATTTTCCAATTTCAAAGTTGTCGTTCTCAAGTCTTATTTCATCTTCAAATTCTTTATATGTTTCAATTAGTCTTATTTTATCTATGTTTGTTATTATATTTTCTTCATTAAAGCCAAAACTTAATTTATTGAGTTTATATTTTTTTAGTAATTTTTTTGTTTTTAATATTAGATAAAAAATTTCTTTTATCCCTATTGAAGTTTTAGGCTTAAATTCTTTTTTTGCTTTTTCAATGAGAAGGAAAACTTCTCTATTTATTTTTGGAATTATAATTTCATTAGGGCTTACTAAAATTTTTTCTAATTTTTCGATTTCATACAATGTATCTTGTTTAATATTTTTTAAGGTTTTGGTGTCTATACTTTTTATCTCGGATTTCTTGGGCCGAATAAGAATAGACATTAACAGATGCCAAATTGAAACTTCTCTATTTTTGTTTTTTCTAGCAACTTCTTTTGCGGATACTTCAACTAAATTTACTAGGTTTTCTGCTATATTAATATTTTTCTATCTCCATGTTTATGCTATTAATTATATCAAAAATATTGTTTTTTTGTTCGTATCTCGAATATATAGATACATAAAATTTAATTTTTGGTTCTGTACCAGAAGGTCTAACGGTTATTACGATTTCATTTTCTAATAATAATTTTATTGCGTTAGTGGGGTATTTGTAATCTTCTATTTCATTGACATTTCCGTTAATATCTGTTTCTTTCAATGTTTGATAATCTAATTTTTTAATCACCTTAATGCCTGCAAATTCTTTTTGCTTTTCATTTCTGAATTTTGACATTAGTTTTTCTCTTAAATATTCTCCCTCAGCACCTTTAAGAGTTTTATTGATTGTAAATTCTTCATAATATCCGAATTCTTTGTACATTCCTTGAAGATATTGCTCTATTGTCATTTTATTTTCTTTAAGAGTAAGCATTAAATCGCAAAAACCTTTGATGGCTGAAAATGCATCTTTGTCTCTAGTTCCATCTCCAATTAAGTATCCATGACTTTCTTCACAACCAAAAATAAATTTTTTGTTCGGTTCTTTGATTTTCATCTCATCGATTAAGTTTCCTATCCATTTAAATCCTGTATATGTTCTAAATAGTGTTGAATTATATTTGTGAGCTATTTTATCCAGCATTGGAGTTGTAACAAAAGAAGCTATTGTAAATGCATTTTGAGGATTGCTTTCTCTAGACAATAGGTAATGCATTAAAATGCATGCAATTTGATTTCCGTTTAAAATTTTCCATTCTGTGCCGTCATTAAAGGCAAGACCTATCCTATCGGCATCTGGGTCGGTTGCAAATGCAATATCACAATTCTCTGTCTTTGCAAATTCTATAACTCTAGACATAGCAATATGATCTTCAGGGTTAGGGTATTTTACTGTAGGAAATTCTGGATCAGGGTTTGTTTGTGTTGGTTCAGTTAATAGTTCTACTTTACTGCCTTTGAATAGTTCTTTTATTATTGTTCCTCCTACTCCATGCAAAGGAGTATACGCTACTCTTAATTTTGCTTGCTTACTTTTTTCATTAAAATTGGGAAATTTTTCATTTATTTTTTCTATGTATGGAATATCAATCTCATTGTTAAGTTCTATGATTGATTGATTATTTATTCCTTCTTCTTTTGTAATGAGGTGTGCAATGTTGGATACCTTTTGAATTTCGGATATTATAAGGGAGTCATGAGGAGGTATTATTTGAGCCCCTCCTTTCCAATAAACTTTGTATCCATTGTATTCTTTTGGATTATGACTTGCTGTTATCATTATTCCAATGTCGCATGCTAATTTTATCACTGTATAGGACAATTGAGGAGTTGACCTTAGTTGTTTATATATATAAACTTTAAAGCCATTTGATGCAAAAATTTCAGCAGTATCGTAAGCAAATTCTTTTGAGAAATATCTTGAATCATAGCTTATTGCAACTTTTGGGTTTTTAGTTATTTTAAGAATGTAATTAGCAATTCCTTGGCTTGCTTTTGTAACATTGTAGGTATTCATATAACAAGTACCGGCTCCAATGATTCCTCTCATACCAGCGGTGCCAAATTCTAGGTCTTTATAAAATCTATTGAGCAATTCATTTTCATTGTTTTCATTTAGTAATTTTATTGCTTCATCTTTAAAGTGTTTGTTTTTTTCAAGAAGGATATATTTTTCTATTCTTTTGAAGAGTTCATTGTTTTTCATACCATTTTCCTTTATTTTATATTAAAGAATTTTATATATAAATTATATATATATTATTTTATAGTTTAAACATAAAATAATTGATTAAATTTTACTTGTAATTTTTTTGAGGTCGGTTTTCATGAAATTTTGCTTAAAGTCTGATTATTCTCCTGCTGGTGATCAACCAGAAGCAATTAAAGAGATTAAAAAATCTATTTTGTTTAATAATAAGTATCAGACTTTAAAGGGCGTAACAGGAAGTGGTAAGACTTTTACAGTGGCTAATATTATTAGAGATTTAAATAGACCTTCTTTGGTAATTAGTCATAATAAAACTTTGGCAGCACAGCTTTATAGGGAATTTAAGGATTTTTTTCCAGATAATGCAGTTGAATATTTCGTTTCTTATTACGATTATTATCAACCCGAGTCTTATATTTCCTCAAAAGATTTGTATATAGAAAAGGAAGCCACCATTAATGAAGAGATTGATATAAAGAGAATAAGGGCGGTAACATCTCTTTCCAGAAGGAGAGATGTTATTGTTGTTGCTACAGTATCTTCAATCTATGCGTTGGGTTCTCCAGAATTTTTTAAAAGCGCAGCTCATGCTTTTTTTGTAGGACAAAAGATTTCTATTAAGGATATGGCAGATATTTTTGTGAGATTGCAGTATTCAAGAACTCTTATGAATCTTGAACATGATAAATTTTCTATTAAAGGAGATATTGTTGAAGTATGGCCCAGTAATGAGCATGATAATTTTGCTTATAGAATTTATTTAGATTTTGATGAAATTGTTAAGATTAATAGAATTAGTCCACTTACAAAAAAGGTTTTAGGAACTATTAATGAGTTTACTCTTTTTGCTAAGACTTATTTTGTTATTCCTTATGAGAGTATATTAGACGCTCTTCCTAAAATATATGTTGATTTAAAGATTCAATATCATTATTTTAAAGAAAATGGGAAAATTGTTGAGGCTGAGAGACTTAAGCAAAGGGTGGAATATGATATTGAAATGTTAAGAGAAACTGGATCGTGTCAAGGGATAGAAAATTATTCTAAATATTTTAGTGGAAGTGAAAAAGGTAGACCTTATTGTCTTTTTGATTTTTTCCCTAAGGATTATTTGCTTTTTATTGACGAATCACATGTTACTTTGCCGCAGATTAGAGGAATGTATAATGGAGATTATGCAAGAAAATTGAATCTTGTGAATTTTGGATTTAGACTTCCATCGGCACTTGAGAATAGACCGCTTAAATATCATGAATTTGAAGCTCTTATTAATCAAGCTGTTTTCATTTCAGCTACTCCTGGACTTGAAGAGCGTGAGAAAAGTAGCATTATTGTTGAACAAATAATTCGTCCGACAGGTCTTGTTGATCCAGAAATTATTCTTAAGAATTCAGAGGGGCAAATGGAAGATCTTTATAATGAGATACAAAAAAGAGTTGCTTTGAATGAAAAAGTTTTAATTACAACTTTAACTAAAAAAATGGCGGAAGATTTAACAGATTATTTATTAAGTCTTGATGTTAAGGCTAGGTATCTACATGCAGAACTTAATGCTATTGAGAGAGTTGATGTTATTACATCGCTTAGGAAATCGAAAATTGATGTTATTGTGGGAATTAATTTATTAAGGGAGGGTTTAGATATTCCTGAAGTATCTCTTGTTGCCATATTGGATGCGGATAAAGTAGGCTTTTTAAGATCTACTACTTCTCTAATCCAGATAATTGGTAGAGCTGCTAGAAACTCAAATGGTTGTGTTATAATGTATTATGATCAGGTAAGTTTTTCAATGCAAGAGGCCATTGATGAAACTAATAGAAGACGTAATATTCAAATTGGATACAATAAAAAGAATAATATTATCCCAAGGACTATTGTTAAAAAAGTGCAAAATATTTTGGAAAAAGAATTAAAAAGTGAAACTATTAATGATGATATTAAAAGAATTGTTTCAGATGAAAAATTATCCAAGAAAAATCTTATCAATAAACTTAAGTTTAAGCTTGATGAGGCAGTTAGTGATGAAAGGTTTGAAGATGCTATCTTTTTAAGAGATAAAATAAAAGAACTAACTAAAGGTTGAAATTTTGTAGGCAAGGAGTGTGAGTTTTTGAATGAAAAAATTACTGTCAGAGGTGCTAGAGAGCATAATTTAAAGAATATTGATATTGATATTCCGAGGAATAGTTTGGTAGTAATATCTGGTAAGAGTGGTTCTGGTAAGTCTTCTTTGGCTTTTGATACGATTTTTTCAGAAGGACAAAGAAGGTACATGGAGTCTGTATCAGCTTATGCAAGGCAGTTCTTAGGAGTAATGAAGAAACCCAATGTTGACTATATAGGCGGGCTTTCTCCTGCTATCTCAATTGAACAGAGAACAATAAGCAATAATCCAAGATCAACTGTTGGGACAATTACTGAGATTTATGATTATTATAGGTTATTGTTTGCAAAAATTGGGAAGCCATATTGTCCAAATGATGGCAGTCTTATAGAAGAACAATCTTTAGATAAAATAATTAATACTGTTTTAAGTTATGCTGAAGGCTCTAGGGTTATTTTATTTGCTCCCGTTGTTATGGGTGCAAAGGGTACGCACAAGAAAGAGCTTAATAGGATATTAAATAAAGGATTTAATAGGGTAAGAGTGGACTCTAAAGATTATTTAGTAGAAGATGCTGTTAATTTGAGTTTGGATAAAAATAAGAAGCACAATATTGAAATCATAGTAGACAGAATAAAGTTAAGTAGAGATGTAAGAATTAGGCTTTCAGAGTCCATTGAAACTGCTTTATCTGTTTCTAATGGGTATTTACGGGTAGAAATTGAAAATAATTTAGAAAAGGTAGATAAAATTTTTACAGAGCATAATAGTTGTCCTTTATGTGGATTTTCTCTACCTATAATAGAACCAAGACTTTTTTCTTTTAATAGTCCGTTTGGAGCTTGTAGTGAGTGCTCTGGTCTTGGTATTACACTTGAATTTGATTTTGAGAAGATTTGTCCTAATTTGGAGCTTTCTTTTAAAGATGATGCATTTATTACATTTAAAACTAGTTCTTCTTGGGCTGTAGCAATTTTTAGGGGGCTTGCTAACCATTATGGGTTTAGTTTGGATACTCCTGTGAAAGATATTCCAGAAAATGTTCTTAGAAAGATTTTGTATGGGGCAAATGAAAAAATAGACTTTGTTTATCAGTCTAGAGAAATGGAGAGTAAGGAAATGGATGGAGGTTTTCATTATTCTAAGGAATTCGAAGGACTTCTTCCTCTTTTGAAAAGACGTTATCTTACAACAGAATCTGAAAGTGCTAGGTTGTTTTATGAGGGTTTAATGTCTCGCAAAATTTGCAATTCTTGTCAAGGTAAGAGATTAAGTATTGCAGCTTTATCGGTTAAGTTATGTGGAAAAGATATCCAAGAACTTAGCAATCTTTCTGTTATAGATTCTTATTCATTTTTTGAGACGATTAAGCTTGATGATGTTGATACAAAAATTTCTAAGGAAATTTTAAAAGAAATTAAGAATAGGCTTAAGTTTTTGATGGATGTTGGGCTTTCTTATTTGTATTTAGATAGAATATCAGGAACTCTTTCGGGAGGCGAAGCTCAACGCATTAGGCTTGCTACTCAAATAGGGTCAGCTCTTGCTGGGGTTCTTTATGTGCTTGATGAGCCTAGTATTGGATTGCATCAAAGAGATAATGAAAAATTAATAAATACTCTTCTCAATTTGAAGGAACTTGGAAATACAGTTATTGTTGTAGAGCATGATGAACAAACTCTGCGTACTGCTGATTATATTGTTGATATTGGACCTGGAGCTGGGATTCATGGAGGTGAAATAGTTGCTAAGGGGATTTTGTCTGATATTTTAAATAATGAAAATAGTCTTACTGGGAAGTATTTAAGTGGTCTGCTTAAAATAGATGTTCCGAAAGTAAGGCGTAAAGCGGAAAGAGGGGAAATTGTACTTTTGGGCGCTAATAAAAACAATTTAAAAAATATTGATGTTCAAATTCCTTTAGCGCTTTTTACTGTAATAACAGGAGTTTCTGGTAGCGGAAAGAGTACTCTTTTAAATGAAGTATTATATCCGGCTCTTGATAGTAGGTTAAAAGAAAATGTAAATTATTTTGATGGATTTAAAGATATTATTGGGTATGAACAGATCGATAAGATTATTCAGATAAATCAAAAACCAATAGGTAAAACTCCAAGGTCAAATCCTGCAACTTATGTTGGATTTTTTACAGAAATAAGAGAACTCTTTGCAAAATTGCCAGAGTCTAAAGCAAGGGGATTTAAGGCTGGTAGGTTTTCTTTTAATGTTAAGGGAGGTAGATGTGAAAAATGTCAAGGAGATGGGTCTTTAAACATTCAGATGCACTTTTTACCAGATGTTTTTATTCCTTGTGATTTATGTAAGGGTAGGAAATTTAATGAAGAAACTTTAGAAATAAGATATAAGGGTAAAAATATTTATGATGTTTTGGAAATGAGCGTAGTTGAGGCTAAAGATTTTTTTGAAAATATTCCAAAAGTAAATCATTATTTAAAAATTTTAAAGGAAGTTGGACTTGGATATATTAAATTAGGCCAAGCATCAACAACTCTTTCAGGAGGGGAGGCTCAACGTGTCAAATTGGCTTTTGAGCTTGCTAAGCGGAGTACAGGGAAAACTTTTTATATTATTGATGAACCAACAACGGGTTTGCATTTTGATGACATAAGAAAATTGTTAGAAGTATTGCAGCTTCTTGTTGAGAATGGAAATACTGTAGTTCTTATAGAACATAATTTAGATGTAATAAAACAGGCAGATTATATAATAGATTTAGGACCTGAGGGTGGATTATCTGGGGGAGATATTGTTGTATCTGGAACCCCTGAAGAGGTTTCAAAATGCAAAAGTTCCTATACAGGAATGTTTTTAAAAAATCTTTTGTAATATTATTATTAAGTATTTCCAATTTTTTTATCCTGTTTTCTCAAGTAGTTAACGACAAGAAAAAACTTGACAAGAAGGAAAAGTTAACTTTAATGCAAAAAGCTAATTTAAAGGAGCTTGAACTTTCTAGTGATGGAGATTTAAAAAAATGGGCTTTAAAAGAGGGTATTGAAGAAGAAGATGTTTCTAAGATACGAGAGTTACTCTTGAAAAAATTTGGATTATCTCCTGATTTTTTTTCAAAAGATGGGGGTAAAGATGGTGGCAGATATAAAATAATAATTAAAAGTACAGATAATCTTGAAAATTTTACCTACGAACTTACTAAGGATGAAAATATTGTATTTAAAGGAAAAGTTAGTCTTGTCATTGAAGATATCAAAGATAATAAAAAACATAACATTAAAGGTGATAAAATCATTTTTAATAGAAAGACTAAAAAGCTTTTTGCTAGTGGGAATGTTGATTATACGCTTGATTTAACCTCTGATGAGAAGTTATATTTTTACGGCAATGAATTGTTTGTTGATTTTGATTCTCAGAATTTTCTTCTAAAGAATGGAATTATTCAAAAGAAAATGCATAAAAATTTAATTAATCATATTGTTTCATTTGGAGGAAAAATTTTAAAGAGGTTGGATAATGATACAAATATATTAGAAGAGGCTTTTGTTACAACTAGTAAAATGCCAGATCCTTATTATTCTATTAGGGCTTCCAAAATATGGGTTTTGCCTTCTGGAGATTTTGGAGTTGTAAATGCCTTATTTTATATGGGGACAGTTCCTATATTATATATCCCATTCTTTTTTAAACCAGGAGATAGTTTGTTTTTTAATCCTTCTTTAGGATATTCGTCAAGAAAAGGATTTACTCTTTTTAATACAGTCTATTTATTTGGAAAAAAGTCTGTTAATAATGAAGATGCTTCTTTCCTAGATTTTGACTTTAACTCAGTATATAATTCAAATAAAAATCCTTATATTAGAAATGGCTATTTAACTTATTTTTTTGCTAAAGATGTTGTCTCTAGAATTAACAAAGACTATGTTAAATTGATTTTCGATATTTATTCTAATTTAGGATTTTATTCGGGGCTTGATTTTGATGTCAGTGCTACTTTAGGTAGTTTTAAGACTTTTGAAGGTAGTTTTGGTTTAGGGTTTACAAGGACGCTATATAAACATAGCAGTACTGGGAGCTATCGACCTTTTAAAGAGAGAAGCATCAATTATTCTATTTTTAATTTTGATAATTTAAATAAGGGTGACATATTTGGATTTGAGGTTCCTTTTAGATATTTATTTAGGACTAAGTCAGAATTTTTAATAAGTGATGCACTTTTTTCAATGGTTTTTGAGCATTATTCAGATCCTTATGTGATGATTGACTTTAAAAATAGATTAGAAAATTCCACACTTCTTTCCCTTCTTGGTTCTCAGAAAGAAGCTTCAGAAACGGAAAATATGATAAAGACATTTGATTGGAATTTGTCTTCTTTTTATAATCGAACTTTTGATAATAATACTCTTATTGATTATAAATTAAATAATCTCGGGTTTAGTTTTAAATTAGCAGATTCTGATAATATTTATAGTAATGATCCTTTAATAAAGCCAAAAGATGTTATGGATCCAACTAGAAAATGGTTTTATTTAGAGAGGGTGTACATTCCTTATGTTGATATCAATTTTCAAAAAGATCTTTATAATAACAGTTGGGCTTCTTTTTCTGATAATAAGGATAAAGAAATAATTATGACTCCCAAGGTCAAAAATATTGGAGAAGAGAGTGATGATGATCAAGATAAAGAAAATAAAGATAACGCCAAAAAACTTAAGGGAAAAAATGATTTAAGTAAAGATTTATATGTGTCTCCTGAAGTAATAATATCAAATGATTTTAATCATGCAGATTCTTTTTATATTAGATTTGGAATTAATCCTTATTTTAAAAATAATATATTTTTTGATGATTCTAAAATCAAATCTCCTCAGGATTTTAAATATGATGTAAAAAGCTATTTGTTTGATATTAAAAATAAAATAGATTTAAAGCTCCATGCTGATTTGTATAATCGACTTATTACTTTTGAAGAAGTTGTATACCTAAATACGGCTGAGTATAATCCTTTAGATAAAGATTATAATTTGGTAGAAAAAGATAAGAAAGGAGAGCATGCAGTTATTAATAAAATAAATTTAGATTTGCTACCTTTCATTATGTATCCTGCTTTTTCTAGGAGTAGTATTAAAGTTGAGAATAAAATTACCCTTTATTCATTTGACAAAAAATATGATAGAGAAGCTAAAGTTCTGGATGGAAAGAGTAGTAGTGTCTTTTGGAAGAGTCCTGAAACTCTTTATCAAGAGTTAAATATTAATTTGATTTATGATTACAGATATTTTACTACTAGCCTTTCAAGTTTGCTGAAAAATACCTTTGAAAATATACATGCATCTTCTGAACTTAAGTTTGCTTTAGAATTTCCTTATTTATTACAAGAGGTAGGTATTGGAGTAAAATATGATAAAAAATTTAAAGAAGAAAATAAATCTAAGCTTTCAAAGACGACTGTTAGTACAGGGCCTTTAAGACCAGTTTCGCCTTATAAAGGTTTGGAAATGAGTCCTGCTTTATATTATAAAATAGAGCCGAAATATTTAGATTATTTTAAGGTTGCCTTGTTGGCTGCCTATGATCCTTTGATTAATAGAGTTTCTGAACTTTCCTTTAAGCTAAATGCTTATGATTTTGAGCTTACATTTGCAATGAAGGATGAGTTTGAATATAAATATGATAAATTGATAGGTGATTTTTTAAGAGTAGGAACTACTACTAAACTTGTTCCTTATGCTCTAAACTCTCAATATAAAAGAGATTTATATACTTTTAAATTTTTTGATGAAAAATTTTCAGTTGGATTAGGAATAGATGCTGGGTGGAAAATTAATTTGCAAAAATTTGTTGATGATAATGAACTTTGGGCTGAATTTAGTCTTAAATTTAAATATACTGAATTTTTTGAATTGTACTTTTCTACTCGTTCTATTAATACGAAGACTTTTAAGTATTTTGGAGGATATATGAATCAGGCTGGTCTTCAAGCAGTCAATATTTTCTCAGATTTATTGAAGTCATTTAATTTCTTTAATTTACAGGATAGAAAAGATTCATTATTTAAGATTAAAAAAATTAGTACAGGCTTTAAATTTAATTTTTATGATTGGAAGTTTGTAGGGGAATATGATTTAAATCCAGATATCTTAAAGGATTCTAGTAGTGGTAGGTATTCTTCTATATGGAGAAATAATTTTTCAATTTATATTTCCTGGAATTTCTTCGAACCTATTAAGGCATCATTTGAAAGTAATTCAAGTACAGATTATGAACTTTTAATTAATCGTGAAACTAAAAAATAATATTCTTGTATAGAGTTTAAGTGTCTGAAGAGAATATTTTAATAAAGACCTTGATACATATAAGTATAGGATTCGAATCTTAGTGAATTTGATGATAATTAAAGCTTAGAGTGAAAAATCAAAGATAAGTTTTATATATAAGAAATACAATTTTAATTATTAGATTATCATTTAGTTAATCTTTTATTATCTTTAAATTTATATGTCACAATGGTAGATAGGGAGCAGAAAACAAGTATTAGTATAACAAATATATTTATAGCACTCATAAGATTAGATAAAATAGAGCACAGTAATAATACTAGTAATGAAAATAAACGAGATATTGTACTATTAATAGAAGTTATAGTTCCTAAAACTCTTGAATCTATATTTTTTCGTAAAAAATATTCTAAATTATTAGAGTAAAGAGCAACTACAATGACTAAAAATATAATTAAAGTAGTAAACATATAAATATGTGAAACTATTTTTATTAAAATTGATAATAAAGTTATGATAGCTAAAATAATGTAAATATCGTATTTTGAATGTTTAATTTTCTTAAATATCCATGCTCCTATCATATCCGATAAACGAAATAATATATATATGGTCCCAAATATGCTAATGGGTATATTTTTATCAGTAAAAATTACTTGCCAGTATAAATAAAAGGGTTGAAAAAAGAACTGAATAGCACTAATTAAAATAAATAATTCTAAGAGTATTCTAGATTTTAAGAATTTCATTATATCTTTCCTGAACTTTACAAGATATAGTGTGACCTCTTCCTTATTATATTTATAATCTGTATTTTTATCACTTGATATAAAAAGAATTGTAATTAAGGAAGATAATAAATATAAAAATAATGAAATAAGGTAAATTTTTGTATCAATATGTAAAAATAATATACTTCCTATGTACCCACCTAAAATAGCACCAATACTTAAAATTATTTTTCTAGATGAAATAAATGCTTTTAATTTTTTCGAGCTATTTTGATATATACGATTAAAGCTAATATCAATTGTACCAGTATTTACTGCAGATGACATTCCGTATATAAACCAAGCAATACAAAGACTAGCAAATGATGAAACTTTAAAAATAATAAAATAAGAAAACATTGATAGAAAAATAGATATTAAGTAAACAATTTTTCTATCAAAAATATCTGAAATTATACCTGAGGGAAATTCAAAAATAATAATTGCAAGCATATAGAATATTTGCACGATGGCAATATCTTTTAATGCTAAACCTTTATTTATTAGAATAATAGTCAAAACTGCGTGAGGGAGTGTTCTTGCTAATTCTGATAAAAACAATGAACAAAAATAATATTTTTTATGTGCATGCTTTATCATACAGACTCTTCTTTTCTAAAAAATTTTCATAATTTTAAATATCAAAAATAATAGAGCTTACTATATATCCAAATAACAATTGCTTTTCTTGATTTATTTCAACCTTAAAAATCAATGGAACTTCTTTAAATAATTTAAACCCAATTTATCTTATTTACTAATCTAGTTAATAAAATGACTGCAAAAATGAATGATGCAGTCATTTTATTAACTGCATCCCAATGTTAGTGAAGAATAATAAAGTAATACTTTCCTCTTTTTACTATGTGTTATGGAAAAAAAGCTAATCTCAATGTTGCTCTCTAATCTTTAATAATAGTACCTCCAATATTCTCTATTCCTTTGCTAAGTTTATCAAGTGATGTAATAATTGCTACTCTTCCTCCACTAGACTTTACAAACTCCATGCTAGCCTGAACTTTAGGCAGCATAGACCCTGCTGCAAAATGTCCTTCATCTATGTACTTCTCCATCTCTATAGTATTAACCTCATCCAATAAAATCTCATCTGATTTACCAAAATTTAATGCAACCTTCTCGACTGCTGTAAGTATAATCAACATATCAGCTTCTACATCCTGTGCCAATCTAGATGAGGCAAAATCTTTATCAATTACTGCACTCACTCCTTCAATATTTCCCTTTAAATCTCTTGCAATAGGCACTCCACCTCCGCCACAGGCAATAACTATAAATTTCTTCCTAATTAATTCCTTTATTGCTCCAGTCTCTACTATCTCTACTGGCCTTGGGGAAGCTACTACTCTTCTATATCCCCTGCCACTATCCTCTCTTAAAACATATCCCTTACTCTTCTCAAGTTCTAATGCTGTAGCTTTATCATAAAACGGTCCAATCGGTTTACTAGGATTCTTAAATCCTTTATCTTCTTTATCTACTATTACTTGAGTAATCAATACAGCAACATCTCTATTCATACCTCTTTCATTAAACTCATTTCTTAATGCCTGTTCAATATGATACCCTATCATCCCTTGACTCATAGCTCCACATACATCAAATGGCATAGTAGGAGTTTCATGTTTAGCCAATTCATTTTGAAGCACTATCCTGCCTACTTGAGGACCATTACCATGACTAATAATTACATCATGTCCACTTTCAATTAAATCTACAATACCTACAACACTTTTCTTTATAACCTCTAATTGTCTCTCAGCGGTTGCCTCACCACTTCCATCCTCTAATGCATTTCCTCCAAGGCATACAACAATCCTTTTACTATCCATTTTACACACACTCCTTTTCTATAATTAAATATATACATTGGCCATTATTACTAAAATACATATTACAAATTCAATAACAAATAATGGCAAAACAAATCTAACCCAACTTCCATATCCTAATCTTGCAATTCCTAACACTGCCATTATAACTCCAGTAGGAGTTAATAAATTAACAAGACCAGATGCTGTTTGCATAGCAATAACAACAGAAGCTCTTGGCATTTCCAAAAAATCAGCCAAAGGTGCCATTATTGGCATCGTAAGACTTGCATGCCCAGAAGATGAGGGTACAATAAATCCTATCAATATTTGGACAATCTCATTTAAAACTATAAACAATGCTTTTGGTAATCCGTACAAAAAATCAGCTGCTGCATTCAATATTGTAGCTGTAATCAATCCATCATCAGCTACTATCATAACTCCTCTAGCTATTCCAATAATAATAGCAGCTGTCATCATATCCTTAGCGCCCTCTATAAATGCATCCCACATCTGAGATTCGCTCATCTTACAAATAAGAGCCGAAAGAATTGCTGTTCCAAGATATAACATAGTCATCTCTTGCATCCACCAACCAAGCTGTATAATACTATATGTTAAAAATAAAATCATTATTCCATATAAGAGTAAAACTATTTTGCGTCCATTTGTAAATTCTAGTATATTAGCTCCACTGCTTCCACCATTATCTTTAACGAATACATTATAATGTTCTTCCTTTTGTGCGTAAACAATAGATTTAGTAGGGTCATTCTTTACTTTTACTGCATACACTAAAACATATATTATTGCAACCAAAGTAGATACCACATATAAAATAAGACGAAAATAAAATCCATCATTTAAATCAATCCCAGCTATTGCTGACGCAATTCCTGTTGCAAATGGATTAATAGTAGATGCCATGGTTCCTATTCCAGCTCCCAATGCAATAATTGAAACAGCCACTATCATATCATAGCCTAAGGCCAATACTAAAGGAATCATAACAAGATAAAATGGAAGTGTTTC
This sequence comes from Borrelia turcica IST7, assembly GCF_003606285.1. NCBI lineage: Bacteria > Pseudomonadati > Spirochaetota > Spirochaetia > Spirochaetales > Borreliaceae > Borrelia > Borrelia turcica. The sequence goes on from NZ_CP028884.1 coordinate 934,877, forward strand.
TTCACACATTCCTGTTGTAGTTCCACCTATTGAAAAAATAAACATCATAAAAGGAATAAGAAGTTTATCCTTATTCCCCATCTTTCTTATTGCTGCAGCTATTCCTGCATCAACCGCTCCGGTTCTTAAAATTACACCATAAGCTCCACCAACAATTAAAATAAATACAATAACCTCAACCGCATGTTCCATGCCTTTAGCCATTGAAGTCAAAACGGTATAAATACCATCCAAAAATCCCCGAGGAGCCCTTTCCACTGTATGATAAGTTCCAGCTACAATGACCTCTTTCATACTTCCATTAACTTCTCTCATCTCTTTAGAAAATTCACCGGCAGGAAGTACATAGGTTAATATCGTCATAAGCACTATTAAAGAAAATATTATTGTAAAACTACTCGGAATTTTGATTTTCCCAATCATGCTATCCCTCCTAATACATCTCACATTTTCCTAGCAGAATATAAATAAAATTACCCCAAAGTTGCAACCATTACAGCCTTAATAGTATGTAATCTATTTTCAGCCTCATCAAATACAATAGACTGACTACTCTCAAAAACATCATCCGTAACTTCAACACCTTCAAGTCCATATTTATCAAATATTTCCTTGCCAACCACTGTATTTAAATCATGAAAAGCAGGTAAACAATGCATAAATATCGCATCTCTCTTTGCTAATTTCATAAGTTCTTTATTAACTTGATATGGTTTTAGAAGCTTTATTCTTTCATCCCAATTAACCTCTCCCATAGATACCCAAACATCAGTATAAACAACATCAACATCTTTCACTGTTTCTTCAATAGAACTAGAAATAGTAACTCTACCTCCGCTCTTATCCGCTATCACTCTTACTCTGTCTACCAATTCTGAGTCTGGGAAAAGCTCTTTAGGAGCAAATATTCTAAAATCCATTCCCATCAAAGCACAACCTTCCATCAAAGAATTAGCAACATTATTTCTGCCATCTCCACAAAATACCATTTTCAAATTTTTTAAACATCCCTTATGTTCTTCAATGGACATAAAATCAGCAAGTACTTGTGTAGGGTGAGCAATATCTGTTAGTCCATTATAAACTGGAACATTAGAATACTTAGCCAAATCCTCTACAGCTTGCTGAGAAAATCCTCTAAATTCAATAGCATCATACATTCTTCCCAATACTCTTGCGGTATCCGCAATCGATTCCTTCTTCCCTATTTGACTACCCGTTGGCCCCAAATAAGTAACCCTAGCTCCTTGATCATAAGCAGCAACTTCAAATGCACATCTTGTTCTTGTTGAATCCTTTTCAAAGATTATAACTATATTCTTTCCCTTAAGTTTCTGCTCTTCAACTCCGGTATACTTAGCTCTTTTTAAATTATGAGACAAATCAAGTAAATATTTAACTTCCTTTTGAGTAAAATCTAAAATCCTTAAAAAACTTCTGTTTCGTAAATTATACATAATATCTTTCCTTCCTTAATTAAATGTCTTCCCTTATTAAAGGCATTGACATACATCTTGGTCCACCTCTTCCTCGTGAAAGCTCACTAGAAGGAATTTCATGGACTTTAATTCCAAATTTTTCAAGTAGCCTATTAGTAACATGATTTCTAGAATAAACTACAACTTCTCCGGGAGCTATTGCTAAAGTATTAGCACCATCATTCCATTGTTCTCTTGCTCCATGGATTAAATCTCCTCCAGCGCAATTTATTATATTCACCTTAGATCCAAGATAGAAACCTAAAATATCTTCCAATTTTGCCTTCTCACTCTTAACTTTAATATTTCCAGAGCCCGCATCATAAGTTAAAGCATAAATAGTAAATCTCATATCATCACTGCTAAAACTTGTAAAGGTATTATGATCTATTTGAGTAAAAACTGTATCTAAATGCATATAAGCTCTACTCTGTGGAATTTGAAAAGCTAAAATAGTACTAAAAGATGCTTTTGCTTCAAAAAGTTTTCGAGCCACTTTTTCAACAGATTCAGCCTCAGTTCTTTCAGAGACACCAATAGCCAAAACCTCTCGACTCAAAATTAATTCATCACCACCTTCCAAAGTAGTATCTTCGTCCCTAGTAAACCATATAGGTACATTTTCTTTGTAAACAGGATGATATCTGAAAATATAGTCTGCAAATATTGTCTCTCTTCTCCTTGTTCTAGTTCTCATCCTATTTATTGTTACTCCATTACCAATACTTGCAAAAGGATCTCTTGTAAAGAGTACATTAGGCATAGGATCCGTAATTAAAGGATATTCACTGTTTACCAAATAATTAAGGGAATCAGATTTATAATTCTTAAGTTCATCTCTAGTAACTCCTGCTATCATCTTTGAAATCATATCCTTAATAGACATATTATAAAAATAATCTTTTAAAGCCTTAGTCTTATTTTCAGTTCTAATTCCTGCTTCAAGAATAAACTGAGATATAAACTTATCTTTAATTTCATCACTGCTAGAAATAGTTTCACTAATTAAATCTTCAATGTAGACAACTTCAACTCCATTATTTCTTAAAGTATCCGCAAAAGCATCATGTTCTTGTCTTGCAACTTCAAGATAAGGAATATCATCAAATAACAATCTTTGCATTATTGAAGGTGTCAAGTTCTCTAGTTCTTCTCCAGGTCTATGTAGTAAAACTTTTTTTAAACGACCTATTTCTGAAAATACATTAATTGGTTTTAAACATTTCATAACAAAACCCCTTTATAAAAAAAGTTTAAAAACTTTAATTATGTTTACATATTAAAACTTAAATAATAAAAAATCAATATAATTTAAAACTTATAAAAATATACAAAAAGTTACATAAAAAATGCTTAATCGAATATGATAAAATAATGACATGCAATGTTTTCAATATATATTGAGTTTAATAAGTTACTTATTAATATGTTCTTGCGCTTTATTCAATAATAGCGAACAAAAAAGTAATAATACTTCTAACATTTTTCTAACCCATAACTCGCCCTCTAGTCAGTCTCTTGTAACCAATATGACATATACTCAATATCATGTACCTCTACATAAAATTGAAAAAATATTACAACAAACAGAAGAACCCCATTTATTGAAAATGATAGCAATCGACTTAAAAATTAATCCTCAAAAATTAGAAGAAATAAAAAATTATCTATTAGCCTATAAAAAACATCTAAATAACTCACAAGAATGGGAAATATTTCTTGAAAAAAGCAATGTAAATGGATATTTAAATATCAAAATTGATACAAGCTTCATGAAAAAATCTAACGAAATTCACTCAAATTTATCTAATAAAAGAATAACAGAAATAACCGAAACACAAATGTACCTAGAAAAAGAAATTTTAGCATTACTAGAACAAATATTTCACGAAAAAAATATGGGATACATATCTTTTAAAAATATTAATTCTTTTTTTCCTCAAGAGGATGTGACAAATTATTCCATAAATAAAGACACAATTAACGGAAAAGAATACATAACTCCCCATATAATAGCAAATCAATTATTAAAAATTAAAGACAAGCAATACTTTAATCGCTTTATGCTTTTTCTTAAAATTGAAGATAACAAAATAAAAGAAATACTTCAAAAACAAAAAATTGCTGATGAAAATCATTCTTCTTACAATTCAACACAATTAAAGGAAAATTTAAATTTCAAAAACAACCATAGCCTAATTCCCAACATCATAGATCCAGATACAGGTATAGAAATAACACCACAGAAGTTAAGATCCCTTTTATCAAATGGAGACATAATACTAATAAAACCAAAAATAGATTGGACTGAGTTTTTTTATTTTTGGCAACATGTAGGAGTATTCGATTCCAATAAGTACGATAATACAAAAAAATTTATATTTAAGGGAGAAGATAGCTTTGATATAAAATCTGTAATTACAAGTAATCAAATTAAGTTCGAAACAGCATCTGTTCAAGGGTCTGGATATGAAAAACTCTCAACTTATGTACAAGCAAGAATATTAAAAATATTATCACCTATAACAGATACAAGAACCATCCAAAGGGCAATAAATTTTGGAAGAAATAGATATGTTGACAACAATTTCGGATACATGGTACCCTTACTTTCTTCTAATATGTGGTCTGACTCATTTAACCTTGAAGAGATTCATCATAAAACTTATTGTTCATTGGTAGTTGACAGAATATACAGAGTAGCTGGTCTAAATGTATCAAGAAACTACGAAATATCTGGCATAGTAACACCTGGAGAAATAAATGCAGCTGCCTATGATTTTTACATGTCATACACAATAACAGGAATATTCCCAAGTGTATTACCAAAAAGAGTAATTAAACCAACTCTTAAAGAAAAGTTTATAGGATATAATAGAGAAATAATAGACAAAATAGAAACAAAGCGTTCAAATGAAAAAATCTTTGGTAAACCTTGCAACATAACTAATGTTTGGTGCTTAGGAGGTTAATCTAAATTTAACATGAAAAAATATTATGCATGTATTTTACCTGATAAAAATGAAAAAACTATTTTTACATCTTGGGAAGAATGTAAAAGTAATATCATAGGGAAAAAAAATAAAATAAAAAGCTTTAAAACAAAAGAAGAAGCAGAAAATTGGCTAATAGGAGTTTCAAATAGCAATACTTACCCAGTAGGAATATACTTTGACTCTGGAACTGGAAGAGGGAAAGGCGTGGAAATTAGAGTTGTCAATGAAAAAGGAGTGTCCATATTAAACAAAATAATAGACCAAAGTTTAATTAACGATCATAACAATTATTATGTGAAAGATTTTGATGGAATTAGCAATAATTATGGAGAACTTCTTGGATTATATATTGCACTAAAAATAGCATTAAAGGAAGATGTAAAAAATATATATGGAGATAGTAAATTAGTAATCGACTATTGGTCCAAAGGATTTTACAATAAAAAATTAAAAGAAACTACTATCAAGTTAATCAAAAATGTAATCAAACTAAGAAATGATTTTGAAGACAAAGGTGGACAAATACTATTTATCTCTGGAGATAATAATATTGCAGATCTTGGCTTTCATAAAAGGTGAATTAATACTTTATAAGTAATATGCAGATAAAAACCATTATTAAAACAATATGTATGATATTATCTATAATTTCATGTACAACAATAGAACCACAAAAAGAATACGAAACAAAGTTTGACATAATAGAATCCCATGCAGAATATATTAGTATAAATACTATTAAAGCAACAAACGAATATATTTACATCGAACTCACAAATAGAAGTCAAGAAATCGTAAAAATAAACTGGCAACATACAAGTTTAAATTCTAAAAATATTGTTACAACAAAAGATGATCTTAAATTAATAAATAATCTAGGACAATATAACAACAAATATAAAGAATTTTTTATCGGACCTGATACCTCTCAAGAATTTACAATTTACTTATTAGATAACCATAATAAAAACACACAAATTTCAACTAATAAATCAGAAGAACACAGCTATTCATTTAATAAAATCACATATCCCGCTATTCTAAAACTCAGCATAGTGAAAGCCAATATCGACACAAATAAAACTATCAATATTCTAATATCAAGAATCCCAAAATCCGATTTTTAATATGGTAACAAAGTTTTATCTTTTTGATTCTCTATAGCTTTCTTAATCATGTTTTCTGTACTCTTCATTTCTTCTCTTGCTTCACTTATATCATCATAATATCTTTTTTCTGCAACATTTATACTACTCTTAACTTTTTGCATTGTTTTGCCTAACTCATATAATATTTTTTATTAGTTTCCTTAATTCTAGAAGTTCTTACTTACTGAGGATCAGAGTCAGCAGTATTAATAATGTCTTTCATTTTATCAAGCTTGTACTTTATTTACTTTATCTGTAGCTATTGCATCAACCTATCTTTAGCTTTAGACTTAATTTCATGAGGTTAATTTTCAAGTTTTTCAATAACAGGATTCTTCTGACCACTTTCAGTATACTGTCATCCATCGAAATCTTCGAACTTACCTCCTTATTGACCTGTTTTTCTTCCTTATTAATAACAGACTCACCACTTACATACATATTATGGCCTGATAATTAACCAACACAAAATAATGAGAGGTAAAGCTTTTAATTTCTTTAAAGAGTGTATGATTATAGCTGTTGATTCTTTTAATACTAACGGCAAGCTTTTCAACATTAAAGAACTTAAATATGAATTTAGGCAAGTTTTATCTAGCAAGGGATATAATGTTGCGTCTAATGGTGTTATCGTTAAAGACTTCTTCGATCACTTCACTGGTCTTGATAAAAAAAGTGAGGTTAAACTTAAAGGAACAGGAACAACAAAATTTCATTCTCAAGACACCATAGAAAACAAAATAATTCCCGATGAAGTTGCAAGGCTTAACCAACTACTCAACTTTAAGAATAAAGATACTATTAAAGAAAACTCACAAATACTTACATTCCTTCTAAAAAAGATACTACTTAGTAAATCCAAGGTTGTTCTTCTTGATTTATTTCAATTTGATTTCCTTAAGAGTAAGTTCCCTAATTTAAGTAAACAGAGGCATAAAAGTATTATTGACATACTTAACCGTAATATTGTGCTTATTAAAGAGAAAATTAAATTTACAGATTAAAGGATTAAAGTTAGAGTCGGTCAAACATCAGTTACAAATATCTATTAAAGAAATAATATGTTATAATATTATATATATTTAACTATACTGCCTTATTTAAAAAATTAAAATACATGTAAGGAGGTATAGCATGTGTCTCAAAACAATTCTATTAGCTCTAATTTTAACATTTACAGTTACAGTATCTTCATTTGCCGATTGTGAAAATTGCTGGTTTTGTTCATGTCCTACTACAAATAACTAACTGTTTGATTAAGTCTTTCTTCTTAGGGGAAAGGCTCTATTTCCTTTTAAAAGTTACAATAGTGACTAAGGAGATTACATGAGATCCTTAATAAGATATTTTTTGATTACATCTCTGGTTATACAGGCTTGTGCTTGTAGAGAAACAGAAGATTGTTCTACCTGTTTGTATAACTGCCATTGCAATACTCCCGAAACAATACAAGAAAAAATAAAAAAAGAAATAGAAAATATAAATCAGAAAACAAAAAAATTTGTTAAAGAGATAGAAGAAGATATAGATAATGACACAGAAGCAATAATCATTAAGACTAACTGTCCTAAATGTATTTGGGGTTGCAACTGTGTGGAAAAAATATATATAAGGAAAAAACATAAAAACGTAGAACAACCGGATCAAAATAAATAATTAATACCTTAAGTAACAAACCACAATATTGTGATTATTAAAGAAAAAATTAAACTTACAGATTAAAGGAGATTATATGAGAGTCACTGCTACAGGAGGTTTTAATAACCCAAATGATTTAGCTAACGCTATTAACAACATAATAGAAAAACTTGAAGGAGAGGGTAGAGAAGTTATTAATATAAAGTATGATATTTCTGATCTATCTGGTGATATTTATGCTACAGAATTTCACTATGCACTAATTCTTTTCAAGTAAAGATAAGACCTTATAGCCTTATCTTTACTTGAAATTCACTAAGATTCGAAATAATTTAAACGAATCTTTTATTATCTTTAAATTTATATGTCACAATGGTAAATATTTAAGAAAATTAAACATTCAAAATACGATATTTACATTATTTTAGCTATCATAACTTTATTATCAATTTTAATAAAAATAGTTTCACATATTTATATATATACTAATACTTATTTTCTGCGCCCTATCCATGTTCCTATCATATACTTGCTAATATAAATAAAAAGGTTGAAAAAAGAACTGAATAGCACTAATTAAAATACATAATTCTAAGAGTATTCTAGATTTTAAGAATTTAATTATATCTTTCCTGAACTTTACAAGATATAGTGCAACATCTTTCTCTTAATATAGTTTTGGATTTTAATTATTAGTAATCTTCAGATTCAATTAATGTCAACAATAAAATTTTAGGTATACTAGGGCAATTCTTAGCGCAAATGCTTAAAAAGCCCCAGTATACTTCTTTTCTTTTCTCGATAACAAAAACTTTTATGTCAATTTGTCCCTATTTCTCAAGTAAGACTTAAAATATTCCTATTGTGTATTATTTTCTTGCCTTAAGAGAACCTTCTCATAAGCTCTCAAAAAAGGTAAATAAATCAATGTAGAGAGTATTAATAATAATAAAGATAATATAAGAGCCTTTAAGTCAAGTCCAGTAGAAATGAAAGCCGCAAGTACTGATGGTGTTGTCCAGGGAACTAAAGCCCTAACTCTCTCAATGAATCCGAAATTCGTTAAAGAATATGCAATAACTACATTAACTAAAGGAACTAATATAAAAGGAATACCTAAAATAGGATTTAAAACAATTGGAGAACCAAAAACCATAGGTTCATTGATGTTGAAAAGACCAGGAACAAAAGAAAGTCTACCTATAGTCCTTAAATGCTGAGCCTTGCTCAACATCATGGCAGCAGCAAGCCCAAGAGTCGCTCCGCATCCTCCAATGTACACAAGTGAGTCAAGAAATCCTCCAGCTAAAATATGAGGAAGAGGATTATTATCTGATAAAGCTTTTACATTAACCTCAAGATTTGCCAAAATTATTGGGTTAAGCAAAGCAATAATAACACTACTTCCATGAAGACCACAAAACCAAAATACATGGACAATTAAGACAATAACTAAAGTTCCAATTAAAGTATCACTAACATATAAAAGAGGTCTAAACATACTTATAATTATTTCTGGTAACAGATTCCCTGTTATACCTTGAACAAAGAGATTTGCAGTTTGTGCAATAAGTGTGAGTAAGATAACAGGAATCAAAGCTTCAAAGGATTTTGCAACAGCAGGAGGAACACTTTCTGGAAGTTTAATTGTTATTTTTCTGTTTATTAAAAACCTATATAGTTCAACTGAAAAAATAGCAGCAATAATACCTGTGAAAACCCCCTGAGCACCAAGATATCTTGCATCTATGACAGGAAACCATCCTCCAGGAGAAATTGCCCATTTAGCTGTCTCTCCTCCATAAGGAATCCAATCTGATTGTCCACCTAAAATTAAAAAGGTAAAAAGAGAAAGAAATCCCCCTGTAATCCCACTAATTTTGTAAAAATTTGACAAACTATATCCAATACCAAAAACTACAAAAATAGCCATAATCCCCATGCTTACATAAAAGGGTTGAACAAGATTTCCCTTGTATTTCGCCATCAAATCAACATACCACTGTTGATATAAAAAATTACTAGGATCAGTAAATGGTAAATTAACTAAAAGAAGAACAAAAGATCCTACTATTAAAAAAGGCATTGAAAAAACAAATCCATCTCTAATAGCAATTAAATATTTATTTGAAGCAACTTTACTAGCAATGGGAACTAAACTAGCCTCGATAAATTCCTGCAGTTTCATAAAACCTCCTAACTTAATAATGAATATTATTCTTATTAATTATGCTTAATGGATATAACATATCGTTGACATATAATTAAATGTTTTATCCATAGCATTTAATTATACACTTTTAAAAATTAATATTATTTGATATGATAAAATAAATTTAAAATAAATAAAAATATTGAAGTTGGTTTAGTATGAATAAAAAAGAATATACTATTGAAGAGTTAATAGATGAAGTCAGTATGCCTATTGTAGCTTATGCTGGGGAGGCTAAAAGTTTTTTAAGAGAAGCTTTAGCACATGCAAAAGTTGGTGACTATGAAAAATCTAGAGAAATTATAGAAGAAAGTAGAGCATCTATTGCTAAAGCACACGAAGCACATAGAGATGTCGTGAAATATTCAACAATTAATCCGGATTCTATTAAAACACCATTTATTTTAATTCATGCAGAAGATCATTTAATGTCTGCAATTTCCGAATTAAGTATTTTTGAAGAATTAATACAGGTCTATAAAGTAATTAATGAACTAAGAAAACAGGAGAAATTATGAACGTATTGCTTGTATGTGAAGCAGGAATGTCCACAAGCATGTTAGTGCAAAAAATGGAAAAATATGCCAATGAGCATAACATGAATGTAAAAATTGAATCTGCGGGGATATCAAAATTTAATGAAATGATTGATAATTTTGATGTTGCTTTACTGGCACCACAAGTGAGATTTAGCAAAGGAAAACTAGAAGAGGTTGCAAAGCCAAAAGGCATTCCTGTTGAATCAATAAATACAATTGATTATGGCACAATGAATGGAGGAAATGTATTAAAACTTGCTTTTGATGCAGTATCTAAAAGGTAAATTTTAAAGGACACTTCATATGAGAGAAATAGGAATATCAATATACCCTAATGTGAGCTCTAAAAATAAAATTATCGAATATCTTGAAAAAAGTGCATCTCTTGGGTTTACAAGAGTATTTACATCTCTGCTTTATATTGATGGTGATGAGTTTAATACCTTTAAAGAAGTCCTTGATATTGCAAACAAATGGGAAATGAAACCAATTGTGGATGTAGCTCCTAATATTTTTAAGAAACTAAATATTGATCTTACAGACCTTAGAAACTGTTTAAAACTTGATTATTTCAAAAAACTTGGAGCGTGGGCTATTAGACTTGACTGTCCATTTACAGGAATTGAAGAGTCATTAATGACTTTTAATGAGTCTAACTTAAAAATAGAATTGAATATAAGTAGTATCAATAAACATATAAATACAATAATGTTTTTCAAACCAAACAAAGACAATTTATTAGGATGCCATAATTTTTATCCACATAAATACACAGGGCTTTCAAGAGATTTCTTTAGAACAACAACAAAAGCATTTAAACAAAATTCAATACCCACATCCGCTTTTGTTAGCTCACTCAAAGCAAAAGAGTGCGCAAGAGGATTTGAAAAAGATGGAGTCCCTACAATAGAAGAGCATAGAAATAAAGATATTGATGTTCAAACTAAAGATCTTTTTAAAGAAGGCATGGATGCTGTTATTATTTCAAATTGTTTTCCAAGTGATTTGGAACTAGAGAAGATGGCTAAAGTAAATAGATATATATTAGAATTAAAAGCCGACCTAAATCCCAAAATCAACCCCATAGAAAGAGAGATAATTTTGGAAAACTTGCACTTTAATAGAGGAGATATCACTCCCTATAGGATTCGGTCAACCATGTCAAGAGTATATTATAAAGATATAAACTTTTCACTACACTCTCCCGATGAAATAAAAAGAGGAGATATCCTAATAGATTCTTCAGAATATTTAGGATACGGCGGCGAACTTCAAATAGCTCTTAAAGACACGCCCAATAATGGACTTGTTAATGTAGTTGGCAGAATACATGAAGAGGAATTGTATCTTCTTGATGAAATAGAAGCTTGGGAAAAATTTAAAATCATAGAAAATAAATAAAAAAGACAATTAAACAAGCTAGAGCAACATCTGCAGAGATAGCTTTATCTTTGGCCTTTTTTATCTCTTCTATATTTATTCCTGCAAATTCAGATACCTCATGTGTTTTTTCTGAAGCGCTTTTTAAATGAGCTGTGGCAGATGAAATTAAATTTACTGCACTTGTAAAAGCTATTCTGATTGTGTTTTCATCTGATTCGTTTAGCTTATCGAAGCTACAGAAAAAGCTAAAAACGAAATAGTAGAAGCAGAAAAGGCAGTAAAAGAGTCATTAGAGAAAATCAACACAGAAAATACAAACAATGTAAAGCTTAAAGATATAAAAGAAATAGCAGAATTAGTAGTAAAAATAGCTGAAAACACAAAGAAAGTAGCGCAAGAAGTTGTAGATTCATTAAACACTTAAACAATCAAAATAAAAGAAAAAATGAATAAGAAAAATATACTTATTCATTTTTTCCTATTAAATTTTTTAAATTTTAAACTTAAATATCAAAACTACCAGCTAGCTTAAAACTCTTATAGAATATTTTTTACCTCATTGGGCTTAAGGTATCAAAAATATTTTTTGATACACAGGTTAGATCTTGAAAAACTTGTATACAGCATTGATTCTGATTCAACTAATTAAATTTAAAATGAATTAAAAAACGACAAAGAGAGCTTCTAGTTATTTAATAAATGCTTTAAGGAGATGAAGCTTTTAATTAAAAAATATTTAAATGTTTAAAAAATAATCATAATATGCTATATGTAATATATAAATTTTGACTAAAAGCTTTAATCAATCTTGCATAGTTTAATTTTTGGTTAATAAGATGGACTTATTTTTAGGGGTATAAGTTAAAGGTTAAATCGAGATTAATTATTGTTTTAGATGTGTGATAGTGGAGACAGGACCATGATTAAGACATTAATGTTGTTATTATTAATTGTAAATTTTAGTTTTTTGCAAGCCAATTCTTTTGAAGCTCTAAATCAAGAGTACCAAAGAGTTCTAGAAAATTATAACTCTGGTGTGACTGAGGGATTTTCTATAAAGAAAGATGATGATTATGTGAATCATTACATAAATAAATTAAAATCTATAAATAATAAGCTAAGCTTACTTAAAGATGATAGGGTTAAATACCTTGGTAGTGATATTAATTTTCAAATCGCTTCAATGATTCAGCATGCAAAGGGAGATAGCAATTCTTCTGATAGCTATTCAATACTTTTAAGCACAAAAAAAACGCTTCTAGATTTAATTTCTTCTGGAGACTTTAAAGGCTTAGAAAAATCAGTTAGAAGTGATTCATATAGAATATTGGGAGATGTAAACTTATCTCTTTTGAAATATATGGGAGGAAGAGAGTTAATGAAGGTATCAAGTGAGGCTAAAAATGCTTTAGAGAAGTCTTTAGAGATTGACGAGCAGAATGCACTTGCAAATATTTCTTTATCGACATGGTACCTATACTCACCAAGAATTGCAGGGGGTAATCCTCGAGAGACAATAAGACTGGCTCTTAAGGGTTTAAAGTATAGTAAAAATAGTGTGGAGAAATATTTAGCAAATATATGGACAAGTCAAGGGTATTTTCTGCTGAAGCAGACAAAAGAACAAGAGAAATATCTAAATGATGCTTCTGCTATATTTCCCAATGGAGTTTTTCATAAAATGGTAGGTGAGAAAAACAAGTTGGGAGAATTACCTTAATTTTAGGTAGGATTGATTGGAGAAATATTTATGAAGGTGAAGATTTTATTAATTTTCTTAGTATCAGTCAATTTGTTTGGGTTTGAAAATGAATTAAGGAAGTATGTAGAAAGAATTGAGTATATTCATACCAATTATTATGCAGGAAATTTTAAAGTTAGTATTGCTAAGTCTGTAGAGGGATTTATTTATTCTCTTAATCAGGTTGAGAAGGATATTTTACTAAATTATGAGCATGATAGTATTCAGTATAATTATTTAAACTTGCTTATTTCTTTAGTGTTGTGTGATATTGCTTATGTGATAGATGATATTGATGAACATGATAACTTGATTATTAGGATAGTAAAGAATTATGATATTGGATTTAAGTTTTCCTTTAATAAGGGTACATTTTCTGATTATTTTAGAGTGTTAGGAGATCTTGCTTTAAACTTAATTTCTCATGACTTTTCTAACTTTTATTCTTATGTTGTAAACGGTAAGAGGTTTTTACAAAAAGCATTAGCAATGGATGGGAAAAATTTTAGAGTTAATATTCCATTAGCGATGTTTTATACAGCCAATGCTACAAGCAAAACATTTAATAATAATTTATTTGCAGCTCATTATCTTAACAGAGCGGAAGAGATTCCTTTAAGTAGCAGGCAGAAATATTTAAGAGAAATTATTAAAAGTTCTTTTTTAGCTAGAATTAATAGAAGAGTTGAAGCGATAGACTGTTTAAAATCTGCTGTTAAAATATTTCCCAATAGTTATCTTGCAGCTATTGCGATTGAAAAGTTGGAGAAAGGCAAGCCTTTCTTTTAATCAAGGATAGGGTTAAAGATGTGAGACTCAATTTAATTAATGTTAACAAGAGTTACAAGACTTTCAAAGAAATCGTGCACGCGAACAAGGATATAACGCTTGATTTGAAAGCAAGAGATATGGTTTGGATCTCTGGCTCAACAGGTAGTGGAAAGACTACTCTAGTTAATTTAATAGCAGGAATAGATACACAGGACAGTGGAGATGTAATATTTGATTCTCTGTCTTTAAGTAACATGAGGGAAAGACAGAGAACTCTTTTTAGAAGATATAATATGGGGCTCATATTTCAACATTTTGAGCTTATTGCTAGCCTTACCGGATTTGAAAATATTTTATTGCCGTTAAGATTTTCAAATAAAAGTCATAAGCAAGCAAAGAATAGAGTAGCTGAATTAGTTAAGTTATTTAATCTTGAAAGCTTCGTCGATAGAAAACCTAAACATATGTCTGGTGGACAAAGACAGAGAATAGGAATAGCAAGGGCATTTGTTTATGAACCTAAATTGATACTTGGAGATGAGATAACAAGTCATTTGGATCTCAAGACAGCTACTTTTATTTACTCCGTCGTAAAGCATTATATAGAAGAAAAGGGAGCAATTGGGATATTTATTTCTCATGATTCAAATTTAGAAAAGTTTGCCAACAAATTTTACAGAATAGAAGATGGAATATTGTCTTTAAGGAGTGAGTATGCTTAAGTTGGCTTTTTTTAATATCTTAAGAGATATAAAAAGATCTGTAATGATTTCACTACTTTTAATAAATTCAGTAGTATTTTTATTGCTTTTTATTGGGTATATGAATTATAGCAGTGAGGGTATGCAGTTAGGGCTTGTCTCCTCAACGGGACATATTCAAATTGCTCGGAAGAATTACTTTAATCCCAAATTTAGTAGCATTAAGAATAGTTTAATGCTTGAAGAGTATGAGATATTGCAAATCAGAGAGGAGATAGATAGTTATAAAGAATTAAGCTCCAGTAATTTAATAGTAAATTTTGAAGGGCTACTTGGCAATGCTTTAGGGAGTAAACCTTTTTTTGCATCAGCTTTTGAGAATCCAGATTTTGCTACCAGAAGTCTTTCTTTAGTAGAAGGTCGACCTATTTTTGATGATATTGTTGGGGATTTCTTAATCGGTGGTAGATTTGCATCCTCTCTTGGCATAGAAAATTTAACAGAAGAGAATTCTAGATTAACCTTAATGACTGATTTATTTGGAGAAGGTCTTGTTTTGCAAGATGTTAAGTTAGCAGGAATTATTAAATTTCCAACCTCTCAAACGGATAGTATGATAGCAATTACGAGCATCAAGACGCTTGAAAGTTTGTTTGATTTTAAGGGTGGTGCGCATGTAATACAGGTGTTCTTGAAAAACAATTCTATGTTAGAGGATTTTAAGCAAAAATTAAGCTCTTTTAAGCTTAAAAGTAACCTAGATTTTGAATATAGTGATTGGTATGAAATCAATCCATCTTTTAAGTCTATTGTAGGGATGAATAAGATGATATTTACTTTCATATTAGTATTAATATTATTGCTTATATTCATATCATTTTTTCAAATTATGACAGCTTTAAGCCTTGAGCGCACTAGGGAGCTAGGGACTTTAAGAGCAATTGGCCTTACAAAACTAGAGCTTTTCTCTACCTTGTTCTTAGAAATATTTATTCTTGCTGTCTTTAACATAAGCTTAGGAATCGAGATTGCCTATCTTTTAAAGTTTTTAATTGGAGTGCAAAGGATAGAATTCTCACCACCAGGGTATACAGAATCTTATTTAGTCAATGTATTATATTATCCAAGTGATATTGCATTTGTATCATTCTTTATTTTGCTAATAACACTCTCATCTTCAATCCTACCATTCATTAAGGCAAGCAAGAGATCGATAGTGGAGGTAATGAATGATATATAGAGTCTTTATTCTCATTTGCCTTTACCTTGTTAATTTTCTGTATTCTAGTGAAACAAATGCTTTAATAAAGGATTTTTCTAACCTGTCTTTTCCTAAGCTAGATCCAGGAATTTATGTCATAAATATGTTTTATGAAATTTATTCAGATGGCACCTTAAAGGAGAAAAGCAAGGGATTATCATTTATTAGTTCCAGTAATTTAAATGCTAAATTGGTTTACATAGAAGGGAAGAAATCAGATTTTGCATATCTTGCTCTTAAAGATATAGGTTATTACATGCTCAGTAGTAAGTCTTCAAATCCGATTAAAGTTAGTCCATCTTATAAGGTTAAAGGCTTATCTTCATTGCAAGATATTATTGGTTTAAACTTTGAGGAGGACTTTAGTTTGCTTAAGCGAGAGGGAAATTGTATAGAGTTTAAGTCAAATAAAGCTTCTCTTTATCCTTTTGTTGATCTGGTTAAGCTTGCATCAGATCAATTTGTAACAATACATAAAGATAGAAATTCTAACGCTTTAAAGGAAGTGTTTTACCAAGGGAGAAGTATTAATGGGGTTAATACTTTTGCCTACATTGAGGTTAAGGAAAAGAATTTTGAAAATTATCAAACAAAAATCTTCACAAGTAATTTTTTAAAAACCAATTTAAACAATTCTATTCTTAGTTTAAAAGGGTTTAACAGGGTGTTTGATTTTGCTAAAAGTTATTTGAAATAGGAAAGTATAAATGAGTATAAGGTTTGGTAAAGGGGTATTATTTAATTCTTTATTACTCATTCCTAATTTCTTGTTTGCTAATGTTGTTGTTAAAGAACAGATTGGGATAAATAGCAATTTTTCATATCTTTTCTCAGACTATGAGAAAAGCAATTCTCTTGGTACTGGGATTTTTGGTTTTGAAAATGAAGTTTATCTAGGATTTTCCATGAGTCATAGCTTTTTCCAACTAGAAGTTTCTCCTTCTTTTGTTATAAAAAGGGAGAATAAGTATTTAGATTTTAAAAATGCATTCCTAAATTTATATTTTGATACTTTAATAGTTAAATTAGGAAAGCAAAATTATCATATAGGAAGTGGGTTAATAGAGAATATTATTTTGGGTAGGATAAAGAAGGCAGAAGAGTGGTTTACAGAAGTATACTATTCTGTCTCATACTATGCTATCTCTTTTGGAGCTATGTTAGATCAATTGGTCTTAAGTGAACTTGAAAGCTCAAAATATGTGTCTCCTTGGGGCTATTTTCAAATATCATTTCCAAGTTGGGATTTACTATTCATGTTAGAGACTCCTTTTCACTTTAAAAGCAATAATGTAGATATCAAATTGATTTTTGACGCTTCTTTTGAAATTTATAATGGAATATTTTTTTATTCTACAATAAGGCAAGATTTGCTTTGCGAAAAAGATTATGCGTTTCGAAGTCAAGATAATAGGTACCTTTTAGGGCTAAGATACTATACTGATTTTGAAAACACTGTAGTAAATGGATTTAATGTTGCTTTTGAGAGTTATTCAAAGAGTAATAATTATTTTATATCAACAGCATTTGTGCTAAGTTGGATTGAAAATTTATTTCAAACATCAGCTGCTTTAAAGTTCAATTTAAGTGATAATTCTTTGCAAGTTTATCTTGAGGGTGATTTTTCTATTACTAAAATCCTTACATTAAAAATTAAGAGCATCTTTGAGCCCTTAAGACAAAAAATACTATTTAAAAGTATACCCTTGAGTCAAATATTGAGCATTGAGATTAAGTTTAAGGTTTAAGGAGAATAGGAAATGAAAAGAATAATTTTGTTTTTAAGTTTATCATTGATTTACATGAATTTATTCTCAGAAGAATTAGATGAGTTAGAGATAAAAGGCCTGGACTTCAGCTTTGATGCAAATTATTTATCTCTTCCAAATACTTTCGAATTTGCACTAGATATTATTCATAATGATTCCAAGATTTCTCCCTTTATTGATATGGGTACCGATTATTATCAAGTGATGCTATTTGGCACTGGCCTTGCTTATGCTTTTAGAAGTTTTTCGTCTAAGTTATTTTATGAGATCAGAATTCCATTTAATTTAAACAGCAAATCAATTGAACATATAGGGAATTTATCACTTGGATATAATTTTGATTATCTTAAAGTTGAGAATACCCTAAGAATAGGGTTGATTAATCATTTGCTTAAAGCGATGGGTGACTTGAAGCATAAGTACTTAAACACATTGACATTGGAGAATAAAGTTGATTTCCTGGCTCCTATTTATTATTCTGAGTTTCAAAGAGCAGAATCTAGAGTATCTTTTATTTATAAATATTTACCAGAGAGTCAAGATCAACTTTATCGAGTACATTGGAATTTTAAATATTTACTCTCAATTCCCTTTGGAGAGATAGGACTTAAGTCTGATTTTCTTAAAACTGATTCTTTAACTGAAACTGACTTGAATACTAGAATAGATTATAACTCTTTAAATTTTTATCCAGTAGCACTTCCTTTTTCTAATAATGCTAATAACTCTTTTAATACTATTTTTAATTTTGGATTTGAATATAGAATATTTTTTCTTGAATATTTAAGAAATGTGGCTTCTGATTTATTTCTAGTATTGTCATTTGATACAGGATATGGACTCTCTGATAACTTTCTTGATAATGGTAGATTTCTTTATATCTCAAGTTTAGGCATTGGGTATAAATTATTTAAAGAAATTCCTTTTGTTTTTAAGGTTGGAATAAATCAAGACAAACAATTGTTATTTGGATTTGTAGTAAGTTCTATTATCTTTGATATTTAAAATTATGAAAATTTTTTGGAAAAGGAGGGTATGTATGATTACGATGATGAGTTAGATCAGACAAGTGTAAAATAAAATGACACTTTAAAAATAATAACAATGAACAAAAATAATATTTTTTTATGTTTCCTAGAGGAGATGATTGAATTATATAAGGGATTTATACCTTCCAATTTGATTGGAACTGTGGTTGAGATAAAGAAAAATTGTTTAGCTATTGAGGTTGGTCAAACTTATTATCAAGGAATCCAATCACAACCTCAGAGCCAACCTCCGGAACATAATCAAATTCCCTACCTGCAATCATACGAACAGCAGGAAGTGTTATTTTCTTATTTTCTAGTACAACCATTTGTTATGGGTGCTCTTAGTGGAATTGGTTGCAAGAAGGAGAGAGTAAGTGGTGATAAAGTGTCACTTGATGTTGGGGATCGTAAGGTTGTAATTAAGAATAAGTATGCTAGTAATAAGCTTATTTTAGAAAAGATTAATAATAATTCTTCGCAATGAGATTCAATCGGGGTTAAAGGTAACGGCTACGCTTAAGGGAACTGCTACTAATGCAGCAGGAAACACAGTGGTTGCTACGGAACCTATTACAGGGACTGCTAGTAAAAATATTAGTCTTGATACTTATCCTGATAAGGCTATTGATAATCTATATACGCAATAAGTATCTTTTTTATATGTGTGTTAATATTAGGTTGTAAGTTGATGGAAATAATAACTTTTAGCAGTGAAGTTTTAATCGGGGGTTTGGATGAGTAATTTTGCATATGAGCATGTACCGGAATATGAGTATGTAAAGCAGGTGTTTCTTGATAAAGGGTTTCCTGAAGAAGTTATTCAATATGTATTATTTCGTAATGCTAATTATCATTATGAGAATTTAGAAATTAGGATGACTGTACTTGAAAAGCAAATGGTTGAGCTTAAGGATGAACTTAAGAATGGAATAGAAAAGCTAGATACTAAGATAGATAGCGTAAGAAATGAGCTTTTAGTAGAGATAAAGGGAGTAAGAAGTGAGCTTAAGGGTGATATAGAGAAACTTGATACTAAGATAGATAGCGTAAGAAGTGAACTTAAGGGTGATATAGAAAAACTAGATGGCAAGATAGATAAACTAGATACTAAGATAGATAGCGTAAGAAATGAGCTTAAGAGTGAGCTAAGCAGTAAAATAGACTCAGCGATAAAGCCACTTTATTGGATATTTGGGTTTGTGTCAACATTTGCTGTAAGTGCAGTAATAGGATTATTTATACATTATCTTAGTAAATAAAATGAGATATATTTAATATGTTCACAATATAAATAGAGATAAGGCTCTAAGGTCTTATCTCTATTTAAAAAGAATTAAAGCATAATGAGATTCTGTAGCATAAATATCACCTCTTGTAGCAGTGACTCTCATATAATCTCCTTTAATCTGTAAGTTTAATTTTCTCTTTAATAATCACAATATTGTGGTTTGTTACTTAAGGTATTAATTATTTATTTTGATCCGATTGTTCTACGTTTTTATGTTTTTTCCTTATATATATTTTTTCCACACAGTTGCAACCCCAAATACATTTAGGACAGTTAGTCTTAATGATTATTGCTTCTGTGTCATTATCTATATCTTCTTCTATCTCTTTAACAAATTTTTTTGTTTTCTGATTTATATTTTCTATTTCTTTTTTTATTTTTTTGACAAAATTTTTTGTTTCTTTGTTTATCTTTTCCATTTCTTTGCCTTTTATTTTTTCTTGTATTGTTTCGGGAGTATTGCAATGGCAGTTATACAAACAGGTAGAACAATCTTCTGTTTCTCTACAAGCACAAGCCTGTATAACCAGAGATGTAATCAAAAAATATCTTATTAAGGATCTCATGTAATCTCCTTAGTCACTATTGTAACTTTTAAAAGGAAATAGAGCCTTTCCCCTTAAGAATAAAGGCTTAATCAAACAGTTAATTAGTTATTGTGTATGATAGTAGTAGGACATGAACAAAAACAGCAATTTTCACAATCGGCAAATGAAGATACTGTAACTGTAAATGTTAAAATTAGAGCTAATAGAATTGTTTTGAGACACATGCTATACCTCCTTACATGTATTTTAATTTTTTAAATAAGGCAGTATAGTTAAATATATATAATATTATAACATATTATTTCTTTAATAGATATTTGTAACTGATGTTTGACCGACTCTAACTTTAATCCTTTAATCTGTAAGTTTAATTTTCTCTTTAATAAGCACAATATTACGGTTAAGTATGTCAATAATGCTTTTATGCCTCTGTTTACTTAAATTAGGGAACTTACTCTTAAGGAAATCAAATTGAAATAAATCAAGAAGAACAACCTTGGATTTACTAAGTAGTATCTTTTTTAGAAGGAATGTAAGTATTTGTGAGTTTTCTTTAATAGTATCTTTATTCTTAAAGTTGAGTAGTTGGTTAAGCCTTGCAACTTCATCGGGAATTATTTTGTTTTCTATGGTGTCTTGAGAGTGAAATTGTGTTGTTTCTATTCCTTTAAGCTTAACTTCACTTTTTTTATCAAGACCAGTGAAGTGATCGAAGAAGTCTTTAACGATAACACCATTAGAAGCAACATTATATCCCTTGCTAGATAAAACTTTTCTAAATTCATATTTAAGTTCTTTAATGTTGAAAAGCTTACCGTTGGTATTAAAAGAATCAATAGCTATAATCATGCACTCTTTAAAGAAATTAAAAGCCGTACCTCTCATTATTTTGTGTTGGTTAGTTATTTTAGAATTAATAGAAGATTTGTAAAGCCAATCATACATTTTTTTGCTTATTTCTAATTTTCTATTTTGTCTAATGTAGTTAATTTTAAGTTTAATGTCTGCAATAGAAGGTGAATTAGTGAGTTTGAAATCTCTATAGCTTTGTGCAGCCGACTCATCATCAATGTGACCTAAAATCTCGGCAACTCTTGGATATATTTCTTTACTCCCATGAGTATCATCAAAATAGCCTTCACGCTTTAAGATAAGAGTAGTATAAATAGATCTAAAATCAGATACAAGGAAGTTGGAGTCAAAAATTTTTGTAAGTTCACGCTTAAGCAACAGGTTAATAGTAGAGTCACTAAGCTCATTATCTTCCCAACGCTCTCTTATATCCTTATATTGAGTTGTGTTTGAAAAAATAGAATAGGCTGTAAGGAAAAGTTTCTTATCAACAGTTAAAGGAATACTGTAAGGAGTATTAAACCGTTTAGCATCTCTAGTCTTAAGTTGTCCTTGAAATAAGATAGAGTCCTTTTCTTGAGAGTCACTAAAAGAACCAGCAATAATTTCTAAACTTCTTCTACCAGAGGCAAGAAGTAACCCCATATAAAGAAGTTCAAATCTATGTGACAATAAGAGTTCTTCAGTTAAGAGAAGAAATTCGCGTTTATTAAAAGATTTTTTATTCGCATTACGCTCCTTAACCCTCCTATTCTTCTCTGCAGTAATAGCTTCATACTCTTCTCTAGTAAGCTTAAAGTATTTAAGCATAGGGTGAGTAGGATTTATTTCTTTTATTCTACCTCTTATTTGAGTAACAAGCTTGCTAATATAATTATCAGAGTAGTTAGTAGTAGATTTAATATTTTGTAGGAATGCTTTTGCACGCCCATTAAGCCTAAGCTTATAAGTCTTATCGTCAATGATATCTTCAGACAAGTATTTATCAAGAGATTTAATTTCATCAATAAACTTATTAGTGAAATTATTGTCATTTGTATTTTGTTCTCTAGTATTGCTGTTAGCCATAATAAAGCTCCTTATAAAAGTGATATAAATAATTAAATTCTAGTCTAGTTTATTAAATGCACCCTTAAACCATTAAATTAGAGAATTAGAGTTAAGTTTATTATATTATTTTAAGAATAAAATGTAAATAGATATAAAGGTTATTTAGTAAATAAATAAAATTTAAATAAAAATATAAAAGAATATGGAATAAAGAAATAATGTTAATTAAGGATTTAAGTATGGGATATATAAGAAAATAGTAGTAACATAAATAGAGAAGTAAAAGTATAATAAGTAAAAAGGTAGTTATAGACTATACTTAATAATAATTATAAAGTAATTAAAGAAATAATAAACATTATAGTTAACTT